>CAXTOX010000224.1:233-2108 GCA_964245885.1 uncultured Chthoniobacterales bacterium | reverse complement strand
AATCGTCCAGAAATAACATGATACAGATCGTGGGTCAAGGATGGATGGTATAGTTCCATTCTCCGTGAAAGTCGGCGCGGATCATCCTGATTGATTCCATCTGCTCTGGAGTTGGTTTGATGTTTGTTTCGTAGTGGGACTGGTCGGACTCGGCTCGCACTTTCAAACCAGCTTGCGTCGTCGTGGCAGCGATCAATTCCACGGTGACTTCATGGCTCACCAAAGCCTTGCCCCGCCAGTTCTGGGTGATGTGACAGAAGAGCCGATGCTCGATCTTGTTCCACTTGCTGGTCGCCGGGAAAAATGGCAGACGCTAATCTCCAGTTCGAGTTCGGTGCTCAGTTGGGCCAGGCACCATTTCCAAAGATGACAGCGAGCGCTGTTGCTGCTGCCACCATCGGCGGTGATCAGCAACCGGCGGGCCCTGGGATAGCGGACTAGTGATCTTGCCCCGGTTTTGAGGACCAGCGGATGTGCTACAAACAGGAAGCACAACCGAGATGGCAACAACGCAAGGCAAGTTTGGCAGGAGATTTGCCGAGGAGTTTGAGCGCGAGGCGGCGGCCCTGGCGAGCCGCCCTGGCGCCAGTGACACGCAGGCGGCGCATGATCTGGGCGTGAGCCCCTACAGCGTCGGACGCGGGAAGAAGCTCTATGGGCCCGCCCCGGCAGCCGCCTCTGCCCCTGGCGTCAGCGTGCAGGCACGCGAGCGGCGCCTTCGCGTGCAGGAACGCGAGTGCGCCGCTCTGCGCGCGCAGCGCACGATCCTAAAAAAAGCGGTCGCCCTCTTCTGCGAACCCCCGCGATGAAGCTCGGCGTGATCAGATCCTTGGCGGGAGAGCACGGCGTGCGCCTACTCTGCCGCACGCTCGGCGTGACGCGCCGCGCCTTCTCCGCCGCGCCAAAGAAGGCCGAGCGTCTACGTGCCCGCGAGAACGTGCGGCTGAGCGGCAAGGCGCGCGAGCTTTTCGAGGCGAGCGGGCGCACCTACGGCAGTCCCCGATTGGCGGTGGCGCTCCGCCGCGTGGGGGAACCGCGTGGTCGCCGCCGGGTCGCGCGGCTCATGCGCCGCGCCGGGGCGGCGTGCCCGGCAAAAGCGGCGCTTTCGCCCTCGTGCCACCGACGGTCGCCATCTGTGCCCCAGCAGCGCACCCAACCGCTTGGCCGACCGGGCGGAGCCACCGGCGCACCCTGGCGAGGTGTGGCCAGCGGACCTCACCGGCGTCGCCACCAAGGAGGGTTGGCTCTGCGTGGCGGGCGTGCTCGACGCGTGCAGTCGTCGGATCGTCGGCTGGGCCGCGGATGACGCCATGCCTACCGCGCCGGTCGCCCGCGCTTTCGAGCGTGCGGTTGCGGCGCAGCGGCCCGCGCCCGGGTTGCTCCACCACTCGGACCGCGGCCGCCGGCACGCCGGCGATGCGTACCGCGAACGGCGGCGCTCCCACGGCGTGGTCGCGCGCATGAGCCGTGCAGGCAACGGCTGCGACAACGCCAAAATGGAGGGCTTCTGGGCCACGATGAAAACCGCACTCATCGATTGGGCAGGTGTACTCGACACGTGCCGCAGCCAGAAGCGCGCTCTTCCTCTTACATCGAGGTCTTTTACCACCGCGTGCGGCTCCACGGCGCCCTCGGCTTTTACTCCCCCGTGGACTTCGAGCACCACCTGAACTAAAACACCTTCAACCCCGCACTCCGCCTGGCCCTCAAAACCGGGGCAAGATCAGACTGCCCGTCTACTGCAAGATCGACTCCGAGCCCTCTGGTGTTGGACTCGAACAGTTGCCAGAGCGGTGAGTTTCACCTCGCCAGCTCGCATCCACAAGGCAGAGCCAACCCCATGATGACACAGGCACATCCTTCCACCCTCTACGT
>CAXTOX010000224.1:0-223 GCA_964245885.1 uncultured Chthoniobacterales bacterium | reverse complement strand
AAACCGGGGCAAGATTACGTCGTCTTCCTGAGCGACTACGACATGCAGTTGGCGGCGCGTCTGGTGCAAGGCATGGATGTGTGGCTGAACACCCCACGGCGGCCCTGGGAGGCGTGCGGCACGAGCGGCATGAAGGTGCTGGTCAACGGCGGCCTCAACTTCTCCGAACTGGACGGCTGGTGGGCCGAAGCCTACTTGCCCGATCTAGGCTGGGCGCTGGGCG
>CAXTOX010000223.1:0-2229 GCA_964245885.1 uncultured Chthoniobacterales bacterium | reverse complement strand
CGCCGTGGGCTAAACGCTTGCGCCCCTGCCGGGGCTACAAGCCCTACGAGCAAATGGAAACCGCTGCAGGTCCCATCCGACCTATCGGCTGGCTGCACCGCCTACGGCACAGACGCCGCGGCTTCCCTGGCCAACGCTGCCTGCAAGTCGGCCAGCTTCACCGGCTTGCTGATGTAATCATCCATCCCGGCCGCCAGACACTTTTCCCGATCGCCCTGCATCGCGTTAGCCGTCATGGCGATGATCCGGGTACGACGTGCCCCTTTGCCCTGGCGGCATTCGCGCTGCCGGATCGTTTCCGTCGCCTCGTAGCCGTCCATCTCCGGCATGTGGCAGTCCATGAGCACGACATCGTAGGCAAACCGTTCCAGTGCTTCCAACGCTTCCAGGCCGTTGCCGACCGTGTCGGCGGCGTAGCCCAGCTTGCGCAACTGCCCCAGGGCCACGCGCTGGTTGACCGCGTTGTCCTCGGCCACCAGGACCCGCCGGCCGTTGGGCGCCGGCAGCACCCGGGTTTGCAGAGGCAGCTTCCGCGCCCCCCGCGCCGGCCCCGCGCCCTCGGAGGCGGGCACGAGCAGCCCGGCGATGCTCTCCAGCAGCGCGGCCGGCCGCGTGGGTTTGGCGCGGCTCGCCGTGATGCCCGTCTCGGCCAAAACGCTCGCGGGCGGCGGCTTGCCGAAGGGGGTCAGCAGCACCAGCGGCGTCGCCGCGATGAGCGGGTCGGCGCGCACCGCCCGCGCGAACGCCAGGCCGTCCATGCCCGGCATCTGCCAGTCCACGATGGCGGCGTCGTAGGGCTGCCCCGCCACGGCCGCTTCGCGCAGCAACGACAGGGCCTGCTCGCCGTCGGGCGCGCTGCCGTTGCGCACGGCCCAGGAAACCACCTGCCGATGCAAGAACTGCCGGCTGGCCGCGTTGTCGTCCACCACGAGCACGCGGGTGTCGGGCGGCAGCCTGGGCTCCGGCGGTTCCGCCGCCGCCGCGTTCGCCTTGGCCAGCCGGATCGTGAACCAGAACGTCGAGCCCTTGCGCAGCTGGCTTTCCACGCCGATTCGCCCGCCCATCTTCTCGACCAGTTCCCGGCAGATCGCCAGGCCCAGGCCCGTGCCGCCGAACCGCCGCGTGGTGGAATTATCCGCCTGCACGAACGCCTGGAACAACCGCGAGCACGCCTCCCGCGTCAGCCCGACGCCGGAGTCCGTCACCTCGAAGCGCAGGGTCGCGTCGCCGTCGGTTCGCTCCGGGCAGCTCACCCGCAGCACCACCTCGCCGCGCCGGGTGAACTTGATCGCGTTGCTGAGCAGGTTGGTCATCACCTGCCGCAGTCGGCCCGCGTCGCCGCGCAGACGCACCGGCACGCCCGGCTCCACGCCGCCGACGAGTTCGAGGCCCTTGGACTGCGCGCCGCTGGCGAGGATTTCCAGGGTGCTCTCGACCGCGTCGCGCAGGTCGAAGTCCGTTTCCTCGAAGACCAGCTTGCCGGCCTCGATCTTGGAGAAATCGAGGATGTCGTTGATGAGGGTCAGCAGCGAGTTGGCGCTCTCGCGGATCGCCTCGCCGTAGTCGCGCTGCTGCGAGTTCAGCCCGGTGTCGAGCAGCAGGCCGTTCATGCCCAGGATGCCGTTCATGGGCGTGCGGATCTCGTGGCTCATGTTCGCCAGGAACTGGCTGCGGGCCCGCGTGGCCGCCTCCGCCACGGCCTTGGCCTGGCGCAGGTCCTCCTCCATCCGCCGGCGGGCGGTGATGTCGAGCGCCACCACGCCCAGCCAGCGGGTGCCGTCGGGCTGGCGGATGGGGAACTTGATGCTCAGCCAGTGCGTGTGCACGCCGTCCGGGCTGGGCGCTTCTTCGATGAATTCCAGCGGCCGGTCCTCGGCCATCACCCTCGTGTCGGCGGCGAGCGCGTTGGCGGCGATGTCCGCCGGCAGCCAGTCCGCGTCACGCTTGCCCAGGAGTTCGCCCGGCCGCGTGCCGAAGGTCTCCTCCAGCCGCGGGTTGACGTACACAAAACGGCCGTGTTCGTCCTTGATGGCGACCAGCGCCGGGGTGTGTTCCAGGAACGCGCCCAGGCGCGCCTGCACGGACTGGAGGGCGAACTGCGTGCGGCAGCGTTCGCCGAACTCGCCGATCAGCCGGACCAGGGTTTCCATCGTGGCGGCCAGCGCGGGGTCGGGTGCGGCCGCGCCGGACACCGGCACGAGCAGCGGTGTGCCGGGGCAGAAGGCCGCG
>CAXTOX010000222.1:0-2351 GCA_964245885.1 uncultured Chthoniobacterales bacterium | reverse complement strand
CGTTGGAACTCGGCCACAAACTCCTCGTAACTCATTTCGGGATGGGTCCGCAACGCAGCGATGCGCTCTGGCTCCCCGCTGGCGTAGAACCGCTCGGCAATCTCCATCGCCTCCGCCTCGCTCAAGCTCGTGCCAGAAATTACCATGCTCGCGTAGGTCGCCCGCGCGTCGTCCAGTTGGGAGGGTGTGAGCACGGGCAAAGAGGATAAATGAGCTTGGGCTTGGCCGCGTAATCTTTGATGTTCTACACCCGATGCAACTGATTCTCGACGACGATCTGGTTCGCGCCGCCCGCCTGACGGAAGCAGAGGCCCGCCTGATGATCGCTTTATACCTGCTCACGGAAAACCGGCTCACCCTCGCTCAAGCCGCGCGGCTGGCCGGTCTGAACCCGCTGGCTTTCCAGGATGAACTTGCCGCGCGCCACCTTCCCCGTGCCTGACAAAGAATACCTCCTGTTCTGCGACGAGTCGGAAGCCTCCGGTCGTCTCTACTCCAATTTCTACGGCGGCGTGCTGGTCGGCTCCTCGCAGTACGAGCGGGTCAGCCGCGCCCTCGACGCCGAAAAGCAGCGGCTCAACCTCTTTGGAGAAATCAAGTGGTCCAAGGTCACGCTCCCTTATCTGGAAAAATACGTCGCACTTTTGGAAGCGTTCTTCGCGGAAGTCCGCGCCGGGCATCTGCGCGTGCGCGTGATGTTCCGCTCCAACGCGCTCGGTCCCCTGAGCCTGACCCCGGCGGAAATCGACTCGGCTTATTTCCGGCTCTACTACCACTTCATCAAACACGCCGTGGGCCTGCTCCACCGGCCCGCCTCCGAAGGCGCGGCGGGCTTGCGTCTGCACTTTGACGAGTTCCCGGAAACCCACGAAGCCGTCACGCAATTTCGTGGCCTCCTGCTCGGTCTCAAGGACAACGCCCGCATCCGGCGCGCCCGGCTTTCCCTCCAACTGGAAAACATCGTGGAAATCCGCTCGCATGAGCATGTCCTGGCTCAATGCTTAGACGTGGTGCTCGGCGCGATGGCCTTCCACCTCAACGAACGGCACAAAGAGGTGCAAGCCGGGACCGGCGCGCAAGGCAAACGCACCGTTGCCAAGGAAACCCTCTTCAAAGCGATTCTCGCTCAAGTCGAGAGCCTTTGTCCGGGTTTTGCCGCCGGTGTTTCCACACCGACCGTCAATCTGGCCGCTCGCTGGAAGGCTCCCTACCTGCACTGGAGTTTTACCCCTGCCGCGCCCGCGCTCGTTCCGGCAAACAAAACAGGCCCCACTTAGCCTACATGAATCTCTGACGCAAAGCGTCAGGCTTCGGCTAGGAGCAGGGCCTGCGAGAGAAACCATACCGACTTTTACCGCAAAAGCAACCCTTTACCTTTTTTTCCCCTTTCATGTTCACGATGGCGAAGATCCGCGATGGCAGCACCTACCTGGGCAACCACCTTTGCGCGAACGATTACTATTCCGAAGACGAAAAGGTGTCCGGCGTCTGGCAAGGCGAACTCGCACGGGCTTGGGGCATCGAGGGCCAGCGCATCGAGGCGGGTGACACGCGCTTTGAAAACCTGCGCGTGGGTCTGACGCCGGACGGACAGGAAAAGCTCACGCAACGCGGTGGCGGTGAAGTGCGCTTCTATGATTTCCAGTGCGCGGCTGCGAAAAGCGTGTCCGTCCAGTCCATGCTTGACCCTCGGTTGGCGGAGGCACACGAACGCGCCGCGAAAGTGGCGTTCTCGGAACTCGAACGCTTTGCCGCCCGGCAGGTGCAGGGCAAGGCAGCCGTCACCCTGCGCCAGCGCGAGGAAACCGGAAAGGTCTGCGCCGCCGTGTTTCGCCACGACGCCAGCCGGGAACTCGACCCCCAGCTTCACAGCCATCATGTCGTCGCCAACGTCACGCAAGGAAAGGACGGCAAACGCTACTCCCTGGAAACCCGTGAAATGGTCGAAGCCATCCGCTACGCCGGGAAAGCGTATCAGAATGAGCTGGCCAAGAACTGCCGCGCCTTGGGCTACGAGCTGGTCGAACGTCGGCACGAACGCACGGGAGAGATCGAGGGTTTCGAGCTGGCTGGGGTCAGCCCGGAAGTTTGCCGCCGCTACAGTCAACGCCGCGCACAGGTCGAAGTGGCGATGGCTGCGTTTGAAAAGGAGAAAGGCCGTGCGCCTTCCTCGGCCGAGATCGCCGTGATGACGCGCCAGACGCGCTCTCACAAGCTCAAGGAATCACCACCCCGGAGGTCCGCGCCGCTCAACTGGCCCGGCTTTCGGGACCGGAACGTGCTGGCCTGGAAGACCTGGCTGCACAGGCGCGCGGGCGCGGGCCTTTGGCTCCTCTGACTCCTGCACCTTC
>CAXTOX010000221.1:0-2393 GCA_964245885.1 uncultured Chthoniobacterales bacterium | reverse complement strand
TCAACATCGTCGACACCCCCGGCCACGCCGACTTCGGCGGCGAGGTCGAGCGCATCATGGGCATGATCGACGGCGTGCTGCTCGTCGTGGATTCGCACGACGGCCCGCAGGCGCAGACCAAGTTCGTGCTCAAGAAGGCCATGGAGCAGGGCGCGAAGGTGATCGTCGTCATCAACAAGATCGACCGCGAGAACGCCCGCCCGCACAAGGTGCTCGACATGGTCTTCGAGCTTTTCATGGAACTGGGCGCGAGCGACGCGCAGCTCGATTTCCCGACGATCTACGCCAGCGCCAAAGCCGGCTACGCGGTCAAAGAAATCGACCAGGAGCGCAAGGACATGACCCCGCTCTTCGACGAGATCATCAAGCAAATCCCGCCTCCGACGGGTTCCGGCGTGGACTTCCTCCAGATGCTCGTGTCCAACCTGGATTACAGCGATTACCTGGGGCGAATCGCCTACGGGCGCATCCTCTCGGGCCGTGTGGCCGTGGACGACACGGTGGTCGTCGCGCACGGCGACGGCCGCCGCGAGCGCGGCAAGGTCACGGCGCTCTTCGGCCACCAAGGCATGGAAAAAGTCGAACTCAAAGAAGCCAAAGCGGGTGACATCATCGGCCTGTGCGGGTTTGAAGACGTGTTCATCGGCGAAACGGTCACCGACCAGGAAGACCGGCCCGCGCTGCACTTCGTGGACATCGACCCGCCGACGATCACCATGGGCATCCTCGTCAACGATGGCCCCCTGGCCGGGCGCGAGGGCAAGCTCGTGACGGCGCGCAACATCCGCGAGCGGCTGATCCGCGAGACGCGCACCAACGTGTCGCTTGGGTTCAAGGAAACCGACACCGCCGGTTCGTTCGAGTTGAGCGCGCGCGGGGAAATGCAGATCGCCGTGCTCGTCGAGCAGATGCGCCGCGAGGGCTTCGAGGTGCTCGTTTCCCGCCCCGAGGTCATCTACAAGCGCGACGAACACGGCAGCCTGCTCGAACCTTACGAAACCCTGACCGTCGACGTGCCCAACGACAACCTGGGCGACATCCTGCAATCCCTGGCCAGCCGGAAGGCGGACATCACCAACATGGTCCACAACCCACACTCGGTGTTGGTAGAAGCGGTCATTCCCACGCGCGGCCTGATCGGTTTCGAGACGGACCTGGTCAACGTGACCAAGGGTCTCGGCATCGCCAGCCATCTCTTCAAGGAATATGGCCCGCACAAGGGGGAAATCCCGAGCCGCGACAAGGGGGTGCTCGTGGCGATGGAGAACGGCGTGAGCACGGCCTACTCGCTGGACACGATCCAGGTGCGCGGGCGGTTGTTCATCGGCGCGCAGGAAGAGATCTACGAGGGCATGATCATCGGCGAGAACGCCCGGCCGGACGACCTGGCGGTCAACCCGTGCAAGGCCAAGAAGCTGACCAACATGCGTTCGCAGGGCGACGGCAAGGGCATCTCGCTGGCCCCGCCGCTGGTGATGACGCTGGAGCGTTCGCTGGAGTACATCGCGCCCGACGAGTACGTCGAGGCCACGCCGAAGTCGCTGCGGATGCGCAAGAAGATCCTCGACGCGAATCTGCGCAAGCGTTCCGCGAACACGGTGAAGGTCGCCTGAGGAGGTGGGCCGCATCAGCGGCGTTTCAACCAAGGTAGGGATGGCTCTCCGAGCCAATCCCTATTTTGGCTTGGTTGAGCTTGCCCGTCCTGCGATGCTGCTTTCCAGAGAGAACTGGAGGCTTTCCCTTTCAGCATGGATGCCGAGGAGAATTCAGCAGCAACGAACGCCGAAACCGCCAAGCCCCGGAGCTGTTTTCTCCACGTGCCCAAGTCTGCCGGCACCGCCTTGACGCTCTATCTGCGCAGCGTCCTGGGTAATAGAAACGTCTTCCACATCGGCGAGGACCGCTACCAGAAGGTCTCGCTGGAAAGTCTGATGAAGCGTTACCCCGTGATCACGGGGCACTTCAACGTCGGCCGGGTCCCCGACCGCCTTTTTAAGACGACGTTCTTCTTCACCTTCCTGCGGGAGCCGGTGGATCGGATCGTCTCCATGTACCACTTCTTCAAGGAAGGCGACCTGGACAGCGACCGGCGCGCGGTCATCAACGAGGAGTGGAGCCTCGAACGGGCGCTCGACAAGTGGACGCAGCCGGGACGCTGCTCGTCGTGGTCCAACGAGCAGACGTTCCTGTTCTCGGGCGCGACGGACGCCGACCAGCCGCCGGAGGATTTACTGCCGCTGGCGTTGCGCAACCTGGAACGATTCGATTTCGTTGGGGTCCACGAGCGGTTTGCGGAGGGGGTCGAGTCTTTGGGCCGGCTGCGCGGCTGGCCGTTGCATGCCCCGGTGCCGCGGTTCAAGACCTCGCGCCACCGGGAGGGGGGCGAGGAGATC
>CAXTOX010000220.1:0-2503 GCA_964245885.1 uncultured Chthoniobacterales bacterium | reverse complement strand
ACTGCCCTTACTGCCGCCTGCATCTCCTCTCTAACCAACTAACGGAGTAGTATTAACGGGCACACCGCCAGCCTTGAATTCCGCCACGAAGAAAGAGGAATGGACGGCCTCGTCAGGCCCGCACCTGTCCTGTCCCTCGGATAACGTACTTGTAGGTCGTCAGTTCCTCCAAAGCCATCGGACCGCGTGCGTGGAGCTTGTCCGTGCTAATGCCGATTTCGGCGCCGAAGCCGAACTCCGCGCCATCGGTGAAACGTGTGCTGGCATTCCAGTAGACTGTAGCGGAATCCACTTCGTTCAAGAACTGCTCCGCGCAAACTTCGTCTGCGGTGACAATCACGTCGCTATGGTGTGAGCCGTAGGTCTCGATGTGCAACACGGCTTCTTCCAGGCCGCTGACCACCCGGACGGCGATCTTCAGATCTAGATACTCAGTGGTCCAATCTTCCTCGGTCGCCGGGATTACCCCTGCTCCGAGAACGTGCTGGACAGTCTCATCGCCGTGCAGTTCGACGCCATTTTTCTGCAGCGCCGCCGCCGCTCTTGGCAGAAACTCCCCAGCGATGTCGCGGTGAACGAGCAAGGTCTCGACCGCGTTGCAAACCCCCGGCCGCTGGCATTTGGCGTTCACCAAGATGCGCTCGGCCATCGCTTGGTCGGCCGCACGGTCCACGTAGAGAATGCAAACGCCATGGTAGTGCTTGATGACCGGCATCCGCGCATGGCGGACCACCGTCTCGATGAGCGCCGTGCCGCCGCGCGGAACAATCATGTCCACGTAGCAGTCCATCTCCGCCATGAGCCGCACGGCTTCACGGTCGGTACGCGGCACGAGGAGGATGCTGTCCGCCGGCAACCCGGCCCGCGCCGCGCCTTCGCGGAGGGCGTCGGCGACCGCGAGGTTCGAGCGGAGCGATTCGCTGCCGCCGCGCAGGAGGGCGGCGTTACCGGTTTTGGTGCAAAGCACGGCGGCGTCGCTGGTGACGTTCGGACGCGATTCGTAGATGATGCCGACGACGCCGATGGGCACGCGGCGCTTGGTGATCGAGATGCCGTTGGGTCGGGTCCACGCGCGGATCGTCTCGCCGACGGGATCGGCCAGCGCGGCCACCGTGCGGATGCCGTCCGCCATCGCGGCCAGGCGCTTTTCATCGAGCCGCAAGCGGTCGATCATCGCGCCGGAAAGTCCGGCGGTTTGCGCGGCTTCCACGTCCAGTGCATTGGCGGTGAGAACGGCGTCGTGGTGCGAGCCGAGCGAGTCAGCCATCGCCAGCAGGCCGGCGTCTTTTTGTGCCGTCGAGAGCCGGGCGAGTTCCCGCGACGCCGCTTTGGCGCGCCGTCCCAAATTGAGGATTTCCGTGGCCAGATCCATCGGTTTACCTCGCGGCTGCCTCCGGTACGACGAAGCGTGTGCCGACGGCCTCGCCTGCCACGATGCGTTCCAACGATCCGGGGGTGCGGCCGTTGGCGATGACCGCCGGGATGCCCGCTTCCACCGCACGCTTGACGGCCTGGAGCTTGGTCGTCATGCCGCCGGTGGATAGCCTTCCTTTGCGTTCGCTGGCGAGGCTCAGGACTTCATCGACGTTTTCCACAATGGGGATCGGCTCGCCTTGCCCGGTGCCGTCGCGCGTCAAACCTTCGGCGCTCGTTAGCACCACCAGCAAATCCGCCTCCGCCAGAACCGCGACCTCCGCCGAAAGCCGGTCGTTGTCGCCGAAACGCAGTTCCTCGACCGCCACGCTGTCGTTTTCGTTGATGATCGGAACGACCCCGCCATGATTCAACAGCCGTCGGAGCGTGTTTTGGGCGTTGACATAACGTTGACGGCTGTCGAGATCCTGGTGAGTCAACAAAAGCTGCGCTACGACCAGATCATGCCGTCCGAAATGCGTTTCGTAGACGCGCATCAGCCGCGATTGCCCGATGGCCGCGCAAGCCTGGATCGTAGGCGTGTCGCCGGAACGTTCCTTCAACCCGAGCGCGATCATTCCTGCCGCGACCGCCCCGCTGGTGACGACGATGCATTGGTGCCCGCCTGCGATTAGCCCGGCGATCTCTGCTGCCAGTCGCCTGAATTGCCCCGCATCCAGCGAGGTCCCGCGCGCCCGGGTAAGAAGCCCGGTACCGAGCTTGATGACGAGTCGCGGCGTTTGCACGAACATGGAAATTGGATGGGAAACTCCTGCCCGGCCGAAAACGCACTCCGGGGTTGCAGCGCGGGAAGGGAACCATTAAGGTGTCCTTTCGTTTTGGCAAGGGTGCCAAGACGATTGCGCATCCGTAGCTCAATTGGATAGAGCGTTGGCCTCCGAAGCCAAAGGTTGTGGGTTCGACCCCCGCCGGATGCATTTCAGAGAGTCTAACCCTGCACCGGGTACTTGTAGCCAACGCCCGTGCCGTTGGAGAAGGGGGTCGAGCAACCGCTCGTCAGGTGGTTTGCGTACTTGATAGCGGTGATACCGATGGTGCTGTACAGAGTGGCTCTTCTGCGTAGCGGGCT
>CAXTOX010000219.1:251-2508 GCA_964245885.1 uncultured Chthoniobacterales bacterium | reverse complement strand
CATGCAACTGAAAACCGCTTTAGCTCGACTTTATCCAATTTCAGGCGGTGTAGACGAGCAGTTCACCGAAGTGGGCGAACAGATTGGCGGGAGGTTTTCGGCTGTCGGTGTGTTGTTGTGACATGCAAAAAGCCAGCTGCCGCCAGAGGCAGCGGCGCACTTGAGCGAGCGCATCGGAGAAGGTCGGCAGCGCCTTTTTATACCACGCGGCCTGACGCACGGAAGCCTGCCAGGCGGGTTGCCGCTGCACGAGCAGCGCGACAAGCGAGAAGCACGCCAGGCGCAACGGGGTGGTGCGGGCGATGGCCAGGTCGTTCCACTGACGTTGACCCTCAACGCCCAGGTGCGCGCGGGCTTGCTGGAAGGTGACTTCCATCGCCCAGCGGCGTACGAAGCGACCGACGATCTGATTGGCAGGCAGGCCCCGGTCCGTCGAGAGCAACGCCTGCGGCTCGCGGCGGCCTTTGGGATCGCGGATGAGCACCTAGCGCAGGGCCACGGGGGCCAGGCCGCTGTGGTACCACACCGCCGTGTCACTGGCCACTTCCAGCCAGCGCCAGGTGCCGCCGTACCAGCGCACGCGCACCCGGCTCCAGACCGTGTCCGGTTCCGTGAGACGCTGGGCCAAGGTGGGCAGCCGTTTGCCTTTGCGGCGCGGGCGTCCTCTTTGCGCGGCGGCGCGGACCGGCGCGGGCTCGTAGAGGGCCGTGTCCAAACGCAGGCGCGTGATCAGCGTCACCGGGTTGGGCAGTTGCTGACACCACGCGAGCAACTCGATGGCCGCGTAGCCGCTGTCGGCCACCACCGTCAGAGCACGACCCGGCAACCAGCGCGCCGCTTGTCCAATGAGTCCGCGGGCACGTTTGATCTGGCCCCGGTTTTGAGGACCAGCGGGTGTGCTCCAGAAGGAGCACAACCGAGAGGGCAACATCACAGAGCAAGTTTGGCAGGAGATTTGACGAGGAGTTCAAGCGCGAGGTCGCCGCCCTGGCGTGCCGGCCCGGCGTACGACAGGAACAGGTGGCCCGCGACCTGGGCGTAAGCCCCTACGGCATGTCGCGCCGGAAGAAGCTCTACGGCAGCGCGGGCGAAGGGCCCGGCGCGCCGCCCACCGCCTGCGCTCCTGGGGTGAGCGTCCAGGAGTTGGAACGACGCCTCCGGGCCTTGGAGCGCGAGAACGCCGATCTGCGCGAGCAGCGCACGATCCTAAAAAGAGCAGTCGCCCTCTTCTCCGAACCCCCGCGCTAAAGATGGCGATGATCCCGCAACTCGCGGGAGAACACCCGGTGCGAAAACTCTGCCGAGTGCTCGGCGTGGCGCGTAGCGCCTGCGACGCTGCGCAGAAGAAGTCAGCCCGTCCGCGCGCCAGAGACAACGCGCGGCTGCACACGAAGGCGCGCGAGCTTTTCGAGGCGGGCGGGCGCACCTACGGCAGCCCGCGCCTGGCCGTGGCACTCCGGCGCGCAGGTAAGCGGTGCGGACGACACCGCGTGGCGCGGCGGATGCGCCGGGCGGGGCTGCGCGCCCGGCAAAAGCGCCGCTGCAGGCCACGCACGACGGACGGCCGCCACCTCTGTCCCGTCGCGCCCGACCGCTTGGCGGAGCGAGCGTCGCCACCCGCCCGCCCCGGCGAGGCGTGGCAGGCCGACAGCACCTGCGTCGCCACCAAAGAGGGTTGGCTCTACGTGGCCGGCGTGCTGGATGCCTGCTCGCGCCGGCTCGTCGGCTGGGCCGCAGACGACCCGATGCCCACCGCGCCGGTCGCCCGCGCCTTCGAGCGGGCGATCCGAACGCCGCAGCCTGCGCCCGGGTTACTCCACCACTCGGACCGCGGCAGCCAGTACGCGAGTGACGCCTACCGTGAGTTGCCACGCTCCCACGGCGTGGTCCCGCGCGTGAGTCGCGCAGGTAACTGCTACGACCACGCCCAGATGGAGGGCTTCTGGGCGACCATGAAAACCGAACTCATCGATGGGGCAGGTGTATGCCACGCGGGCGGAAGCCAAGCGCGCGCTCTTCCGCTACATCGAGGTCTTTTACCACCGAGCGCGACTCCACGGCGCCCTCGGCTTTTACTCCCCCGTGGACTTCGAGCACCACCTGAACTAAAACAACAAAAACCCGGCACTCCGTCTGGTCCTCAAAACCGGGGCAAGATCAGTGGTCTTCGTCTGGCTTAACGCCGCCGCCCGGCTACTTTGCGGCGCAAGCGCAAGAACCAGCACGATCACAATAGCACGAGCGGAGCAGTGTCGAT
>CAXTOX010000219.1:0-241 GCA_964245885.1 uncultured Chthoniobacterales bacterium | reverse complement strand
AGTTTCTTTACAGGAATCAAGTGCGCTGGACGGGAGTGTGGGCTACACCTAATTGCGCCGCCGCCGTCCTGGCGGTTGGCATTACCCTGCTTTGTGGAATAGGCGCCGCTGGTCACCAGCAACTCCGCAACTGGCCACGGTGCCGCCTGGTGTTTGACATCGCCATGGCGATCCTGCTGATATGGGGAACCTACCTGCTCATCCAGACTTACTCGCGCGGTGGATGGGTTGCACTTTGCGC
>CAXTOX010000218.1:0-2540 GCA_964245885.1 uncultured Chthoniobacterales bacterium | reverse complement strand
GCATCCGCTCGACCGCCCTTGCCAGGGCACCCAGTTCGCTGCGGGTCCAGGTTTCCAGGCGCACCCCGCTTTCTCCAGCGGCAATGCGCTCGGCCTGCATGGCCAACGAACGGACGATACGAGTCAGATAAGCGGAGAGCACATAGGCCAAGGCCGCCGCCAGCGCGGTTGCCGCCACGAGCGGCAGCAGTAGCTCCTTGAGCGTGTGAACCACAAAATGCACTAGGCGCGTGGTGGGCTTGAGCACGCTGATCGCCCCGATCAGCGTGCTGCGCTGCCACACGGGCACCGTCGAGTAAATGAGAACTCGGCCCCGCTGTCGGTCGAGTTGCCAGCGACTTCCGTAACGTCCGGCCAGAGCCAACCGGACATCCAGGTCATTGCTGTGATCGCGCCCCGTCTCGGCATGATCCAAGGTATCGTACAGGACATGACCTGCCCGGTCGTAGAAGACCAGCCGGGTGTCTGCCTCTTCGGGTGTGAAGCCAAAAAGCCGCGACTTGGCCGAGCGGTAACTCTCGAAGTCGGCGAAGTACCGGGAGAGCAACGCGGTGGTTTGCGCAGGATCCCCGCCCGTGTCCGCTGCCAGCCGCGCGTAGAGGTCGCCTGCCAGCGCGGCGGTGTCGATCATGCCCTCTTCGGTGGCTTGCAGGTGGGTTCGCTCCAGACTTTGGCGTAGTTCCCAGGCTAGATAGCTCACCGGAAGCACGAGCACGGCCAAGTGGAAAGCGAACACTTTCCAATGGATGGAATGTAGACCGGGTAGACCGAGCTTCATAGGTCGAACGGGTACGAACCGGATTGTCCTTTACAGCAACTCACGGGCGCGGTAGCCGACCCCGCGCACTGTTTCGATCAAGCCTTCGCCAAGGCTATTTCCTCCGGCTTCAGCCAATTTACGGCGCAGGCTTTTGACGTGGGCGTCGATGGTGCGGTCGGTGACCGCCCCGCCGTCCTCCCAGGCGCGGTCGAGCACCTGCTCGCGGGTGAATACCCGCCCCGGTGAACCGCTCAGAAGAGCAAGCAGCCGAAACTCCTGTCGGGTCAGGGTCAGCAAACTTCCCCCGCAGCGAGCTTGAAACTTCTCTTCGTTGATCTCCAGTGGACCATAGCGCAGGACGCTCGTGCTAGCCGGGATGACTGCGGGAGGCGGCTGGGTTTCCGGCGGAACGTTCAACCGGCGACGCAACGCCTTGATCCGGGCGATCAGTTCACGGGGGCTGAAAGGCTTGGTCACGTAGTCGTCGCCCCCGATCTCTAGCCCGACCACCCGGTTGATCTCGTCTCCTTGGGAGGTCAGAAAGAGAATTGGCAGACGCTCCGAGAGCCGGCGCACCTGTCGGCAGACCTCGAAGCCGTCAATATCGGGCAGACCAACGTCCAGAATGAGCAGGTCGGGTGCAGGCGGTTGACCACAAAGCGCCACGGCTTCAATGCCCCTCGCTGTGCTGCGCACTGCATAGCCTTGTGCTCGCAAGGCGTAGTCGAGGATGTCCACGATGTGTGGATCATCCTCGGCGACGAGAATGTGAAAAGGGGATGACACGCCCCAAAGTGTAAGCCGAACGAGCGAGCAAGTTACACTTCATTCGGAGGCAAGTTGCGGTCTACCGCCAAGACAGGCTTGTAGTCGATCAGCCTGTAAGCGCGGGACGCTACCATAGTTTTGCGCCCCATCTGACGGAGGATATGAGCGGTTCTTGTATTCTCAGCCGAGAACAAAACAAACACTACCAGGGTTAAATCCGGCTGCACAGATTCCAAAAAATTCCCTGTTGCTTTCCCAAAGGAGAAACGGCAGGCTCCTGTTGGTAAGCAATAGGAGACGCAAAACCGACGCCACATGAAACAGAAAAAGGATGTTCAGCAAGGCACGCTCGCCCTGATGATCTTGAAGACTCTTGACGTGCTCGGGCCGCTGCATGGCTATGGCGTCGCCCGGCGTATCGAGCAAATCAGCGGCGACCTGCTCTCTGTCAACCAGGGAACGCTTTATCCCGTCCTGCTGAGGTTGGAACAGGAGGGAGCCATCGCCTCGGAGTGGGGGCCTTCGGAAAACAACCGCCGGGCGCGTTTTTATCGACTGACGGCAGCGGGACGCAAACTCCTCGGTGTGGAGAAGCGCACCTGGGAGCAAACGGCGGCGATCATCGAACGTTTCTTGACCGTGAAAGCGGAGGATTTGGCATGAGGTTCCTGACCCGCCTGTGCAAACGACTGCTGCACTTTGCCAGCCGCCACCACAGCGGCGAACGGCTGCGCGAGGAGATCGAGGCCCATCTCGCCGCCCTGACGGAAGAGAACATCCGCGCCGGCATGGCTCCCGCCGAAGCCGCGCGCCAAGCCCGCCTGAAATTTGGCCCGATGGAAACGGTGCGTGCCGATTATCACGCTGAGGCAGGCGTGCCCTTTCTGGAGGATCTGCTGCGGGATGGACGTTACGCACTGCGCGTGCTCTGGAAGTCGCCCGCATTTACCTTCGTCGCCGTCCTGAGTCTGACGCTGGGCATCGGGGCTAACGTCGTCGTCTTCGGCGTGGT
>CAXTOX010000217.1:0-2586 GCA_964245885.1 uncultured Chthoniobacterales bacterium | reverse complement strand
CTAGCACTTACCTCGGTGGCTCCCTCGGAGAGTACAAGATCAAGCATGGCAACCACATCGCGGCGTGTGACCGGTCCATAGAGAGGCACTCTCCCGTAACCGGGCGCATTGCTCTCGATGATCCAGTCTCCAGTCTTTGGCTCTCTTGGCATGGGAGCACGGTAAAATACCGCCCGGTACGCGCAACAAGACGGCAGTTCAGCCGTTTGGTCCTGCGAAAGATTTCTCATCTTTCTGTGTTGACGCTATACTGTAGTACAGTATAGATGAAAGCGGAAGAAAGGCGGTAGGTGTGTCACCACCTACCGCCCGGATGAACCAGAACCCACAACGATCAATTGAAAGGAACTAGAACGAGTGCAAAATAACAGCCTCAGTGGATCTCGCAACGGAAATCAAGGCAGCCCGAACCAAGCTCGGACTCAGCCAATCTCAAGCCGCCAAGGCGTGGGATGTTCCCGTTCGCACCCTGCAAACTTGGGAACAAGGTCAGAGCAAACCCCGCGGTCTCGCACTGAAAACATTGCGGGCAATCCTCGACCCTCTCTTGGCGGCCAGCACACCATCGGACTCTTCGGAGTCGCCGGTCGAGGCTACGCCGAAGCCCGGCGCAAAGAAGCCGCGCCCTGCCAGCAAGAAGCCGGCCGAGTAGTCGGCATTGTCTCCGATCCGTCTGCGGTCCCGGTGACCGTCAACGGCATGGGCCTGCACCTGCCCACCGGCAGCTTCCTGGCGTTCCTGCGCCTGGCCGACCGCGAGCAGCGTCCGGTCGGGCAGGTCCTCGCCGAGTGGCTGGGCGACTGCGCCCGGCTCATCGTGGAAGCCGACCTCTTCGACGAGGAGGCCCCGCTGCAAGCCCCGCTGGTCACCAACGCCATGCGCCTGGCCCGCCACCGGGAGGAGCAGGCCGATCGCAGCGCCTTCGTCGACGACGAGATCAGCGCCTACGAGTTCTACTCGCAGGGTGCCGGCTACGTGGAAGCCCAACTCGCCCTCAACCACTGATCGTTCACCGACAGAAAGGAGCAAACACCTACTCTCATGGAAACGATCATCTACCAGGGCCAGCCAGTGGAAGCGGAGCGCATCAGCGAGTGCAACACCGTGCGCGGCGAAGGCCACGACACCCTCTACCGCGACCGGCGCGGCGCGTACTACTTCGAGCGTCGCACCGAAGCCGGCTTCCACGCGGTCCACCAGATCAGCCTCAACGCCGCCATCCTCTGGCAGATCCACTTCGACGATCCCACGGGCTTGCTGCGCCTGGACGCGGCCGACCTGCTCATGCCCCGGCGCGGCGGCTACGACGACCCGCAAGCCAGTGCCCGCCGCCAGCGCGAGCAAGACGAGGCCGAAGAGGAAACGAACGATGCCGGCAAAACAGAAGAAGCAAGGGCCGGGCAGGAAGGGCAGGAAGCCGTCCTCCCGGACTACCAGGGGCACCGGCTCGAAGCCGAGATCGCCGGCGAGGTCAACTGCGCGGGCGTGCACGAGTTCGGCCGCCACCGCGAAGGCCGGGACACGCTCTTGCGCGATGGGCAGGACCGCTACTATCTCCGGCGTGAGACGTACGACGGGGAAGCTTGCTCCCAGGCGCGCAAGCACCCGCACGAGTACGCCTACCGCAGCCGCGTGCATCGCCTGAGCCTCAACGCCGCCATGCTGTGGGCAGTGTCGCTCGGGGTGAACAGGGGCGGCCTCTACCGCGAGGCGAGCGATCTGCTCATGGGCAGGAGCGAGCAAGGCGGAGCGCCGGCTGCTCCCACGCCCGGGCGGCCGAGCGTCACCCGCCGGCACGCCGATGGGAGCATGGAGGTGCTCGTGCGCCTCAAGCCCGAGCCGGCGGCGCTGCTGCGCGCCGTGGCGGAGTTGGAAGACGACACGCCCCTTGGCGTCATCTACTGGGCCCTGCGGGATTACGCGGTCGGCGCGTTGGTACGCGGCGGACGCGACCGGGAGCGGGAAGTGGCAGGCATCTTCGACGACAACGCGCCCGAGGAAAACGAGGGAGCCGCACAGCACCCTCCCTCGGATGACGACACGATCCTGGCAGCGGACACGCTGGCGCTGGTGAAACGCTACCGGCGTGCCACCGGCCGGGAGCCCGTCGACATCGTCAACGGAGTGCTCACCGGCTGGCTGGAGCACGTGCTGGAGTACGAGCATGCACGCACGCAGGCGGACTGGTCCTTCACGGCGGAGTGCGTCGAGAAAGCCGCGCGCCGCCGCTTGGGCTTCATTGAAGAAGACGATCAGGAGGAGGAACAGCCTTTCCGCACCACCGACGAGCCGGACCATGCCTACGGGGTGAAAGCCCCCAGCGCTCCCGCCTTCGACCCGGAAGAGGAAGCCGAGATCAACGCGGCGGTGGAGCGCATGCGGCGGGTGCTCGACGGCAACGACGATCCCCGGACCCGGGCGCGCCCGGCCAGCAACCCCGAAGACCTGGCGCTGGTCGCCGCGGCGGAACCGGAGCCGCTGGCAGGGGCAGCGCCCGAGCCGGTCAACCACGAAGAGGAACCGCCCTTCATCTTGGAGGGTGACAGCGGTTCCGATGAAGAGGCGCAGGACGGAAGGGAGGGCAAG
>CAXTOX010000216.1:0-2703 GCA_964245885.1 uncultured Chthoniobacterales bacterium | reverse complement strand
GCTTACTTCTCTCACTGCGGCTACTGTAGCTTACCGAAATGATCTATGCTCTAGCGCGCGAGCCTCGGGAAGAGGCGTCGGGCATTTTCGCTCATGGCGTTCTGCAAAGTCTCCGGATCGAGCAGCGGCGTGGCATCGAGCTGCCGGACGAGTTTCTCGCACGCGTCCGCCGGGGTGAAGGGCCAGTCGCTGCCGTAATGGAGCTTCTGCCGGTCGGCGATTTGCAGGAGCGCGCCGAGCAGTTCCGGCAGCGGTGCGCCGGCCAAATCGTAGTGCAGTCGGCGCAGGTCCGCACGCAGGTCCGGCAACGGCTGGCCTTCCTTCCTGGGCACGAGGTCCGCCTGCGCTTCGATGCGGCTGGCCACGACCGACAGCATCGCCCCCGCGTGCGGCACGATGACGCGCAGGTCCGGGTGGCGCGTGGTCGCACCGGAAAGGATCAGTTGGACCACCGAGCGCGTGGTCTCGAAGAGAAACTCCATCAGCGGACGGGGATAGCCCAGGGAAACGGATTCGCAGCAGGGGCACGCCGGTGAGGTGGGATGGATGAACGCCACCGTTTTTCGCCGGTTCAACTCGGCGTAGAGCGGCTCCATCCGCTCGTCGCCCAGGTAAACGCCGCGGTGGTTGGTTTCCAGGACGACCCCGTCCGCTCCGAGTTCGTCGAGCGCGTAGCGAGCCTCCGCCAACGCGCCGTTCACGTCAGGCAGGGGCGTGATGGCAAAGAAGCCGAAGCGGTCCGGGTATTTGCGCACCAGCTGCGCGGCGGTTTCGTTGAGCCGCCGGGAGAGCAGACGCGCGGCCTGGTCATCGCCGAAGTGGACGCCGGGCGAGGAGATCGACAGCATCGCCGTCCCGATGTTCAGGCGGTCCATCGTCTTCAGTGCCTCGGCCTCGCTCCAGTCGGGGATTTTCGGCATGCCGTCGGGTTTGGACTGGCCGGCGGCGACCAGGGCCTCCCGGTATTCCTGCGGAACAAAGTGAACGTGTACGTCGATGCGTTTCACGGGCGGTATCGGTTCGTTGAGGGCAGAAAATGGCTTGTCGACCATGGCACCGGCCGCGGCACCGGAGAGGAGGGTCAGGGCGCGGCGGCGGGTGAGGGAGTTCGGAGGTTGGCGATTGAGATTCAAACCGAGACTCTGCCGACAGGTACAGGTGGCTGGCGCTCTCTGGACGGAATGGGTTTGCCGGCCGCGGCAGGTGTCCAGACAATGGGTCTCGTGGGACGCACAGGTCCTGTGCGCCCTATGGAATGGCTGCGCTACAAAAGCGGCACCGCCGCACCGTGTTTATTCCACGGCGTTGTTCGACACCTTCTGCGCCTTGGGGGCCGTTGCGCGGTAGGGATCGTTCCCCTTGTCCGGCACGTGGACCAGCAGCGATGCATCGCGCGGAGCCGGGGAGGCCAACGGCGTGTTGGCGTCGCCGGGAGACTTGACCGCAGGCATCGTCAACTGCGACAGCAGTGCCGCGGGCGAGTTGTCGTGCCCCGCCACCGCCAAGGCCGCGGCGGCGGCGCGGTTGCCGTCGTTCGTCGGTACGATCTCCGGAGAGGCCGTTGGCACGGCGGCAGACGGCTCCGGCGTCGCGGACACCGGCACGATCGCCGGCTTCGCCGCGTCCTCGCCGTTGCGCCGCTCTCCCTGCGCCTGCGCGGCCTGACGTTCGGCCAGCGTGCCGAGATCGCCCCCGAGCCGCTTGTAGTTGACGTAAAGATAGAAGGAGAACACCGCCACCGCCAGCACGACGAACCCCGCCGCGAGCGCGAGGAGCTGACGCCAATTGCCCTGTTTGCGCTTGCGCCACGAACGGATCGGTGCGCGGTACTCCCCCAACGGTTCCGCGCTCAGGTACTGGTAATCGTCCAACCCGAACGTGCTGGCGTCCGCGAACGCGTCCATGTACGGCCGCACGTCGAGATGGAGATACTTCCCGTAACTGACCAGGAACCCCCGCGCGTAGGCCAGGTTGGCGAAGTTCGAGTAGTCGTCGTTCTCCAGGTCGGCCAACTGCGTGGCACGAATCTTGGTCGCGCGAGCCGCGTCCTCAAGGCTCAAGTAGCGCTGGGTGCGCGCGCGCCGGAGTTTGGTGCCTGCCGTCTCTACCATAGCCGTTGCCCGTGGAAATCGTGCGCTCCTGAGTGAAACCCCGAGTGTTTAGCTCAAACAGCGGCGGGTGCCAGCCGAATTTTGACTTTTTTCGTCATTTGATCGTCACCGTTCACAAGCTGTCCAAGTCGACCAGGATTTCCCGCCCCCGCGCCCCGTTCTCCGGGCCCACGACGCCGCGTTTCTCCAGGATGTCGACGACCCGCGCCGCCCGCGTGTAGCCCAGCCGCAGCCGGCGCTGGAGCATGGACGTGCTGGCTTTCTTTTCCTGGCGCATGATCTCGATGCATTTCTCGACGAGTTCCTCGTCCTCGTCGCTGATTTCTTCTTCATCGTCGCCGCCCGCCCCTTCGAGCTTATCGGCGATGGCGGATTCAAAGGTCGGCTCCGCCTGCCCGCCCGCGAACTCGACGAGCCGGTGGATCTCCTCGTCGGTAACTAGCACGCCCTGTGCCCGGGTCAGTCGGGAGGTTCCCGGCGGCAGGTAGAGCATGTCGCCCTGGCCGATGAGGCGTTCCGCGCCCTTTTCGTCGAGGATGATGCGGCTGTCCAACCCGCTCGCCACCTGGAAGGCGATGCGCGAGGGCACGTT
>CAXTOX010000215.1:0-2718 GCA_964245885.1 uncultured Chthoniobacterales bacterium | reverse complement strand
TGCTCAACATCCGGCGCGATACCTACTCGCGCATCATCGCGCTGCCGATGAGCTTCTTTGCCCAGCGCAGGGTGGGCGAACTCGCCAGCCGCATCTCCGCCGACCTGACCCAGATCGAGGAAACCCTCACCAACTCCACGCCGCAGTTCCTGCGTCAGACGACGCTCCTGCTGGGCAGCCTCGCTTTCATCGTGTTCACCAACGGCCAACTGACCCTGGTGATGCTCGCCTGTTTCCCGCCGATCATCCTGGCGGCCATCTTCTTCGGCCGGAAGCTGCGCGGCGTCTCGCGCAAGGCGCAGGATCAGCTCGCCGAGAGCAACACCGTCGTGGAGGAAACTCTCCAGGGCATCGCCAACGTCAAGGCGTTCACCAACGAGCCTTACGAGATCGGCCGCTACACGACGAGCATCGAGGGGTTCCTGAACGCCGTGCTGCGCGGGGTGCGCTACCGGGCAGCGTTCATCGCCTTCATCATCCTCGCCATCTTCGGATGCATCGTGACGGTGATGTGGTACGGCTGCGTGCTCCTGCAATCGGGCCAGCTCACCAGCGGCGACCTGACGCGCTTCACGATCTACACGCTGTTCATCGCCGGCGCGATGGGGAGTTTCGCGGACCTCTACAGCCAGATTCAGAAGACGGTCGGCGCGACCGCGCGTGTGCGCGAACTCTTGTTGGAAGAACCCGAGCCTGTCGTGCCTGCCGGTTCCACGCCGTTGCTCGTGGCCAAGGCCGCGGGGAAAAACGGCGCGACCGTCACCCCGTCGGCTCCAGCGGAGGTGTCGGCGGCGAACCGGCTCCGGGGCGAGGTGGCGTTTGAAGGCGTGACTTTCCGCTACCCTGCGCGGCCGGAGGTCCGCGTCCTGCACGACCTGACGCTTCACGCCCGCCCCGGTGAGCGCGTCGCGCTCGTCGGTCCCAGCGGCGCGGGCAAATCGACCATCGTGTCACTGCTGCTGCGCTTCTACGATCCGGAGGCGGGCCGCGTGCTGCTCGACGGCCGGCCGGCGGCGGATTACCCGTTGCGCGACCTGCGCGGGCAAATGGCCATCGTGCCGCAGGAGGTGTTGCTTTTCGGCGGCTCCATCGCGGAAAACATCGCCTACGGCAAACCCGGCGCGACCGCCGAGGAAATCGCCGACGCCGCGCGCCGCGCCAACGCGCACGACTTTGTGGAAAAGTTCCCCGAGGGTTACCAGACGATCGTCGGCGAACGCGGGGTGAAGCTTTCCGGCGGCCAGCGTCAGCGCATCGCCATCGCGCGGGCGATCCTGAAAGACCCGGCCATCCTGATCCTCGACGAGGCCACGAGCGCGCTGGACAGCGAGAGCGAACGTCTCGTGCAGGACGCGCTGGACCACCTGATGCGCGGGCGGACGAGTTTCATCATCGCGCACCGCCTGAGCACGGTGCGCGAGGCGGACCGCATCGTGGTGATCCGCGAAGGCACCGTGGCCGAGACCGGCACGCACGCCGAACTGCTTGAAAACAAGGACGGACTCTACCGGCGGCTGAGCGAGTTTCAGTTCGACCTGGACCGTTCTGCATGATGCCGCCGACACAGATTCCACAGATTTCTGCAGATGAAGAGAGGAATAAAGTGGGATAAAGCAGTGCTCTGACCATTCCTCCCCTTTCTGAAATCTGCGGATAAATCTGCGCCTCCTCAGATCACGTCGGCGAAGGTGCGTTCCATCTTGCGGAAGTACCACACGCCCAGCCACAGAAAGAACACCGTCATCGCGGCCGACACGGCTAGACCGGGCCAGTACAGCGGTTCGGAGTTGCCGCCGATGGCCCAGCGGAACCCGTCGATCACGCCGACGATGGGATTCAGCGAGTACAGCATGCGCGACACGTGCAAACGCTCGGTGAGCACCGCGCTCGAAAAACCCACGGGCGACACGTACAAACCGAACTGCACGATGAACGGGATGACGTAGCGGAAGTCGCGGTACTTCACGTTGAGCGCCGTGATGTAAAGCCCTGGCCCGAGCGCGGCGAGAAAGGCCCACGCGGTCCACAGCGGCAAGGTCACGAACTGCCAGCCTGGTAGGAAACGATACCACGCCATCAACACGAGCAGGATCAGGAAGGAAATCAGGAAATCGACCAGGCTCGTGATCACCGCGCCGGCCGGCACGACAAGCCGGGGGAAGTACACCTTGGAAATCAGGTTGGCATTGCCGATGAGGCTGTTGCTCGCCTCGGCTAAGGCGGTGGCGAAGAACTGCCATGGCAGGAGCGCCGCAAAGACGAGGATCGCGTACGGAATGGTCGAAGTCAGTCCGGCAACCTTGCTGTAAATCACTGTAAAGACGAGCATCGTCAGCAGCGGCCGAATGAGCGCCCAGGCCACGCCGATGGCCGTTTGCTTGTAGCGCACTAGGATGTCGCGCCAGGCGAGGAAATAGAACAATTCGCGGTAGCGCCAGAGGTCGCGCCAATACTGGCGTTCGGCGCGGCCGGCCTCAATGACGAGTTCGGGAATTTCGTGCGGGGTGGCAGGACTCATGGCAGGTCGAGGATGAATCGAAGGCTTGCGGGTTGCGGGCGCAAATGCACCGTGGCTAGTTTACCCCGTAAAGCAAGCAAAACACTCGCCGGCGGGCTTGCGGTGCTTCGTCCCATCGCCTTCATGACGCTGACAAAACACGCGGTTTAGACAGTGTCCTGCATTTTTAGACGCCCTTCCATGGGTCGCCACCGAGAAGT
>CAXTOX010000214.1:0-2992 GCA_964245885.1 uncultured Chthoniobacterales bacterium | reverse complement strand
TCTATGATCCGCTGTGCGGCTGGTGCTACGCGGTGGCTCCCCTCATCCGGGCGGCCCGGGAAATCGTGCCCGTCGTGGGACACGGCGGCGGCATGTTGACCGGCTCGCGCCGGAAATTGATCTCTCCCGAATGGCACGACTACGTCATGCCCAAGGACGGCCAGATCGCCGCACTGACCGGACAGGTGTTCGGTCACGCTTACCAGGAAGGATTGTTGCGCGACCACACGGCCCTACTGGACTCCGAGCCGCCCACCGCCGCGACCTTGGCGGCCGAGCAGTCAGCGGGACGCGGCCTCGACTTCCTCGACGCCGTGCAGACCGCCCACTACTTCGACGGCCGCCGGGTCGCCGATCTGCCGGTGCTGGAAGAGATCGCCCGAGAAATTGGTCTGGCGCTGCCCGCCTTCCAGGCTGCCTACGAAAGCTGCCGTGGAGAAACTACACGCGCGCACTTTGCCCAAAGCCGCGCCCTGATGGCCAAGGTGGGCGGTGAGGGCTTCCCGACGCTGGTGCTGGAGCGTGACAGCCACCTCGCCGTGATGGATTACGACCCGTACTTCCGTGACTTGGCAGGCTGGCAACGCGCCTTGCAAGCACACGCCAGGGACATCGAAAGCCGTCACCCCGCCCTGCTCTCATGAGCACCGACACCGCCCCGCACGGACGTTCCCTGCTGCCGATTTTTCTGTTGTCGGCGGCAGGATTCACCATCCTGACGACCGAGTTCGTCATCATCGGCCTGTTGCCACCGATGGCGAGAGACCTGCGCGTGAGCATTTCGCAGGCGGGTCTGCTGGTCACTCTCTTCGCCATGACGGTGGGCGTGGTCGGCCCCCTGCTCACTGCCCGTCTCGCACACTACGAACGCAAGGCGCTCTTCGTTTTCACGCTGCTGCTTTTCGCGGGGTCCAACGTGCTGGCGGCCGTGTCGCCCAACTTCGCCGTGATGGCCGTGGCTCGGTTCCTCCCTGCGCTGATGTTGCCGGTCTTCTGGGCGCTGGCGAGTGAAACGAGCATGCGCATCATGGGTCCCGAGCACACGGGCAAGGCGATCTCCATGGTGAACTTCGGCATCGTGGCGGCCACGATCTTCGGCATCCCCATCGGCACGTTGATTTCGGACCGGTTCAGCTGGCGCACAGCCTTCGCGGTGATCGCGGCCTTGGCTTTGGTCAAAGCGGTTTTGCTCTTCGTCTATTTGCCCACCATCCGGGGCAGCCAGGAACGCGTGCCGGTCTGGCGGCAAATGAGCATCATGCGCGAGCCCAAGGTGTCCGGCCACGTCGGGCTTTCCCTCCTGGTGTACGCAGGCATGTTCACGGCCTACACCTATCTGGCCGACATGCTCGAAAAGCTCGGCGGCTTCAGCGGGGCGGCGGTCGGCTGGATTCTGATGGGCTTTGGCGGTGTGGGGTTGTTGGGCAACTGGTTGGGCGGGCGCTTGGTGGACCGGCATCCCCTGCGCGCTTCAATTCTGTTCTGTGTGCCCCTTGCGATTTGCCTACTGCTGTTAACGCCCGTAATCAAGTCACCTGTCGGGTTGACGCTGGTGCTGGCCGCATGGGGCATTTGCCACGCCGCGCTTTTCACCGTTTCGCATACCCGGGTAATGAAGGCCGCCGCCGGCACGCCGGCCTTGGGCGCGTCGCTCAACGTCTCGGGCGCGAACTTCGGCATCGCCCTGGGCGCGCTGCTCGGCAGCCGGGTCATCGATCTGGCCGGGCTGGGAAGAGTCGGCGTGGCCGCCGCAGTGCTTGTCGTTTTTGCCATTGCCGCCGCCGCTTTCGCCATCCGCACAAAACCCCTGGAAATCCTGCCCGGAACTCCCGCACCCGAACTCACATGAAACTCCGACATCTTGGCTGGGCCGGGGTCGAAATCGACCATGACGGTCAGACGCTGCTCATCGACTGCTTCAAGGACTCCTTTTGGCTCATCCCGGGCGAGGAACTGGTCGCTCCACAAGGACCGGGCTGTGCCGTCGCAGCCCTGGTGACGCACCTGCACGCCGATCACGCCGATCCATTTTTGATCGCCGCCACGCTCGCTCCGGGCGCGCCCGTATTCCGGCCCGAGCCAAACCCGGGCACGGGCGACGATCTGATCATGACCGCGCAGGCGGAGGCGCAGTTCCGCAAATCCGGCCTGAAGCCCGAGATCGTGCCGCCGTGGGAGGAACGTCACGCGGGGCCGTTTCGCATCATCACGTTGCCGGCGGTGGACGGATTTGGTGACCCGCAACGCTGCTGGGTCGTGGAATGCGATGGGACGCGCATCCTCCACGCCGGGGACACCTTGTTCCACGGCTACTGGTGGTCCATCGCGCGGGCCGTGGGCCCGATCGACGTAGCTTTTTTGCCGATCAATGGGCCGAAACTCGAAATCCCGCACGTGCAACCGCCCAGCCCGTTCCACGCCGCCATGCTGCCCGAAGAAGCTGCTTTCGCCGCCCAGGTTCTGCGGGCGCGGATCGGCGTGCCGATCCATTATGAGTTGCTCAACAAGCCACCTGAGTACACGGAGACGCCGCGAGCCGCCGAGCGCTTCTCGGAAAAAGCCAAAGAACTGGGCGTCGCACCGCTGATTCCCGCGCATGGAGAATGGTTTTCTCCGAAGTGACTAGACTCGGAGAGCAGCACAAAGTCGGGGGTGAAATCAGGCGGCTTTTGCATGGAACTGGGGATACCACTCTTGGAAGACCGCCTCCAACTCGCCGTTCAGAACCTTGGTGCGGGTTTGCAGCAGCAGATGCGCTCCTCGAGGGGTCCACTGCATCTGCTGATTCTTGACAAAGCGGCGGCTGATCACCTGATTGATCGTCGACTCCACGAACGCGGTGCTGATGGTCTCGCCTTGCCGGTAGCGTTCTCCGAAGTTTGGGATGAACTCCCGGTTGTTACGGATGTAAGTGTCAAACTCGCTCAAGCCTGCAGTTAGAGGGCGTCTGAAAAGGGGTGTTTTGGTGGCAGCTTTGGGCATGAAGCCTTTG
>CAXTOX010000213.1:0-3179 GCA_964245885.1 uncultured Chthoniobacterales bacterium | reverse complement strand
CGCTGCCCGAGCGGGAATGGCGCGCGGGCATTGCCGAGGCGGTGAAGGTCTCGCTCATCAAGGACGCGGCGTTTTTCGAGTTCATCGAAGGGATCACCCCGGCGCTGGCCGCGCGCGACCTGCCCGCGATGGGCCAGCTCAATTATCGTTGCGCCCAGCTCCACGTCGCGCACATCTGCCAGGGGGGTGACGCGTTCGAGATGGGCAGCAGCCGACCGCTGGATTTCGGCCACTGGTCGGCGCACAAACTGGAGCAGTTGACGAACTACCGCCTGCGCCACGGCGAGGCGGTGGCTATTGGCCTCGCCTTGGACGTGATCTACTCGCACCTCCAGGGCTGGCTGACGGCGGAGGATGTCCGCCGCGTGACCAACGTGCTCACCGCCGTCGGCTTCTCGCTGTATGACCCGGCGCTGGAGTCGCCCGAGATTTTCCAGGGTTTGCGCGAGTTCCGCGAACATCTGGGCGGCGAACTGACCATCCAGATGCTACGCAAAATCGGCACGGGCTTCAACGTCCACGAGATCGACGAGGAACTCATGCGCCAGGGCATCGCGCACCTGCGTCGGCTCGCGCACGGGGAACAAACTCCTCCGACCATCCCCCAACACGCCCCCAAGCCAGCGCGGGTGGCTCTCGCCACGGCATGAACGGCACCGCCGGCCTGGCGGATTTGCTGCCGCTGTTCCGCGAACTGAACCACCTCAAGCGCATCCGCGTGGCCGGCAAGACCGGCTCGTGGGCGGAGCGGGCGTTTCTCCGCGCCTGGGGTCGATTGGTAGCGGGTGACGATCTCCGCGCGGTGGCCTTGTCGGAAACCGCGCGCGCGGTCGCGGCCACGCTGCTGGCCGGGATCGACGCGTCAACCCTCGCGGCCGGCGGTGTTCCTGGCGAGGTGCGCCGCGATATTTTTCAGCGCGCCTTCGACGCCGCTTCACGCCCGCTCGCACCTGGATTTGCCACTTCCCTGCGAGAAACTCTGGCGGCGGAGCCCGCATCTTCTCCGGCGCTCGTGCCTACCTTTGTCCCACTTCTTGCCGGACAACCCCGCGCCGGGGCCACGCGGCCGGGGCACCCGCGCGTCGTGCTCGAACCCGCAGAAAACCACGCCGAACACTGCGCCATCGTCGCCCTTAATGGCGTGCTGGCGGCGAGCGTCTTCAGCGCGGATCCGGCGGTGCCCTTTCTGACCGGCTTGTCCCATCACCTGCACAACGCCCGCTTGCCGGACGCCGGGGACGCCGGGGACGCACTCTTGGGCGAGCATTTGCGTCCGTTGATGGAAACGTTCCGGGCGATGGCCCTGGAGGAACTGCCGCCGGCCATGCGCGACCCGGTGCGCGACAGCCTGAAAGCGGTGTACCGCGCCGACGCCCCGGAAGCACGGGCGTTCCAGGCGGCGGATTCGCTCGACCGGGCGCTGGAAATGGAATGGCACGCGCGGAGTGCGGCGTTCACGCTGGACGTGGCGCTAGGCGACATGGACATCATCCACCCCGGGCCGGTGCAGGCTTTTCAGTTGGAGGTGATGCGCGCGGTGGGCTGGAAGTAGCACACGCACGCGGTATTGCCTTGAGGCGGGCTGCCCGTTATTCTCGCTCCATCCATGAGCGCGCAAGAAATCGTCGCGGAACTACCAAGCCTGTCAGCCGAAGACCGGGAGCGGATTGCCAAAGCACTACGCGATTTGGAAGAAAAGGAGCGAGTCGGTTCCTCTTCACCACCTCAGGAGGCCCGTACATCCAACTTGCACCCGGGAGCGATGATCATGGCACCGGATTTTGATGACCCACTACCGGATGAGTTCTGGCTTGGCAAGGGCGCATGAATCTCTTGCTCGACACTCACGCTTTCATTTGGTGGGACAGCGACCAGACACAACTTTTATCTCGCGCGCTGGCCGCTTTTCTCAACCCGAGTAATAAGTTGTTCCTCAGCCTCGTCAGCGTATGGGAGATGCAGATCAAGGCACAGCTTGGGAAACCTGCATTGCGCTTGCCGTTGCGAGACCTCGTTGATGACCACCGCCGCAAAGGTTTGCTGATCGCCCACATCGAAGTTGACGACGCGCTCGGATTAGCCGAGCTGCCGTTGCTCCACGGCGATCCTTTTGACCGGTTGCTCATCTCGCAAGCCCGGCGAGGAGGTCTTCGGCTCGTCAGCCGCGACTCTCTGATTGCCGGTTACGATGTGCCGATCCTCTGGTAAGCAGCCGTTTGGCCCGCAAACAACCCCGCCACCCACGCTGCCGCCTCGGGGTAGTGCCGGGTGTCCAGCACGAATTCCTGCCCCTGCTTGGCGGTGTCAAGCAGGACATGCCCCTCGCCCGGCGTCCAGGCATGTGGGTTGCGGTGGTAACTGAGCGGCAGCCGCCCTTCCACCGGGTGGAACCACGCCGGCAACCGCCACTGGCTGCGCGTGCGGCCCTCCGCCGTCAGGCACAACACCGGCCGATACGTCCCGAACACCCCGCCGCCCGGCAGCGTCGCACCATCCTTCGCCATTTCGGGCAGCCGCAAACGTTCCGTGGCGACGTACACGCAGTCCGGCTTTCCGTAGGGCGTGGGTTTGCGGTGGGGATGACCTTCCATCCAACGAGGCAAACTCGACAGCGGCACGATCGGCAAACGCTCCTCCATTTGCAGCCAGCCGAAGAAAACATGCCGGTCCGGCGCGTCCGGCCGGTAGCGGAACTTTCCCGCCAGTGACCGTTCCACCTCCCGGAACCAGCCGAAAAACAGGAACACGTCCCCCGGTCCGATCCTCTGGTTTTGCAGGTGCGTCTCCGCCGCTCCCGTCTGCCCGAACGCCGGCCGCCAGCCGCGCCGACGCTGCACGCTCGCGGGATTCAAGTCCGGGTCGAGGTGGGCGGGGTCGCCAGGACCGATGCGCCCGCCGGTCAGGTCGGCCGCGAGTTGTCCGACGGACCACGCGCCCGCCCGGATTTGCCCGTAGGTTCGCGTGTTGGACGTGACCATCGCCGGCCGCTCGGGAATGGGCAAAGAAACGATCTCTCCACCGGGCAAGATCGGACTGGCCACCCCGCCGTAGGACGAATCAAACCCCTTCCGGCTCAGGATGATTTTCATGTGCGCGCCGTCCGTCGTTGGTCCAACATGCATCCACCACCCCCGCCGCGACGAATAGATTTTCCCGATGCACCAGCCGCCATGCACCTG
>CAXTOX010000212.1:1993-3197 GCA_964245885.1 uncultured Chthoniobacterales bacterium | reverse complement strand
CATACATCAGTGTTTCCCGATGCCCGCGAGGATTGCAATAGCATCCTGAAAAACTTCCAACTGGCCGCAGCCCCATGCGTTTAACCCCAGACGCGGATCGCCTGTGGATTCGCCTTCGGAACGAACCGGCCCTCGCCGGGTTCGTGCTCATCGGTGGCTCCGCGCTGGCCTTGCATTTGGGCCATCGGATCAGTGAGGATCTGGATTTCGCCCTGCGCGGGTTGGAGGACCGTCCCGCGCTACAACTTCCGCGCATCGTCCTGAAGTCTCTCCTATCAGACCTGCGTTCCGCAGGCGCGTCCGTTGAGGATCGTTTCCTGTCCGCTGCCGATGTGCGGGACTTCGAGGCCGCCGGCATGGACCCGGAGGACTTCCAGCAGGAGTACCTGATCGATAAGGTCAAGGTCAGCTTCTTCGTTCCCGAGGAGCCGCTCGCCACCGTGTTGCGTCCAGGGAATGCAAACGGTCCGCGTCTGGCGGAAGAGGAAGAATTATTCCAGACGAAAGCCTTGGTGACAGCGAGCCGGTCGAAGACCCGTGATTGGTTCGATCTGTACTATCTGATGACGGAGCGCGGTTACACGATGGAAGATTTTGTCCGCACCTTCGAGCGGACGAACAGCGGGGTAAAGTTGGACATCGCATTGCGCCGTCTTTGTTCCGGCCAGCCGTCCATCGCCGACGAAGGGTTTTCCACGTTGGCCGGTCACGCCCCCTCCTTGGCCGAAATGACCAACTACTTTCGCCGTGAAAGGGACCGTGTAGAAATCGAGCGCGCCAGACGTGCGAGGCCGACTTGAGCTAGCCAGAACAGCGTGGTTGACGCACTTTGGCCTGAAGCCAAGTACGACGCCGCCTTGCGCCGGGGTCGTGGCTACGGCAAACTCGTGGGAAGGTGACGCCAAACTATCTCACCCGGACCACTAGCGAACCCGGCAAATGCGGGGGGAGGCCGTGCATCCGCGGCTTACGGATGCGGGTCAAAGATGTGCTCGAACTGCTCGCGGCAGGTGCCAGCCACAAGGAAATTTTGACCGATTACCCCCATTTGGAGGCGGAGGACATTACCGCGTGCTTGGAGTTCGCTGCTGCGCAGAGTGACCACGCGCTACTCAAAGTGATGTGAGTAGAACCACTGGTTGGGATGGAGTTTTGTCGGACAAGAAAACGATGCACTACGAAGTAGAGTCAGACGGGTTCGCGG
>CAXTOX010000212.1:0-1983 GCA_964245885.1 uncultured Chthoniobacterales bacterium | reverse complement strand
CAACAGGAATTGTCTGACGCACTTGGTTCCGTCTCTGGAGCCGGGCGACGCGGGCTGTTGGCGCTACCTCTGGTTGCAGAGTTGGCCCGCTCACCGCGTCTGCATGATCTCGTGCGTCCGCACGTTGCGCACGAGCCGTTCCCGGTGCGCGCCATCTTCTTCGACAAGTCATCGGCCAGCAACTGGCTCGTGCCTTGGCACCAGGACCTGACGTTGGCGGTGCGCTCCCGCGCCGAGGTGCCCGGCTTCGGTCCGTGGAGCATGAAGGACGGCGTCCCACACGTCCAGCCGCCCATCGGACTTCTGGAACAAATGCTCACCGTGCGTCTGCATCTGGACGACGCCGACGAGGCCAACGGCGCGTTGCGTGTGTTGCCCGGCACGCACCGCCTGGGCCGCCTCTCGCCTGCCCAAGTGCAGGAACAACGCGCCCGGCAGGCCGATGTGCTCTGCGCGGTGACAGCGGGTGACGCCTTGCTCATGCGCCCGCTGCTCCTCCATGCCTCGGGCCGCCTGAGCAACGCGAGCCGTCGCCGCCGCGTGTTGCACATTGAGTATGCCGCCTTCATCCTGCCCGATGAACTCTGCTGGCATGAAGGGGCCTGACCGCCAACATCACGGCCTCCTGCGCGATCTGACCGATCCGCGTTGGATCAAGGTCAAAGGGGCCTTGTTTCTGTTCTTGGGTTTGCTGGCTGCCGGTCTGCTGCTCACCGAGCACCCGTCGTTGATCGACGCAGTCCTGCTGTTGATTTGCGTTTGGGGCTTTTGCCGAGCGTACTACTTTGCTTTCTACGTCATCGAGCACTACGTGGACCCAAGCTACAAGTTCTCGGGGCTGTGGTCCTTTGTGCGTTACTGGTGGCATAGATGAGGAGCACTCCTGCTTTGCCTCTTCTGATAACGATTTTACCGCGCGACGGCAAACAAGGTTCCGACCGATGAAACGCTCTACCAGGCTCGAACTCGCCAAGCAAACGGTGGAGATCGTCGAGCGCGGCACTTACCGCTCGCCGACGGGCCGATCAGTCGATCTCACCCCATCACTGCACGCCTGCTTGGAAGGCACACGGTTCTTCACGCCGGAAGAGTTGGTTCGTTTGCGCGACACCGCCTTGTCCAGACCATCGCCGGTCCACCGCACGGTCATCGAAGTGGTCAATGAGACGACGCTGCAAGGTCTCACCCGCCTCCTGGCGGCATCGTCGGAGCCGGTGGCGGTGCTCAACTTCGCTTCCGCTAAGAACCCGGGCGGCGGTTTTCTCAACGGCAGCCAAGCACAGGAGGAATCGCTGGCGCGTAGTTCCGCCCTGTATGCCTCGTTGCTGCGAGCACCGGAGTTTTACGAGCGGCATCGTGCCTCGCCGTCGCTCTTGTACTCGGACGCCATGATTTTCTCGCCCGGCTGCCCGGTCTTCCGAAACGACGAGGGTACACTGCTCGAACAACCGCAAACGGCTACGTTCATCACGAGCCCCGCTCCCAACGCGGGCGCGGCGGCCAACACGAGGCCCAAGGAGTTGCCGCAGATCCCGGAGGTGTTCCATCGCCGCAGCGAAGGCGTGTTGGCAATGGCGGCAGCGCATGGCTACGGACGGTTGGTGCTGGGGGCGTGGGGCTGCGGTGTGTTCCGCAACGATCCGCAGGTGGTAGCCGCCAGCTTTGCTACGCACTTGGGAGCAGGTGCTTGGGCTGGCCGCTTTCAGCACGTGTTGTTTTCGGTGCTGGACACGTCATCCACCCAAGACACCTACGCGGCGTTCCAGCAGGCACTCGATCCAGCAATCTAGACTCCGACTGGCGGATGGTATCGCACTCGATGGTAAGATTCGCGCGTCAGTGATGAGGATTGCGATAGCAACAAGTTCGAGGCAGCATCGTTTTGATTTTTGCGCCCGGCAACAGGATGATCTTGGGATGGGAACCACCCCATCTCCAAATTTGCTTCTCCCGCAAGGAACCCGTGTGGTCACGCGGTCGGAG
>CAXTOX010000211.1:0-3205 GCA_964245885.1 uncultured Chthoniobacterales bacterium | reverse complement strand
TCCCACGGCTCACGCCGTGGGCTAAGTTCTGCCGCCCCTGCCGGGGCTGCCAAGATAGCAAACTGTACCACTACCATTTTCCGCTTCCATTCGCGGGTGGCGGTGTTTACGTTGTAAATCTCCATCCAAGTCTATGATCGAACTGGAAGTTTACGCCGCCGGCGTTCGTGACCTCGACAAAATCATGCAGCTCGACCATTCGTTGGAGACCGTTCCGGGGCTGCGCTACAAGGTCGACAGCAACCATGACATTGTGTACATGGAATTCGACGAGCCACCGAGCATGACGACGGGGGCGATCCGCGAAGCGTTTTTCAGGCTCGGCCTGCGGGCGCGGTTCGTCGGCGCGGTGTCGGCCGAGATGCGCCCCAAGTCCAAGACCCAGCGGCTGCGGGTCTGATGCGCCGGTTTCTCGAATCCCTCGGCCGTCCCGTCATCGGCACGGTCCGCTACTGCGGCGGGGTGACCCTGCTGGCTCTCGACACGGCCCAGGCGTTGTTCGTCGCGCCTCTGCGCTGGTCGTTAATCCTGCGCCAGATGCTCGAACTCGGCGCACGGTCCCAACTCGTCGTGATCGTCACCGGGGCGTTCACCGGGGCGGTGTTCGCGGCGCAGACGTATTTTCAGTTCCGCATCCTGGGGATGGAGTCGGCCGTCGGCGCGGTGGTCAGCGTGTCGATGTGCCGGGAACTCGGCCCCGTGCTCACCGGCCTGATGCTCGCCGGGCGGGTCGGGGCGGCCATGTCCGCGGAGATCGGCACGATGAAGGTCACCGAACAGATCGACGCCCTGCGCGCACTGGCGGTCTACCCGGTGGACTACCTCGTGGTCCCGCGGGCCGTGGCCATGTTTGTCTCCGTGCCGCTCCTGGCGGGCGAGTGCATCTTTTTCGGCATCGCCACGGGGTATTTCGTCGGCTGCCACGTGCTCGACATCCAGGGGCCGTACTACATCGAGAACACGGTCAAGTTCATGAAGGCGCGCGACGTGGGCATGGGGCTGTTCAAGGGACTCGTGTTCGGCCTGCTGATCGTCTTCGTGAGCTGCTACGAGGGGCTGAACACCCGGGACGGCGCGGTCGGCGTCGGCCGCGCGACGACGGAGGCGGTCGTCATCGGCTCGCTGGCGATCCTGGTGTCGAACTTTTTCCTGACGATGTTCCTGAACATTTTCTTCCCGGGCGGAGTTTAGGAATGACGGCCGAATCCTCGCCTTTCCTCCAGGTTCGGGGTCTGACCAAGCAGATCGGCACCCAGGAAATCCTGCGCGGCGTCGATCTCCAGGTGGCTGCCGGGCAAACGACCGTCATCATCGGGCGGTCCGGCGGCGGCAAGAGCGTGTTCCTCAAGCACCTCATCGGCCTGCTGCGCCCCGACCGAGGCGACATTTTCGTGGAAGGCGAGAACATCGTCGGCCTGAGCGAACGCCGCCTCGCCCCGGTGCGCCGGAAAATCGGCATCCTCTTCCAGCACGGGGCGCTCTTTGACTCCATGAGCGTGGAGGACAACGTCGCCTTTCCGTTGCGCGAGAGCGGGGAACGCGATCCGGCGCGCCTCGCGGCGGCGGTGCGCGAGGCGCTGGACGTGGTCAACCTCGACGGCCAGCAGCAGAAGATGCCCGTGAACCTGAGCGGCGGCATGAAAAAACGCGTCGCCCTCGCGCGGGCCGTCATCTGCCGGCCCCGCTGCATCCTCTACGACGAGCCGACGGCCGGGTTGGACCCGGTGGTCAGCGACAGCATCAACCGGCTCATCCGCCGGTTGCAGGAACGCTTCGCCGTGACCTCGGTCGTCGTGACCCACGACATGAAAAGCGCCTTCGACGTGGGCGACCGCATCGCCTACCTCAAGCAGGGGCGCATCGAGTTCGAGGGCACCGCCGCCGAACTCCAGGCTGCCGCCGACCCGGACATCCAGGATTTCATCGCGGGCCGCAGCCGTCCGCTGGCCGGTGCGGTCGGTGGCGAGACGGGGACGGTGGAGGCGGTCTGAGAAAGTCACCAAGGTCCTGTTGCCTCTCCGGGGCAATCCAAACGTCTCTGGAAAGCGTTGCCCACCAGGATGGCCAGCCAAACTCCATTTGGATTGCCTCGGAGAGGCAACAGGACCTTGGTAAAAGAGCGTGTCCGCCTCAATACTTCGAGCCTTTGCTGTTCTTGCTGGTGCCCTTTTTGCCGCCCCTGTTGACCACTTGCCGGCGGGTGGAGCCCGTCCGACCGGAGGAGGTGTTTCCGCCGCCGAAGAAATTACGGACGCCGTTGCCGAGACTGACGCGCTGGGGCCGCGGGGCGTTGCCGCCGCCGGAACGTGCCGGGGCCGTCCGTGCCTGCGACGAGGATTTCTTGCTGTTTTTGTCGTTCGCCAGCGTCGCGCCCAGCAGGGAGAGCGTCAGCCCGGCGGCCAGCAGGAATGTTTTGCCAAGTTTCATGGGATGCTGCGGCTGAAGGAAGCGGAAATCCGTTGGAGGGTGGAAATTACACGGACTCGAAGTACCGAGGAAAGAAAATTGCGAAAATAGTCTGCCGGGTCACATTTGGCTGCGCGGCAGCCCGGCGGCGAGCCGGGTTCTCCGCCCGTTTCCTCCATGGCTTCCCCTACCGACAGCAAACTCCTCGAACTCCGCGTCGGCATCTTCGTGCTGATCGGGCTGGCGGTGATCGGGTCCATGGTCGTGGTCTTCGGACGGATCGGCACCGGGATCGCCGCGGCCTACCCGCTCACGGTCGAGTTTCCCAACGCGGGCGGCCTGCTCGTCAACTCCAAGGTGTTGCTATCCGGGGCGACCGTGGGCGTGGTGACGGACCCGCCGCAGGTGCTCGACCGCGCCCGCGGGGTGTCGGTGCGGATCAAGATTTTCGAGCCGAACAAAATCCCGCGCAACGCCAAGTTCTACGTCGCCGCCGCCGGCCTGCTGGGCGACCGTTTCGTGGACATCATCACCGAGCCGGAGACCGTGGGAGGAGTTTACCGAACGGGCGACACGGTGCGCGGCTCGACCAAGCCGGGCACGGACGAACTCACCGAGCAGGCCGGCAAGCTCATCGCCGACCTGCGCGCGGCCGTGGCCAACCTGAATGGCACCATCACGCGGGTCAACACGGACCTGCTCAAGCCCGAGATGTTCCAGAACCTTCAGGCGAGCGTGGCCAACCTCAACGCGACGACGAAGAACTTCCAGACCGCCAGCGAGAAGGTCAACGGCGTGC
>CAXTOX010000210.1:0-3268 GCA_964245885.1 uncultured Chthoniobacterales bacterium | reverse complement strand
GCGGCAGTGCCATCTCAATACGTGTCCGGTTGGCGTGGCAACGCTTGACGAGCGGCTGCGCGCGAAGTTCAAAGGCAAACCCGAGAACATCGTTCATTTCTTCAACGGCGTGGCGAGTGAGGTGCGCGAGATCATGGCGCGGCTCGGTGCCCGCACTCTCAACGAGTTGATCGGCCGGGTCGACCTGCTGCGCCAGCGGCAGGCTCCGGGACACCCGAAGGCCAACACGCTCGACTTGCGCCGGATGTTGCGTGACGTGAGCCAGGGTGATCCGTCGATCCAGCGTTTCCATACCCGCGACCGCAACGACGGGTTCATGGATCGTCCCTTGGACGACATCATCCTCCAGGACGCCAACGAGGCCATCAACCGCGGGCAGAAACTTTCGCTCAGCTACAAGGTGCGCAACACCAACCGCGCGGTGTGCACGAAAGTCAGCGGCGAGATTGCGTACCGCAACGGCGAGGCGGGCCTGCCCGACGGCTTGTTGGAGATCAACCTGACGGGCAGCGCGGGGCAGAGTCTCTGTGCGTTTCTCAGTCCCGGTTTGCGTGTGGTGCTGACCGGTGAAGCCAACGATTACGTGGGCAAGTCCATGAGCGGCGGCTGCATCGTCCTGAAGCCACGGGCCGAACACAAGTTCACCGCCTCGGAGGCCATGATCGCGGGCAATACCTGCCTCTACGGCGCGACGGGCGGAGTTTTCTATGCTCAGGGTCGGGTCGGTGAACGTTTCGCCGTGCGCAACTCAGGTGCGACGGCGGTGGTCGAAGGATTGGGCGATCACGGCTGCGAATACATGACGAACGGCACGGTGGTCGTGCTGGGACATACGGGACGCAACTTTGGCGCGGGCATGACGGGCGGAGTCGCTTACGTCCTCGACGAGGACCACCGCTTCGAGAGCCACCTGAATCCGCAGTTGGTCCGGGCGGAACGCCTCGCGACAGAAGCGGACGTGGCTGCGATCAAGGAATTGATTTACAAGCACTTGGAGAATACCGAAAGCGAAAGGGCGCGCCAGATTTTGGCTGATTGGGCGCGCTACGAAGGCCAATTCATGAAAGTCGTGCCCCTGCCTCCTCCGGTGGCGAAGCTGCCAGCCGCTGCAAAACCGGCACCAAGTAGCGCAACTGCCGCTGTCCAGCCAGCGTCACCGGAAATCATGACGGTTGCCAAGCCTTAAAGAATCTTGGAGACAGTATCCATGCGCCTTCTCGTTGAGATAGCGATTCCATGTCGCTGCTTTTATGCAAGTAGGGGCGCTTTCCTAACTTGTGCATAGCACAGACACCATCAAGTTCCTATTTGTCTCTGGACGATTCTCACTACCAGACCAAGCAAATTGGCCATGTACTCACCCAAAAAAGAAGGAGGCGGCTCCGACCAAAGAGCCGCCTCACCTTAACCAGTACCTTCTTACAAAGAGATCACGCCACAGCGTGTTTGAGCTGATGGGCGTATACCGGCACTGGGCGCGGGGCGGGTGTGGCAATCCCTTCAAAATGTGCCCGAATGCGACGGAGTTGGTTAACCAGAAAATGATCACCGATCTTCAGAGCATGGTCCAGAACGTTGAAAAGGGGTGACGCAGACTCGTAGTTCACCGTGATATCGATTTCGGTGAGGTTTGACTTGATCTGTTGGAAGCTGATCATCCCGACGATTTTAATGTCGCCACCTTCGGACTTGAAAACCACCATGTTGGGGTCCTCGGTCTCTGTGGCCGTCAGAGCGAAGTCGGCCCGAAAACCGAGCGGGAGCAAGAGTCTCCATTGCGACGCTCCGTCCGCCTTCTTATCGGCATGTTCCAAACCATCGAGATGATGACGGTAACCACGGATATCTGACAGACGGCGCTTGGTCTCGCTCACCGACTGGTTCATGTGGAAAATTTTGTGCAGCATCATAAAGGTTTCTCCGATGTTTGGTGAATACAACAACTTCCTTAGCACTGCCTGTGCCCAACACCTTTTCCCTCTGTGGGCTCCCCGTTCGGTGTGTAATATATGTATTATTAAGTAACATAATTGTAGTTTATAGTTACAAAAATGGAGGTTTTGACACCAAGCCTGACAGTTCGGCTTGGCCCGCGTGGATTTCTGCCAAAATCGGGATTCTCAGCCACTCCGTCAGCACTCCGGCATTGGTGGCACCGGCGAGTGTCTGAATACCCCCATCATCTGAAATCCCGGCAGGCGGTGGGGGATTGTTGAGGACCAAGCCTGCGCAAGGAAGACCGGCTACGCGAATCGCCTGCACGGTCAGTGCCGTGTGGTTCAACGCGCCCAGCACATTTTTTACGACTACGATCACCGGTAACTGCCATTCCCTCGCCAGATCGGCTGCCGTGAAATCGTGTCTGATCGGCACGAGCCAGCCGCCCACTCCTTCGACGAGAATGGCAGAATGCCTAGCACGTAGGCGCACATATTCCTCGCGGATGAGATCGAGGTCGATGGCCCGGTTCTCGATCAAGGCAGCGGCGAAGGGCGCGGCGGGGGCGCGCAACCAGACAGGATTCACCTCGTTGAGCGTCAGCGCACCATCTGCGGCGGCTCGCAAGGCTTCCGCGTCGTCGCGGGAGCCGCAGCAGAGCGGTTTGAAGCCAATGGCGTCCACCCCGCGTGCCCGGAGTGCCCGGACGAGTCGGGCGGTAATGTAGGTCTTGCCAACGTCCGTGTCGGTCCCGGTGATAAAGAAGTGCATCGGAGTGGTTCACTCGAAGTACGTGTCCTCGTGCGCGTAGGGTGGCGCGCAACAACAGAGCATCCGCAGCGGCGAAAGCGCCGTCAGCGTGTGCCACGAACCCGCCGGGATCAGGACCGCGTCGCCGGGACCGACCAAACGGGTCTCGCCGTCGAGTTCCATCTCGCCGCGGCCTTCGAGCAAGAAGTAAAACTCCTCGCTCAGTTTGTGGTAATGCCGCTGGGTGGACGCGTCGGTTGGCAAGGTCGCCTCGGCGAGGCTTTGCAGGCGCACGGGGGCGTTGGTCCGGTCGAGAATGCTCCGGATGGTTGAGCCGTCGCGGGTGGCAAACGGCGCTTGTTGTTCGAGGTTTTGGATGATCATGGGCGGTTGGCGAATGGCAGACAGGAAACGGCTTGCGGCGGCCCGGTGCAAACGCTCTGAGCCGGTGAACTTCGTGCGAATCTGAGGTTGCCGAATGAAACGGGCAAATTAGAATGGCGCTTCGTCCCAAGGCCGGTGGCCGAGTTGCCGCGGTTCCCACTCGTATGAAAGATTTCTTAGAATGTACGGCGTTGAT
>CAXTOX010000209.1:2497-3364 GCA_964245885.1 uncultured Chthoniobacterales bacterium | reverse complement strand
CGGCGGTCGCCTCACTGCTGGCAGGACACCACGTCAACGAGGCGCTCATCACGCAGATCGACGCCAACAACCAGACCATCGAGGCCAGCAACCAGTGGGCGTACTACCAGGCCAAAGGAATCAAGGCATCCGTGCTGGGCAGCCGGATGGAACTGCTTGCCGCCCTGGACAAGAAGCCGTCTGACGCCGACACGGCGAAAGCCAAGCAGTACGTGGAAGACCAGAAGGAGATCACCGAGAAGGCCCATGGCTTCGAGGAGAAAGCCAAGGAGATCAAGGAAGAGGGCGAGCGCCATCTGCAGTGGCACGTGCTGCTGGCGCGCGCGGTAACGATGTTTCAAGTATCCATCGCGGTCGCGGCCATCTCCGTGCTGGTGGGCCGCCGGGCGTTCTGGTTCGTGAGCCTGTTTTTCGGCAGCATCGGCCTTTATTTCTTTGTCATGCAACTCATCAGCGAGTTTGCAAAACACTGATGCGCCGCCGTGCCGCGCTTTCCCCGATCACCCTCAAGCCGTCACCGCTACCGTGAGCTTCTTCACGCAATATGCGTTTAACCCTTCGCCGGCCCGCGCCGCCCGGATGGCGAGTGCCTTGTGCAACTCCTAGCCACCGTGCTGCCAACAGCGACCACCAAGGTGGGATCGGTGGAGGTAACGGCGGCACATCCCACCCGAGGAAGGCAACGCCCGTGCCAGTGGTGCTGGGGTAATCACCCTGTTTTCATGAAAATAAAATTATTTCATGAAATATCGAGTATGAGACTGGCGATGTCCGACTCAGTTTGCTAGCATGCATCAATGACCACAGGAACAGTGTCCGAGGCCGATCTGGAAACTCGACTAACTTTTTCCCTGCCTACCAAGCTAC
>CAXTOX010000209.1:0-2487 GCA_964245885.1 uncultured Chthoniobacterales bacterium | reverse complement strand
ATCGCTCTCTCAGCGCCATGGGTTGGACTGACCATGGCGATACCCGGAATCCGAGATCGAGCGGGTCTGGCAACCGGCCAGCAGCAGGATCCATCCGGCGGCGGCAGCCGGGATAACACGGGCAGGCATCGGAGAAACGCGTGTTTTCATGAGCGAAAAGCGAAAAGGATTTCCAGGACCGGTCGTCTTGATAACATCCTTCCCACCGGGTGGGGAAACGCATTCGAACTTTGTCTGCCCACCGCCGGCAGCTTTCCCGCTCCCGAGTGAAAGTGAATGCTCCAACCGCCTAAAGGCGGTGGCTTCGGGTGGCGGCTGAAAGCCGCGCCTTTGCGGCTAAAGCCACCTTCACGCGCCACCTTCCACCTTGAAGTCATCGTCCTTCTCTTCTCCCTGCTCCTCGATGTACTTCTTGATCACCTCGTCGGTCACGTTGCCGCTGCTGCAACAAAAATAGCCCCGCGCCCACACGTGCCGACCCCAGAACGCTTTTCTCAGATGCGCAAACTCCGCCAGCAGATGGTGCGAACTCCGGCCTTTGAGCCACTGCACCAACCGGCTGATGGTCACCTGCGGCGGAATGCTCACCAACAAATGCACGTGGTCGCTGCTCACGTGGCCGCGCAGGATCGTCACCTCGTGCTGGCGGCTTACCTCCCGGATCAACTCCCGCACCCGCAAGCCCACCTCGCCTGCCATGATCCGCTTGCGGTACTTCGTCGTCCACACCAGATGCAGGTGGATCTCAAAGACCGAGTGCGCCCCGTGCCGGTATTCTTTCACCGCTCCAGCCTACCACGCTCCTCTCACCCGCTCCCTAGCTAAAGCTGCCGCCTGAAGGCGGGGGCTTCAACCCTCCCAAAAGGCGACAGTGAGCAACGTGCCGCCCCGCTTCGGTGCCGCCGAAACTTGCCGGCGGTCGGCAAAGATGGTTGGTATGGGCATCGACTCCGCATCATATTTTGCGGCAACGCAACGCTTCTAGCCCACTGCCGAAAAGGCCGTGGATCGCTTTGTCCGGATCTTGACCCAGGATCCGGAAACAATCGTGCGCCCAGCATTGAACCGTGTGCGCATGCGCGTCGTCGCCCTCGCCGATCCCGAGCGTCAGGGTATAGGCTTGCGGCTTCAACGGGGGCCAGTCGAATTCCAAAACCACCAGCCAATCACCCAGCTCCGGAAAGCCGAAGGTCGGACGCCGACCGGCCGCGTCGCGGAGCAAGAAAGAATTTTGACCGCAAACCTGCTGGCCGGTGCCGTCCCGGATCAGGTAGCCGAAGATCAGGTTCTGGCGTGGTTCACAAACCTGCACCATGGCATGGACAACCACCCGGTCGCCCGGGGCGCGCATCTGTACAGGCCGATTGGCCGTGTCGGTGACGGCCGCGCGGACGATCCGCAACGCGCCGCGACCGCTGAGCTGCTGCTCGTCCAACGTGCTCCAGGCAACCTCTCCGGGTGGCTTGATGGAGGCGGAGCCGGCGGCGGGCACTGCGCTTTCGGTGCCTTCGTTGTGCAAGGACTTCAGATAACGCTCGATCCCCGGGGCAATGGGTCCGTCGTAATCCAGCCGGCCGTGATCCAGGATGATCAGACGCGTACAAAGCGCGGCCAGTTGACCGGGATCGTGGCTGACGATGATCTTTGTTGCGTCCGCCAGTTCCCCTCGCATGAAGTCGTAGCAGCGCTGCTGGAAGAAAATGTCGCCAACCGCCAAGGCCTCGTCGATGATCAGGATTTTCGGGTGTACGAGGACGAAAGCCGCAAACGCCAGGCGCAGCACCATGCCGGACGAATAGTGTTTCAACGGCCGATCCATGAAGTCGCCAATCTCGGCAAACGCGGCGATCGCCGGATAACGGTGTAGGATCTCCCGGCGGCGCAAACCGAGGATCGCGCCGTGCAGCAGAATGTTCTCGCGGCCCGTAAACTCCGGGTTGAACCCGACACCGAGTTCCAGGATGGACTGCACGCTCCCCAACACCCGGACGGACCCCATCGTGGGTTGCAGCACGCCGGCAATCAGCTTCAGCAGCGTGCTTTTTCCGCTGCCGTTGCGTCCGATGAGGCCCACCCGTTCACCAGCCAACACCTCGATCGACACATCTCTGAGAGCAACGATTTCACGGGTATCCGCGTGGAACGGCTGTCCGGCAAGGCGGTTGGCGAGGTTGCGCGCGGCATCTCCCACCGTGAGCCGTCCACTCCGGTACACTTTTGAGGCGCGCTCGATGCTGACGGCCAAATTTCGCTCCATGTGCGCCTATTGCGGTCCGGTTCAACCCGTGGTTTGGACGCGAGCCGCCTCGCGAGGGGAAAGTTGCGCCAGGAACCCGCGCTTCCAAAAGGCGTGTTGATAGGTCTGCCGCAAACGCGCAGGACGCAGCCATCGTTCTACTCTGCCCGGGGGCCGCGCGATCGGACGCCCCGGACTACTGCCACCGAACGAGTCTCTGGCCGGGAAACTCCCGAGGGCTCGCGCTTCCT
>CAXTOX010000208.1:0-3449 GCA_964245885.1 uncultured Chthoniobacterales bacterium | reverse complement strand
TCTAACCAACTAACGGAGTAGTACTAAGGAATACATGGAATGAACCTATTGCTGGACACCCACGCGCTCAACTGGTTCCTGGAAGACGACGCGCGCCTGGAGCGACCCGCCCGCGCGGCCATTAGCGAGGCTGCCAATCGCAACTACGTCAGCGATGCGACCGCTTGGGAAGTGGGCATCAAGTCTTCTCTCCGCAAGCTGGACCTGCCCGCGCCGTACGAGGAGTTATTTCCCGGCTTGCCGGAGAAGTTGGGGTTCCACCTTTTGCCCATCCGCCATGAGCATTTGCATCGGATGGTGACGTTGGAATGGCACCATCGCGATCCGTTTGACCGGCTCCTCATCGCGCAGGCGCAGGTGGAAGGCATGACGCTGGTTTCTTGCGATCCGTACTTTCCGGCGTACGGCGTGCGGTTGCTCTGGTAGAAATCGGGGAGTCGTGCAAGGCAGCCGGGGTTAGGAAATCAGTGGCGCACACCGCACCCGACCGTGTACGCTACACCGATCAAAGGAAGACACGGATGATCAATGGTGATCGTCCAGGCCGCAAAGAAATGAAGGCCGCTCACGCCGCACTCTTCAGCAGATACTCGTCGAGAATCTTCAAAAACTGCGTCACGTTAAACGGCTTGAGCAGGTAGTTGTTCGCCCCGTTGGCGTGGAGCTGGCTGTGCCGGATCGAGGCCGCATCCGCGCTGACGATCACCACCGGCAGGTCCCGCGTGCCCTCGTCCGCGCGCAGGTCGTGGAGCACGTTCTCGCCCGAGGTATCGGGCAGGTGCATGTCGAGCAGGATCAGGTCGGGGCGGTGTTTTTGCGCGAGCGCAAATCCCTCGCCGCCGCGCGAGGCCGTCAGCAGCCGCAGCGACGAACGCTGGGAAAGGAGCATTTCGATCAGACGCTGGTTCGGCTCGTTATCCTCGATGTGCAGGATCACGCGCTGCCGGGGAGCCAGCGCGGGCAGCGCGGGCGCGGCCAGCGGGGTCGCGGAGGTTTCCTCGTCCTCCTCGAAAAGCTGCGTGTGGATCAACTCGTCCAGGAGCGACGGCACGCTGCTTTCGTACAACGGCGCGGCGGCCACCGGCAGGTCGATCCAGAACGTCGAGCCGACTCCGGCCGTGCTCTCGACGCCCATCGCGCCCCCCTGCGCTTCCACCAGCCGCTTGGACAAGGCCAGGCCCATGCCGCTGCCTTCCACGTCGGTGTTCTCGGCCCCGAGCCGCTCGAACGGGGTGAACAACCGCGGCAGATATTCCGCCGAGATCCCCGCGCCGGTATCGGTGATCGACAGGCGCACGTGCCGCGCGTCCGGGGCCGTCCCGGTGCGCAGCGTGACCGTGCCCGCCGGCCGGTTGTACTTGACCGCGTTCGAGAGCAGGTTGAGCAACACCTGGCGCAGCCGCTGGCGGTCGGCCAGCACGTGGAACGCGTCGCCGTCGCCTGCGGGCGGGTCGTTGAAAATGACGATCCCCCGCGCGTCGGCCAACGGCCGGATGAGGTCCACCGCCTCGCTCCGCAGTTCATCGACGGCCAGCGGCTCGGGCACCAGCGCGAGGTTGCCCGAGTCGATGCGGCTGATGTCGAGCACCTCGTTGACCAGTTCGAGCAGATGCCCGCCCGCCCGCGTGATCTGTTCGACGCTCTCGCGCTGGCCGCCGGTGAGGCGTTCGATCCCCAGAAGCTGGCTGAACCCGAGGATGGCGTTGAGCGGCGTGCGCAGCTCGTGGCTCATGCGGGAGAGGAACTCGATCTTGGCGTTGTTGGCCTGCACGGCACCGAGTTGGGCCTGCCGGAAGGTTTCCTCCGTCCGGTGGCGTCCGATGGCGGTGGCCAGGACGTTCGCCACGCTCCGCAAAAAGTGGGTGTCGTCCGGGGTGAAACTCCGCCGCCGCTTGCAACGCGCCGCCAGCAGCCCGAACTGCCCGTGCTCGTCGCTGATGCTCACCGACAAACCGCTGACGATCCCGGCCTCGCGCATGCCCGGCAGCAACCCGAAGCGCGTTTCCACGTCGAGATCTTCAAAGACCACCGGCACCTGGGCTTGCAGCGCATACCCGATGGAGAAGGCCGGGTCCGCCGTGGCGACAGCCTGGCCGATGGCGTCCTCCATCCAGCCCACGCTCGCGCGCAGGACGAGGTCGCTGCTCTCCGGGTCGGCATGCTCCAGGATGACACAGCATTCCAGCTCAAGCACGGTGGCCACCGTGCGCACGGCCTGGTGCATCAGGTCCTCGATGGAGGCACCGGCGAGCGCGTGTTGGCCGAGTTCGGCGACGCTTTCCTGCTGGTGGGCGCGGGAACGGAGCTGCGCGGTGGCGGCGTCGAGTTCTGCCGTGCGGTTTTGCACGACGGCTTCCACCGCGAGCTTGCGCTCCGTGCAGTCGCGCGCCACGCAGAGGTGCAGGCCGGGCAGGAAGTTCGCCCGCACGCGCACCTCAGCGTCACTTCGGCTGCCGTCCGCGCGGTGGACGATGCATTCGATGGTGTGGAAGCCGTCGGCAAAGTACCGGTTCCAACCGCCGGAGGGTTCGCCGCGCGGCCCGGGGGGGGGAACCGGCTCGAAATAACGCTCGACCCGCGCGCCGATTACTTGCTCGCGCGAGGAGCCGACCAACTCGCAGGCGGCGGGGTTCACGTCGGCCAGTTGGCCGGCGGCATCCACGACGAAGATCGCGTCGGGAGCGTAGGCGATGACCGCGCGGCACTCCTCACCGTCCAGGACGCGTCCCGCCGGGGTCGGCGGGGACGGGGTGGCGGCGCTGGCGGTCAAGGCTGTTTCACAAGCTGGGTTCTCCGACATACGACGAGGGATGCTCCCAAGCTTCCAGGCCCGCTTCGTGTGGCTGCCCGGACCGGGAGCATCAACCCGAGACGACCTCGCTGAGTTGGAAAATCGGCAGGAAGAGCGCGATGACGATGCCGCCGACGATGACGCCGAGCACCACGATGAGGATGGGTTCGAGCAGGCTCGTCAGCGCGGAGAGCGTGGCCTCGATCTCCTCGTCCCAAAAGTCGGCCATCTTTTCGAGCATCTCGTCGATCTTGCCGGTGGATTCGCCGGCCGAGACCATGCGCAGCATCATCGGCGGGAAGATCGTCTTCTTGGACATGGCCACCGAGAGGTTGTCGCCTTTTTCCACGTCGGCGCTCACGCTCTTGATGGAGCCTTCGATGACGGTGTTGCCGGCCGAGCCGCCGACGATTTCGAGCGTTTCGAGGATGGGCACGCCCGAGCGGATGAGCTGGGCAAAGGTGCGCGCGAAGCGGCTCATGGCGATTTTGTGGATCAGCGGCCCGAAGACGGGCAGCTTGAGCTGCCAGCGGTTCCAGAGTTCGTGGCCGGTCTTGGTCTTCATGAAGTACCGGAGGCCGAAAAATGCGCCCAGAACGATGGCGATGATGTAGTACCAGTCGTTGCGCATGAAGTCGCTCAGGTCCACGAGGAGCTG
>CAXTOX010000207.1:0-3539 GCA_964245885.1 uncultured Chthoniobacterales bacterium | reverse complement strand
CAGGTAACCGTAATACCCGAACGGATTGCCACCGGGGAACGAGAGGTAATACACTCCGTCCGACAACGCCGTCTCGCCCGTAAAAAACGCCGGGTGCGCCGTCGTGGTTGTCTGGGACCCCGCCAGGTCGATGACGGTCATCGAATACGCCGGAAATGTCGCCGAGAAGGCATTGCTGACCCTGTCGAGGGTCGCAGTGGTGAGGTCTGCATTGTTCGCGTCCTCGGTCTCGCCGAACTGGTAGACCGCCGCCGTGCTGGCACCGGGCACAAAGTTGCTCAGGGCGACCGTCGCCGTCAGCGCATCCGCCGGACTCTTGTTGACCACCAGCAGACACAGGTCGCCGTTCGCTCGCAACGCCGCATGGATGGTGAGCAAGGCGTAGTTGCTCGCCGCCGCGACGGTGCGGTCGCCGCCCGCCGCCCAATGGTTCAGCAGTTCAAAGGCGCGGAACGGCGGGTACGGCGTGTTGAGCGGGGTGTCCGAGCGGTCCCCCGATGCGACGAGGCCGTAGTCGCCGAACGGACGGTAGCCGTAGAGAGACGCACTGTTGTTGTCGCCGTCTAGGCTGCCGTTGCGCAGGTCCCACCAGAGGAGGTTGTTGAACTCCGTCGCCGCCAGACTGCCGACCGTTTCGGCCAAATACAACCCGTCTACGAGGCTCGTGCTCTGCTTGCCGGGGTTGTAGGTGACGCAGTTCGTCTCGCCCAGTGCCAGTTCGATGCCCGCCGACGCCGTGCCGCCCACGTAGTCGGTGAGCATCTGGCGCAACGCGGCGCTGTCGTTAGCGGGCAGCGTCGCGCCGACGGAAAGCAGATTGGCGTCGCTCTCGCTGCCAGGCTCCTGCGGATAATCGTGCACGGTGGCGAACGCGGGCAGCGCGCCGAGCGTCCTGAGATTGGCGAGGAGCACGGGCGTCCAGCCGGTGTGCGTCGTACCGTCGCGCGGGTTGGTGACGCCGTGCTGGCCGTTGCCGTAGCTGTCGGGGCTGGCCGTGACGACCGCGCCCAGGTGGATCGTCGGATCGACGGCGAGCATCTTTTGGCGGAACAGCGCGAAGCTCTGCGCGTAGGTGTACGGGTCCTGCGCCGCCCCGGGGAACGTGCTGCCGTGTTCGTCGTGCTCCCACGGGCCGTAGCACTCGTTGCCGACCTCCCAATCCTTGAAGCCGAACGCCGCCGCGCGGCCCATGCGCAGAAAATTGTACCCGTCGTCCAACGCCAGCGGCGCGGCGGCGCGCAACGAGGCCCAGTAGCCGACCGTCCGCCAGTCCCGCCCCTTTGAGTCGCTGCCGATGGTCACCGTGCTGGCGGGGTCGCCGTTGGCGTAGGCCACCCACGCGGCGGCTTCCTCGGGCGTGCCGCTGCCGTAATTCACGGTGAGGTAGGGCTGCGCGCCGAGCGCGGTGGCCTGCGTGGCGAACGTCGGAAACGGACTCGCCCACTGGAACGAGTTGTTCGTCACGCTGCGGTCGGTGTACCAGTCGTAGTCGTCCGCCGCGCTGCCGCCGGGATAACGCAGGGCCTTGATCCCGGCCTGGGTCAGCAGCGTGCGCGTGGCGGCGGTGCCGAGTTGGCTGTCCCAGATGGCGGTGTTCACGCCGAAAATGCGCGGGTCAATCGTCCGCACCACGCTGCCCACGTCGGCCGTCAACTGGATCGTGGCTGGCGGCGGGTTCGCGGTCAGCGCGATGTCGTCCACGTAGAACGTCGGCAGCGTGTTGCCCGACGTGTTCTGGATCCAGAAACCGTCGAAGCCACTCCGGCCCGCCACGCCGAGCGCGGACAGGGGGACAGTGACCTGCGTCCAGGCGTTGGCCGTGGGTGCAGCCAGGGGGACCGCGGTTTGCGCGCTGCCGTTGATCGTCGCTTGCAGTTGGAGGGTCTGGCCGCCGGATGCGCCGCCGTGGACCCAGAACGTCAGGCTGACGAGGTTCGTCGTGTCGACGGCGTCGTGGTGCAAATAGAGCGCCTGGTAGCTGCCCGCATCGACGCTGATCGAGTCGCCGCCCGTGCCGTGGACGGGGCTGGTGTTGCCGTAGTTGAGCGTGGCCCAGCCGTAGTTTTGCCAGCCGCTCTCCAGGGCGTTGTCGTAGACGGTTTGTCCGGCCTGCGCCCGCGTGGAAACGGCGGGCAGCAGAAGGCACAGGCAGGAAAACAGGAGCGGACGAATTTTCACGAGGAGGAATGGTGCGCGTGCCAAAACGCAGCTTAACGCGTGCTAGATCAGGCTGAATCGCGCCGCCGCCGGTCCGTGGATTGTCCCATTCCACAACGACGAATCAACCGCAACGCCCCGCTGAATTTTTTTGCTGACGCGCGCGGATTCCGCGCCGAGAGTTCGCGCCTGCCTCCATGTTTTGGTGAGACAATGGGCGGGAATATGATGAACGACGAAGCCAGCGACCTGATGAAGCGGGGCATTGCGGCCATGGACACGGGTTCACCCGAGAGCCTGGCGGAAGCCGTGGGGTGTTTCGACGCGGCCACCGACTTGCGCCGCCGCCTGTTCACGACGGACAACCACGAGGCGGCGTACCTCCTGGCCGCGAGTTGGATGAACCGCGGCGACGCTTTGGCGCGGCTCGGCGGCGCGGAACGGTTGGCGGAAGCCCTGCGCTCGTACAACGAGACTCTCACGGCCTTGCGTGACGCGCCGCCCGCCTTGGACCCGCTTTACCGACGCTGTCACGCCGTCGCCTGGATGCACCGCGGGCTGACCTTGCAGGAGCAGGCCACCGCCCCGGCGCTGGAAGAGGCGGTCCGGTCGTTCGAGCAGGCGATGGAGGCTACGCAGGGGCACCCCGAGCACGATCTCCTGCTGGCGAGCGTAGCGATCAACCACGCCAGGACCCTCCTGACGATCCAGCCGCCCCGCGCGGCGGCGGCGCGCCGATCCGCGCTCCTCGCCCTCGAACGGGTCCGCGAAACCGAGACGCATGCTCCGCTCGCCGCAGAGATTCACCTTAAGGCGCAAATCTTCCTTTGCCGCACGGCGGAAGCCCTTCTCTCCGACGCCCCGGAGCCGGCGCAGGCCCGGGAATGGGTCAGCGAGGCCACCGACGCGGTGGAGACCGGGCTCCTGTTGGCGCGGCGATGGGAGGAACGCGGCGAGACCTGCCTCGGACGGCTGCCGACGATCCTGTTCCACTTCGGCCTCGACCTCTACCGCCGCCGCCAGCCGCAGTTCCTCGCCGAATTTGTGCGCGAGAGTCTCCAGACCTCCGTCAGCGTGGAGTGGCACCGGCTCGCGGCGGAGACGCTGGTGGCGGAAATCCGCACCCTGCCCCCGGGCGGCTTCACCTTCCTCAACACTCCCCAGCCCTCGCTGAAGGAGAACATCGAGACCCTGCATTTCGTGGAAGCACGTCTGCGCGAACTGCGACCACTCGGCGTCTGACGCATGTGCTCGCGTTCTTCCCGCGTTCCCGCCGGCCTCCGGCAGGAACTGCTCGGACACCCGGCCACTTCGATCCTCGCGCCACAGCGTTTTTCGTTTGCGTGTGGAGTCCTCCCAGCCCCGGCAGGGGCGCAAGAGTT
>CAXTOX010000206.1:1878-3729 GCA_964245885.1 uncultured Chthoniobacterales bacterium | reverse complement strand
TCTCGCGGGCGGAATCCGGCGAGCTTCGTCTGGTGTGCTCGCAGGTGAACGTCGGTGTACTGGCCCAGGAATGCGTTGATCTCGTGGCTCGGCTGGCGCAGGCCCGCGGAATCACCTGCCGGGTGGAGTCTCCCTGTTTCCCAGCCACCCTCTGGTGCGACGAGCCGAGGCTGCGGCAGGTGCTGCTCAATCTGATTACCAACGCGATCAAGTACAACCGCGCAGGCGGTCAGGTCGTGGTGGCTGGTGAAGCGGTGCCCGGCGACCGCTTCCGGCTGAAGGTCAGTGACACCGGGCTAGGCCTCTCCCGCGAGGAGATCGAACACCTTTTCGTGCCGTTCGAGCGTCTCACGCAGGCGTACGGCGAAGTGGAAGGCACGGGGCTCGGGCTGGTGGTCTCGCGCCACGTGGCCGAGGCCATGGGCGGCAGCCTGGGACTGGAAAGCGAGGTCGGACGCGGCAGCACGTTCTGGATCGAACTGCCCAGCACGGCGGTCCAGGAGGCAGCGGCGTCTCCTCTGGTCCCGCTCAAGGAGCCGCCTGTTCTACCCGTCGCGGCGGACGGCGTTCGGTTGCTCTACATTGAAGACAACACGTCGAACATCCAGGTGGTGCAATCGCTGTTGGCCACCTGCCGGCCCCATTGGAAACTCTCGTCCGCGAAGGACGGGATCAGGGGACTGGAGAGTGCCCGGCAGGATGCGCCCGGGCTCATCCTGCTCGACTTGCAGCTTCCGGGCCTGCCGGGTGATCACGTGTTGGCGGAGTTGCGGCGTGACCCGGCGACCCGAGACATTCCGGTCATCGTGTTGAGCGCCGACGCCACCCCGCACAGCCGGGCGCGCCTGCTCGCCGAGGGAGCCAACGACTACCTCACAAAGCCTTTTCAGCTTGAGAGGTTATTAACCCGGCTGGACCACTTTCTTTCTGCGGCCCCCTCCCCGACTCCGTAGCGAGTCCGGCGACGGCGCGGCGTCAGTTCGCCCAACGGCGTCTGGCGGTAATCGAGTTCGGCAAAGCGGGCGCTCATTCAAAAAGCTGGCTCTGGGAGGTAGTGGCTCGCCGTTTCAATGGTCAAAAAGTGCCCGCAAGTCGTCCTCGTCGGTCGGGTAGTGAGCATCTCGCTCGAACTCGGTCAACGCTTCCGGCAGGTCGAAGAAGCACACGTTTGCTGTTGTGGGTCAACGGTGAATCGATGAAATCGCCTCCGTCAAAGGCGAGCGGAAGGGTTCGGCAGATTCGATTCAGCCAGAGCAAGTGACTTCATCGACCTCATGACCAACGAATCCAAAGCCGCGCTCGTCGTCGGCAGCACCGGCATCACGGGCCTCAATCTGGCCGCTCACCTCGCCTCCAAGGGCTGGCGGGTGTACGGCCTGGCCCGCAAGCCCAACCCCATGCCCGGCGTGACCCCCGTGGCCGCCGATCTTCAGGACGCCGCCGCGCTCAAATCCGCCCTGGCCGACATTCACCCCGCGCACGTTTTCATCTGCACCTGGCTGCGGCAGGAGACGGAGGCCGAGAACGTGCGTGTCAACGGCGACATGGTAAAGAACCTGTTCGCCGCGCTGGCGGGCAAGCCGCTCGTCCACGCCGCGCTGGTGACGGGCACCAAGCACTACCTCGGGCCGTTCGAGTCCTACGGTCAGACCAACGCCGAGACGCCTTTCCGCGAGGACAACCCGCGTCTGCCCGGCCTGAATTTCTACTACACGCAGGAGGACCTGCTCTTCGACGCCGCCGCGAGGGGCGGCTTCGGGTGGACCGTGCATCGCTCGCACACGATGATCGGCTACGCACGGGGCAACGCCATGAACATGGGCGTGACGCTGGCCGTGTACGGGACGCTGT
>CAXTOX010000206.1:0-1868 GCA_964245885.1 uncultured Chthoniobacterales bacterium | reverse complement strand
ACCGACGCCCGCATCCTGGCCGAACAACTGGAGTGGGCGGCGACCACTCCGAAGGCTTATGGGCACGCCTTTAACATCTCCAACGGCGACCTGTTCCGCTGGCGCTGGCTGTGGCCGCAACTGGCCGCCTGTTTCGGGGTCGAGCCGCAGGGGCCACCACCGGAGCCTTCGCCGCTGGAAGGCCGGATGGGCCATGCCGCCGCCGAGTGGCGAGCCATCGCCGAGAAGTACCGGCTCGCGGAGCCGGACGTGAACAAACTGGTGAGCTGGTGGCATACCGATGGTGATTTGGGCCGCACCATCGAGTGCGTCAACGACCTGACCCGGAGTCGCCTGTTGGGTTTCTGTGCCTATCAGCCCACCCTAGCTTCGTTTTGCGAGCTGTTCGAGCGGCTCAGGGCGGAACGGGTGATCCCTGACTGATCTGATCCGTCCGCTTCGCGCCACGTCACCTTCGGCGTCGAGGACGATTCTATTTCGTCAGGATGGTGAACCCCGCCGCTGATAACAGGAAGATCGGCAGCAAAGAGACCGAATTCGAGGTGGGACGGATGATGATGGGAGAGGTCTTGGGAAACAGATTCCCGTCGCTGCGTCCTCGTTTGACGTTGCGCGCCCTTCGCGCCAGTGGAGGCGTCGGACCCAGCCCGCTAAAGCATTTGAAGAAGAGGAGTGGCCGCAGACGGGGAGTGACGGAAGGGCGCAGGAGCAATGGACCGGAGACGGACAATGGACCGGGGACGGACAATCGCCCAGGGCTTCAGCCCTGGGTTAACGGTCAGCGGTCACGTCAGTCCCCCCAGGGACGGCAGCGGCGCTCCTGCCTCGCCGGCTTTCGTCCCTGGCGGGACTTGGGCCGATGCATGACCGCAACCCCAGCGCTGCAGCGCTGGGCTATGATCAGCAGAAAACGACGACATCTTTTCTTGAAAATCTCTAGAGTGGCCCTTTTACGATGTGGTCGCGGCGCTGTGTCGCCGCGTTTGGTTGTGGAAGGAACGTCTCCACCAGCGCAGAAGCGGCGACACAGCGCCGCGACCACATTGAAAAAGGGCAGTGGCTTCTGATTAACTGATGGGCTGTTGGTTATACTGATGGATAAACAAGCGCAAAGCCAGTTCGTGCATGCGCTCGCACTTGGAGAAGGAGAGCGTCTTGCGCACGAAGCGCCCGAGAGACGCTGACGAAGCGTGCAAAAGAAGCGCTCGGCGTGGTTGGTCTGCCCCTCGGCCTTACCACACAGACGATGCGTGCGCCGGGGAAAGGCTTCCTCGTAGGCCAGCCAGAAATCGCTGCGCGTGGCGCGGCAGCGGTACTCGGGCGGGATGCGCTCGCGTAAAGCGCGGGCACTTTCTGCCGAACGGTCGCCCACGAAGCAGGCGACGATCTGGCGGGTCCGCCGACACAAAGCGATCCACACCCAGCGCCCGTTGGCTTTGGAGCCAGCGAAGCTCCAAAGCTCGTCCAGTTCCAGCACGTCGCCAGCCTCGGCGGGCACAAAAGAGTCTCGCTCAGCGGCGGGAGGCTTTCGGCTTTTTTTCCAGCCAGCCCGTAATTGTGTTGCGTCCCACGCCAAAGACCCGGGCCGCCGCCCGCAGGCTCAGCCGCTCGGTGGCCACGGCGCGCAGCACCTCGGCTTGGCGCGCAGGCGTCGCCTGGCGGTTCTTGGGATGGAGCACCCGACATGCTCCGCCTGCCCGACAGCGAAACTGCTGGCGGCCACAGGCGTTCTTGCCATTTTTGACGATGTGTTCGCTGCCGCAGCGGGTGCAACACGGCGCGGCTTCCACCGCCAGGGAGGAGGTTTTTGACATCGCTCACCCTCGCCGATGATCTCATGGCTGTCATTCAGTCAGGAGCCACTACCC
>CAXTOX010000205.1:0-3758 GCA_964245885.1 uncultured Chthoniobacterales bacterium | reverse complement strand
TTTTCAGCCCCGGCAGGGGCGCAAGAGTTTAGCCCACGGCGTGAGCCGTGGGGAAAGTCTGCCGCGAGCAAAGCCCCGGCAGGGGCGCAAGAAAACACGCGGGCCTTTCTTCCAAGAGCAGGCGTCTTTTCTTGCGCCCCTGCCGGGGCTGGAGAGTTGGTAGCCGAGCTTTCCCACGGCTCACGCCGTGGGCTAAACTCTTGCGCCCCTGCCGGGATTGGGAGGACTCCACACGCAAACGAAAAATGCTATAGCCGGCAAATGCTTTCGCCGTCAGTCAAACCGGATTGCCGCCGAGCGGCCGTGCGCGTCCAAACCTTCGAGGTCGCTGAATGCCTGGATTGTCGCCACGGAGCGCCGCAGACTGTTTTCGTCGAAGCGCAGCAGGCTCGTGCGCCGCTGGAACTGGTCCACCGTCAGCCCGGCGAACCCTTTGCCCGCGCCGCCCGTCGGCAGGGTGTGGCTGGGACCAGCGAGGAAGTCGCCTCCCGCCACGGGCGACCAGTCGCCGATGAAGATGGCTCCGGCCGTGTTCACGCGTGCGGCCACGGTTTCCGGATGCTCCGTGCAGATCGACAGGTGCTCGGGCGCGAAGGCGTTGGCGATCTCGACGGCCTGTTCGATGTCGCGCGTCAGGCAGAGGAACGTGTCTCGTTCCAGCACGGGACCAAGCTGGGCTTGGCGGTGGAGACGTTCGAGCTGGCGCGCCACGGCCGCCTCGACGGTGGAGAGGAGTAGCGCGGAGTCGGTCACGAGGCCGATGACGCTGTTTGCGCCGTGTTCGGCCTGGGCGAGGAGATCGGCGGCGATCCATTCCGCATTCGCGTTGCCATCGGCGACGATGAGGATTTCGCTCGGGCCAGGGAGCTGGTCGATGGACACCGGGCCGAAGACCTGCCGCTTGGCCTCAATGACGTAGGCGTTGCCCGGGCCGAAGACCTTGACCACCGGCCGGATCTGCGCGGTGCCGTAGGCGAGCGCAGCGATGGCCTGCGCGCCACCGACCTTGTACACCTCCGTGGCCCCGGCGAGTTCCAGGGCGCTGAGCAGGGCGGGGGAGATGCGTCCCTCGTGGTCGGCGGGCGTGGTGACGACGATCTCCGGCACCCCGGCGGTGGCGGCGAGAGTACAGGTCATAATGGCCGTCGAGACCAGCGGTGCCGTGCCGCCGGGGACGTAGATCCCCACGCGCGGGAAGGGCGTGAAACGTTCTCCGACCTCGACCCCCTGGCGATTGTGCATGTGCCAGTCCTGCCGCAGGCTGCGCTGGGCGAAGGCCCGGACGTTCTCGTGCGCTTCCGCCATGGCCTGCTGGGTGCGTGCGTCGGTCGCGCGGGCGGCGGCGGAGAATTCTTCCGGACGCACGCGCAGTTCGCCGGCGGTCATCAGCGCCGGTCCGCAGAAGCGGGCGTTGAGCCGCAGGAGCGCCGCGTCCCCGTCGGCGCGAACCTCAGCGATGATGGCAGCGACGGTTTGCTGCACGTCGGTGGCAGGAATCGCGCGGCGGTCGAGGCTTTTCAGGGCGTCCGGGAAGCCGGCGTCATCGAATCGAAAGGTGCGCATGGAAATAGGACGGATGGGACGATTAGGACGGATGCGAAAAACAAAGATGAACCATCGTGGCTTCCACCCATAGCATCACCCGGCACGCTGTCACCTCATGCGATTGATCTTCCTCGGCGGTTTGGGTCCTTACCCGGAACGGATGCGGGCATTCACGAAGGACGGCCACCGGCTCTGGCTGCTGAGCACCGAATGGCTGCCCGACGAGGCGCGGGCCGTACCATGGGAATCCAGCGCAAGACTCGACCCGGCGGCGTCTCCCGCGGAGCAGGCGCGCCGGGTGCGCGCTTGGATCGACCGGTACAAGATCGACGCCGTTTATTCGCTCCTCAACGTTTGGGACGGCAGTCCGGCGGTGACCGCCGCCCTCCTGCGCGAAGGCTGCCCGGTGCCGGTTGTTCGCCATTATAAGGAGCATTACCTGCAAGCGGGCGAGGACGAGCGCATCTGCCTGGAGGAAAGCGCCGGGGTCCTCCTGTTGAACGAAGAGTCGCGGCAATTCTTCAGGGAACGATACGGCTTGCCAAGTCGCGTGGCCTGTCTCGACGGCGACCCACTGCCGGCCCGTTACCTGGCGGGCGAACTGCGGCCGAAGCTCTCGGCGACCGACGGTCGGCCCCACCTGCTCATCGCGGGGACTGCCACCGGGGACGGCGGCCGGTATGACTACCGTGGGTTGATCCGCGCGCTCACGACCGTCGACGCGCACGTCCACCTTTACGGGCAGTTCCGGCGGATGCAGCCGAGCGGTCAGATGTGCGATGAACCGGCCGTCGCGGACGCCTACCGGGAGGCGGGCGTCGGTGGCCGGCTGCACATCCATGCGCCGATCCGGCCGGCGGAGTTCGTGGCGGCATGGTCGCCGTATGATGCCGGGTTGCTGCACCATCCCGAGCCGGGTGACAGGTTCCGCGCGCTGAACTTGCCAAACCGCTACAGCGCGTACCTCGCGGCAGGCTTGCCCGTGGCGATGGCCGCCGGCGAAATGCCTGCCATGGAGCGGCATCTCGCCGGACTCGGAGCTCCCCCGATCCTCTACCGCGATCCGGCCGAACTGACGGACCGGTTGCCCAACCCGGCGGCGGGTGCCCGAGCGTTGGCCGCGCGCGAAGGGGCGACTTTCGAGGCGGTCTACCCGCGGCTGGTCGAGTTTATCCGGTCCTGCGTGTAGGGACTCAGCGTTTCCCTAGGCCGACGCCCGAAGCGCGTTTGGCGAGGTTGCGGCCGGGCTTCTTGACGTCGGCCGTGCCTTTGGTGGCGGAAGCTTCTCCGAAGCTCTTCACATCGGAGGTGTCGGTGCGGTGCGCGATCTTTTCGACGGTGCCGTGCTTGAGGTACTCGGCGCGGATGGCGGCGAGTTGCTCGTCGCGCCGGGTGTAGAGGCTCTTGCGTTTGCGCGGGGCGAGTTTGGTCAACGCGTACGCCGTAATGAGAGGCAGTGAGATCGTGGAATCGAGGTAGCACACGACGCAGGCGGGCAGGTTGCCCGGGTCGATCTTGCCCCAACTGACCGCTTCCGCCGGGGTCGCACCGCTCAGGCCGCCGGTGTCCGGACGCGCGTCCGTGCACTGGAGGAAGTAATCGTGCCCGCGTTCCTCGATCCCCATGACTTCCTGGATCTGCGGCTCGGTCTGGAGGATGAAGTTCTTCGGGCTGCCGCCGCCGAGGATGAACACGCTCGACGTGCCGCCCTGGCGCTTCGCCTCGTAGACGATGGCAGCCGTCTGGTTCACGTCACGGTTCACGTCGAAGGCGAGCTGGCTGTCGCGCAACGCCATGGCCGCCACGTTCATGCCGATGGAACTGTCCCCAGGACTGCTGGTGAAGATCGGCACCCCGTACTGGTAGGCGGCACTCAGAACGCTCGTTTCCTTGAGGCCGAGCTTCTTTTCGCGTTCGTGGACGTAGCGGCCCAGCAGGTGGTGGAACTCGTCCGTGCCCATCGTCTTCTGAAACTCCGGCCCCGCGATGACGTGGCGCACGAAGGCGTCGGTATCCAGCAGCACATCGTAGGAAAACAGCACGTCGTAGATGCGGATGACGCCGTCGTTGCGCAGGACGATGTCGTCCACGAACGGGGCCGGCCAACTGATGGTCCGCCCATCCGGCATGTATTGGAAGTAGTACACCACCAGCCCCACCGGCGCATCGATCGCCTGCTGCAGATTGCGGCCGCCCGCCGCGGCCCGGAGGAA
>CAXTOX010000204.1:0-3766 GCA_964245885.1 uncultured Chthoniobacterales bacterium | reverse complement strand
TCTGCACGCTGCTGGTCACGGCTTCGCTAGTGGCCGTGCGCGGCATGGTACGCCTGCTGCACACTCCGATGGGCTTCCATCCAGAAGGTGCGCTGCTGGCCGAGGTGGACCTGAGCCAGGTCGAACCGGGCGGCGAGGCGGTGTTCGTCAAAGAGCAGGCGATGCTCGAAGCGGCGCGAAACCTTCCTGGGGTCGTGGCGGCGGGAGCGGTCAGCCGCGTGCCCATGACCGGCGGGCTGCATGGGGTGCCGATTTTCTCGCCCGGCACGACAGATTTCGCGCTCAACAATGCCGTTCTCTCGCCCTATGTGTTCTCGATCTCGCCGGGCTACCTGGAGGCGGCGGGCACGCGGCTGCTGGAAGGCCGCAGCGTGTCCGACTATGACACGGCCCAAACCCCGTCCGTGGCCGTCGTAAACACGGCTCTCGCCCGCAAGCTGTGGGGACAGGCGTCAGCCATCGGGCAACGCTTCATCGTGTCCGGCCGCCTGACTCAAGTGGTTGGCATCGCGGAAGACGGCAAGTACCACGATTTGGTGGAGGCGAGCCAACCGGCGGTCTACCTGCCTTGGTCGCAAAACGAGGGAAGCAGCGTGATCTTTGTGACACGCTCGCCACGAACGCAGAACGAGATGGCGACGGCTTTGGAACACGCTCTGGCCGGACTGATGCCAGATACTCCCATCTCGGTGCAGAGTTGGACGGATGCGCTCGGACTGGAGTTGTTTCCGGCGTGGGCCGCGACGGTTGCCTTGGGTACGATGGGCGTGCTGGCCGCGATGCTGGCGCTGACGGGCATCTTCGGCATGGCGGCCTACAACGTGAGCCGCCGGATGAAGGAGTTTGGCATCCGCATGGCCCTCGGCGCACCGAAGAGGCGGGTGCTGAGTGCGGCAATTGCCCGACCGATGACGCTTCTCGGCTTGGGAGCTTTGGCAGGGCTGCTTGCCAGCGTTTTCGCCGACCAACTTCTAGGGCACATGGTGTATCAGGCGAACTCACAGGACCCGGCTGTCGTGGGAGGCGTGGTGCTGACGATGATGCTGTTGGGCGTCGCCGCGTCCATCATCCCTGCCTCAAGAGCGTTGGCTGTCGATCCAGCTAACCTTTTGCGTGAAGGTTAAATGTTTGTCTGCTAGGATGAAACTCCCTCTACAGCACACACTCTGGTCCCGATTATCGGTGCAAGATCAAAACGCCTTAGTGGACGGCGCGTAGTGTCTGCCGCTAAGTAGTTGTGTTTCCTTCACGCCGTCGCTGAATGAACTTCAGGCGTTAGTAAGCGACCTTGAATGTCGGGCTGTCTTCTGGCCGCGTCCTGCGCCGGTCGTAGAGGCGGGTCGTGGCGATGTTGGCGTGGCCCAGCCACTCCTGCACCTTGGCGATGTCGGCCTCGTGGTCGAGCGCGTTGGTGGCCGCCGTCGCCCGCAGGCTGTGCGTGCAAAAGCCCGGCACGTCCACTCCGGCTGCTTTGGCGTAGTGGCGGACCACGCGAGCGTAGATCGCCCCGCAGGAAAGCCGTTTGTCGAGCTTCCCCTTGCCCGTGCGGTTGCGCTCCGGTCGAAAAAGCGGCCCGTTTTGGTCCTCGCCGTGCCCGGCACTTTCCAAGTAATCGCTGATTTTCTCCAGCGCCGATGCGTGGGCCGGGATGTAGCGCGTCTTGCTGCCCTTGCCATGAACGCGCAGGTGCAGCACGCCCCGGCGCAGGTGTAGGTCGCGCACCTTCAACTGGCAAAGCTCGTCGCAACGCAGTCCATGAAAAAGGAACGTGGCGAGGATCGCGCGGTCGCGCTTGCCCTTCAAGGTGTCTGCCGGAGGTGCTGCCAGCAACGCGCGGGCCTGCCCGTCGCCGATGGCGGGTGTCTTGCCTTCCGCCGTTTCCGACCGTGGCCGCTTCACCCCTAGAACCGGGTTGTGAGTCACGGCGTTGGAGTCGCACAGGTGCGCGAACAACGAGGAAAGGGCTGAAAGCTTGCGCCGGATGGTCGGCGCGGAAAGCCCCCTCTCCTCCAAGTCACGCCGCCACGCAATGAAGTGGGCGCGGGTGACGATGCGGAACTCCTCGGGACGCTGGATGCCGACGAACGCCATGAAGTCAGCCACGTCGATCCGGTAGGCCCGGCGGGTGCGGGGATTGTCGATGTTGGCGAACCACTCCATTTCTGCCGGCATCTCGGCGAGGCCCTGGAACTCGGGGGCCGTCAGCGCCCGCGTGGTGACCATCGAGCCGGTCTGAACCGCCATCGTCGTGTTTTCGTCGGTTTCGCTCATGGTCAAGGTTAAGTGTTGATAAAAACGCTTATCAACACTTGACCGGATGGCAAGGAAAATGGGAGAAAGGACAGGAAGATATTATGTGCTTTGGGAATGGGATTTGATGACATATAATCCCATTGCATGAAAACACAAATTACCGTGGATACGGGCGGGCGCGTGCTCATCCCCAAGGAACTGCGCGACCGGCTGGGCCTGGGACCGGGCGACGTGCTCGAACTCTCCGAGGCCAAAGAACAGATTACCCTCAAGCCCGTGCGCCAGACCCTGCCCTTGGAAAAGAAGCATGGTTTCTGGGTCTACACCGGGCAGATGCCAGCGGGGGAAGCAGAACGATCTGCGGCGGCTCTGATTGACGACGACCGGGACGCTCGGGCGGCTGCTCTGCTCGGTTCGGATACGCCAAAGGAGGAAGCGGGAAAGTGACGGCGTTTTTCGACAGCTCCGTACTGGTGGCCGCGTTCTACAAGGCGCACGTCCACCACGAGGCGAGCTTGGCAGCCATCGCCACCGCCAGCAAAAAGACGGCCTCCTGCGCGGCACACACGCTTGCCGAGGTCTACTCGGTGATGACGCGGCTGCCGGTGCGCCCGCGCATCAGTCCCGACCAGGGCTTGCTGTTTGTCGAGTCGATCCGGGAGCGGTTCAGCATCGTGGCGCTCTCGGAAAAGGAAGTTTACGAGGTGATCGCGGCGGCGGCGGGGCAGGGTATCGGGGGAGGCAAGGTCTACGACGCGATGATCCTCCGCTGTGCGGAGAAGTCCAAGGCCGAAACAATTTACACCTGGAACTTGGATGATTTCCGCCTACTGGCAGGGGAGAGGGTAGCAGAGCGGCTGCGGACGCCCTGACACAGAATTCTGAGGAATTTGTGCCCAGCTATCGGGCTTCAGATTTGCGAATAACGACACATATCGGTTGCTACATACCGGATAGTCAGGCTTTCCTTTGCTAGCGATAACAGGGGGCAACACGCCAGATGTGCGGACACACGCTTATTTTCCTAAAAGCGCTTGCCATAGTCAAAGTTAAGGAATTACGTGCGTGCCACTCACCAAACCCGCATAATCATCTGAAGTGTTACACGCACCTATGGCGTTTGTCACCAAATAGTCTTTAGCTGGCGGATGGAAAGAGCCGTGCAGCTTCAGGACAAACCTCTACATAGACTACATCAGTGACGTGCTTGCACTAAACGGAATATAAAGCTTCACTAAGGCTTGCTTCAAACATGAGAGGCACTGTGCTGCCGCACGTACCAGTTCGCAGGCAGTCGACCTTGGACGACCACATCTTGACGAAGTAGCGATGACCTACGAGCTCGTCACTAAGAGGCTCCTATGGTTGGGCTCATGCTGCGATTTATGTAGAATTCGAGCTGCCGCGTTCCAGAGAGAACGCCTTGCTACGAAAGCAAGGCGGATTGAGAAACCATACACGGTAGTGGGTGTCAGTTAAAGGATCGGCTGCTGGTTGTATTGATGAATAAACA
>CAXTOX010000203.1:0-3854 GCA_964245885.1 uncultured Chthoniobacterales bacterium | reverse complement strand
TAGAGGGCGTCTGAAAAGGGGTGTTTTGGTGGCAGCTTTGGGCATGAAGCCTTTGGTTTATGCCACCGATCTGAGCGAGCGTGAGTGGAGGAAGGTTCGACGCTTTCTGCCGCCTGCCAAATCTGGCGGTAGGCCGCGCAAACATCCTCTGCGCTTACTCTGCGACGCCATTTTTTACCTGGTGCGCGCAGGCTGCGCCTGGCACCTGTTGCCGACCAACTTTCCGCCGTGGAAGACGGTGTACCATTACTTCCGCGCTTGGCGCTTGGCCGGAGTGTGGCTGCGCCTGCACGGGCGGCTGCGCAGTCTCTGCCGACGGCGGGCAGGACGCTCGGCCCAACCGACGGCTGGCATCATCGACAGCCAAAGCGCCAAGACGACCGAGTGTGGCGGTGTGCACGGCTACGACGGCGGCAAAAAGATCAACGGACGCAAGCGCCACCTGCTCGTAGATAGCTCGGGGCTTGGTGCTTTGCGCGCAGGTGCACGCCGCCAACGTAGCGGACCGAGACGGGGCCGTGCCCTTGCTGGAGGCGGCGGCGGCGCGCTTTGCCAAACTCAAGCACCTGTGGGCCGACGCGGGTTACCGAGGCCGGCTCGTCGCCTGGATCAAGGAGCACCTAGGCTGGAGCGTGGAGGTCGTCCAAAAGCCGAGTCGCTGGGGCTGGTATCCCGAAGGCGTCGAACCGCCTCCGATGCCAGCCTTCACGGTGCTCAAAAGACGCTGGGTGGTCGAGCGCACCTTCGCCTGGCTGGGCAACTGCCGACGGCTCAGCAAGGACTACGAGTTCCTACCTGCGACCGAAGAAAACCTGATCTATCTGGCGATGAGCAGGCTCATGCTGCGCCGACTCTGCCGCCCGGCAAAGTAACCACCAAAACACCCCTTTTCAGACGCCCTCTAGCTTTAAGAAGCGAGGACCGGCGTAACAGCCCGCGCCGGGACCAACGCCAGGGCTTTTCTCAAGTCCCCCGGTGGAAACGGCTTGAACAGATGCAGCGCAAAACCTGCCGCGATGCTCCGGGAGCTACGTCCCGCAGAAGGTCTGATACACCCGTTCGTGAGGTTGCGGCGGCTCCGCATAGCGCGCATAGGCTGGCTGGTCGTCGAACGGCTTTGCGAGCACGGTCTGCAATGCCTCGAACGGGCCGAAATCATCGTGATCGACAGCCGCTCTGATGATCGCCTCCACCTGATGGTTGCGTGGGATGTAGGCCGGGTTCACGGCTCGCATCGCGGCGCGCCGTGCCACTTCGTCTGTTTCTTCCTGCGCGAGACGCTGTCGCCAGCGTGGCACCCACTGGTCATACGTGGATGGATCGGAAAATAGGCTCCGCACGCCCGCATCGACCTCTGGACCCGACGCCGCGCTGCTCAACCGACGAAAAGTGAGGGTGAAATCCGCCCCGTTTGCACTCATGGCTTTGAGGAGATCGCGCCCGAGTGCCGCGTCCCCGTCCTGTTCCGTGCGCAGGCCGAGCTTGCGCCGGAGCCCTGCTTCGTGGGCTTTTTCAAAGATTGTCGCGTAAGCTCCGAGCGCCTCCTGCGCTTGCGCCACAGCAAGGTTTTCATCCCCAGATAGGATTGGCAGAAGACACTCCGCCAGGCGCGTCAGATTCCAGCCTCCGATGGCAGGCTGGTTCATGTAGGCATAGCGGCCCTGACGATCAATCGCGCTGAAAACTGCTTGCGGGTCATATTGATCCAGAAAAGCGCAAGGTCCGTAGTCGATGGTTTCACCGGCAATCGACATGTTGTCCGTGTTCATGACGCCATGGATGAATCCGACCAGCATCCAATGTGCGATCAGTTCGGCCTGTGCTTTGACCACGGCGTCGAGAAGCGCACGGTACGGACGCTCGGCCTGGGCGGCATCCGGGTAATGCCGGGCGATGACATGGTCCGCGAGCAGCCGCACACCTTCCACGTCACCCCGGCCGGCGAACAACTGGAACGTACCGACACGGATATGGCTGGAGGCGACCCGCGTGAGCACGGCACCGGGAAGCGCCTCTTCGCGGAACACGGTCTCCCCGGTGGTCACCACTGCGAGCGCGCGGGTGGTGGGGATGCCCAGTGCGAACATCGCCTCGCTGACCACGTATTCGCGCAGGACCGGACCCAGCGCGGCCCGGCCATCGCCACGGCGAGAGAAGGGCGTCGGCCCCGCGCCTTTGAGCTGGATGTCGCGCCGGACACCGCCCTGGTCGATGACCTCACCCAAGAGGATCGCGCGCCCGTCTCCGAGCTGCGGGACAAACCCACCGAACTGGTGCCCTGCGTAAGCGGTCGCGATGGATTCGGCCCCTGGAGGGACACGGTTGCCAGCGAGGATTTCGATGCCTTCCTGGCCGGCAAGCCAATCCGGGTCGAGTCCCAAACTCAACGCCAAGGACCGGTTCAGCCGGATGAGCCTGGGGACACGCACCGGGGTGGGCGCCAGCCGCGTAAAGAACCGCTCCGGCAGCCGGGCGTAGGTATTGTGGAAAGGAAACGGGGCGGTCATCCAGGGAGACTTTCGTTATGCCAGTTCGATTTGAGCTATCTCCAGGAGAGGACCGTGAAGCTCGCGCGAAGCTTGAGGGCGGGCGAACGCTTCTTCTCGCAAGCCCGCTCCCCTCGTTTGACGCCGTCCGCTGGGATCAAACCGGCGACCTGCCACCGGTCGCCCCATAAATCTCCCCGGTAACGTAGCTGGCGTCGTCGGACGCCAGAAACACGTAGATCACCGCTTGCTCGACCGGCTGGGCCGGTCGTCCGAACGCCGACTGTTTGCCGAACATGACCGTCTGCGTCAGCGGCAGGGTAGCAGGGATGAGCGGCGTCCAAACCGGCCCCGGGGCCACCGCGTTGACGCGCACCCCGCTCTTGATTGCCAGCGTGGCCAGGGTTTTGGTCATGTTGATCAGCGCCGCCTTGGTGGAGGCGTATGGCAACAGATTCTCGGACGGATCGTAGCCCTGGATGGACACGGTGTTGATGACCGAGCCGCCGGGTTTCATCTTCGGGATGGCCGCCTGCGACATGAAGAACGTGCCGTACACGTTGGTGCGGAACGTCGCGTCGAAGTCTTCTTCGGTGAACTCCTCCAGCTTGTCGCACGTGCGCTGGAAAGCCGCGTTGTTCACCAGAATGTCCAAGCGACCAAAGGTGCTGACGGTCTGCTCGACCAAGTGCTCACAAAACACCTTCCGGCGGATGTCGCCAGGCAACGCCACCGCCCGGCGACCGGTCGCCTCGACCAGGCGGACCGTCTCGTCGGCGTCCGCTTTTTCTTCGGGCAAACAGGTAAAAAGGATGTCGGCCCCCTCCTTGGCGTAGCAGAGCGCGATGGCTCGGCCGATGCCACTGTCTCCGCCGGTGATCAGAGCCGCCCGGCCCAGCAGTTTGCCGCTGCCCGTGTAGGACTCCTCGCCGTGGTCGGGATGCGGGTGCATCTTCGCTTCACTGCCGGGTGCCGTCATCTTGAGTTGGGCAAACGGTGGTCGGGGAAAACGCTCGCGGGGATCGACAAGCTCTTTGGTGCTGGACTCGCTCATGCACGTAAGTTCGATGAAAACGAGCAGCTTGGTTGCGAATGAATGCATCGTCACTACGACCTATTCCGACCTATTCCAAAGCGTGGTACGACAAAGAGAGTGAAGGATAAAGCACACCATTGAGCCGCCACCAACGGCTCCCAAAGCAAAGCGGCTGGGAATAACCGCTTAATCCTGGCTTTGCTGAGCATTGGGGTACGCGGCGCTTGGCTGCCGGCACGACGGCGCGCGTTTGCGGATGGCTTACGGTGCGCCCTACGTGTACGGTCCCGGGATGAGATGGTGCGGGTTGATCGTAAACATGGATGGGTCTT
>CAXTOX010000202.1:0-3968 GCA_964245885.1 uncultured Chthoniobacterales bacterium | reverse complement strand
GGTGCCGGGCCGGGTGCGCGCAGAGATGGTCAGGGTGCCCCGGTGGTCGATCTCCTCCCAGCCGCCCGCCCCGGACGGATCGCCCGCGCAGACGAGCGGCGAACAGACGGCCGCAATACCGACCGCGAGACCCAGCCAGCGGCTGGCGGAAGACAAGAGCTTATACATAGGCACGGAGGAACAGATGGTTGGAACGACGGGGAAAGACCGATCAACAGATGATCGGTTTACATTCCAGGGACGGTTCCCTATTCTTGGCGTGCCGCCCGCACCTTTTGCCTCCATGGCTTCCTCCCGCCGACACACGCTCGACATCCGGCTGCCGGAGGGCGTTGTCTTCTCGCTGCCGTTGGCCGGGCCGGCCACCCGGTTTCTGGCGTGGCTCGTCGATCTCGTCTTCACGTCCCTCGCCATCCTGGCGACCCAGCGGATCATCGGGCTGTTTCTGTTCCTCGCGCCCGACGTGGCCGGGGGCTTGTCGGTCGTGCTGCTATTCGCCGTGCCGATCCTGTACGGGGTCATTTTCGAGGGTTTCTGGCGCGGGCAGACGCCGGGCAAACGAGCGCTGCGGCTGCGCGTGATGGACGCCGGCGGCCTGCGGCTCGACGTGCGGCAGGTCATCATCCGCAACCTGCTGCGCGCGGTGGACATCCTGCCGGGGATTTTCTATCTGGTGGGCGGCGTCGCCTGCCTGGCCACCCGGCGCGCGCAACGTCTCGGCGACCTCGCCGCGGACACGGTGGTCGTGCGGGCCGAACGCCCCGCGACGCCCGACCTCGCGCAGATCGCCAGCGGCAAGTACAACACCCTGCGCGACCATCCCGTGCTCGCCGCGCGGCTGCGCCAACGCATCTCTCCCGCCGAAGCGGGCCTCGCCCTGCAAGCCCTCCTGCGGCGTGAGAAACTGGAGCCGCGTCCGCGCGGCGAACTCTTTGCGCGGCTGGCCGCGAGGTTCCGCGCCGCCGTGCCGCTGCCCGAGGAACTGGAGGAAGGCGTCACCGACGAGCAGCACGTACGCAACGTCGTGGACGTGCTCTTCCAGACGCGCGGCAAGGCGAAGGGCTGAGACAAGCTCTGAGCAGGCCGCGAAGCGGCCGGTCGTCCCCAAGCTTCAATCGCTGTTTACCCAATCTAAAACAGGGAACGGCTCGGAGAACCATCCCTACCTTGGGGATGACGCCAGTGGCGGTGTTTGGCAACGCCTACCGGGCGGTTTTTCTGCGGCGGGCGATCAGCGCCCGGACCCGCTCCGCGTCCACCGGGGTCGTGGGGGTGTAGACCACCATCCCCAGTCCCGGCTGGCCGGCCACCGCGAACGACGAATATTCCAGCGCGATGGGTCCGCCGTGCGCGGGTTGGACGAGCTTCGTGCCCTCGCCGTGGGTGCGCACGTCGTGTTCCCGCCAGATCGCCGCGAACTCCGGACTGGCGTGGATCAATTCTTCGATCAGGGCCTGCGCGCGCCGTGACGTGCCCGTCCGGGCGGTTTCCGCGCGGAACGAAGCTACCAGGAAACGCGCGGTGTCCTCCCAGTGGGGTTGCGTGGTCCGCACGCGGGCGTTCCGGAAGAACAGCCGCATCACGTTGCGCCCCTCGGGCGGGAGCGTTGCGTAGTCGGTCTGCACGGCAGCGGCGGCCTCGTTCCAGGCGACGATGTCCCACTCGGCATTTTTGACCAACGCCGGGCTGGTTTCCAGGAAATCGACCAGGCGCTGCAAACGCGGCGAGACGACCGTGGACGGCCCGGGCGGTCGCACCTCCGGCGGCCGGCCCTGGGCGAGCAGGTAGAGATGCTCGCGCTCGACCTCCTTCAGCGCCAGGGCACGCGCGAGCCGGTCCAATACGTCGGCCGACGGCGCATCGGCCCGGCCCTGCTCGGGCCGGTGCCGCAGTGAGAAAAAACGCGCCGTCTACTTTCGGGCGGGGGTGCGGGAACTCTGGTTCGTCTTGCCCGACCGTCGCCAGGTGGAAATCCATTTGCCGGTCCCCGGCACCGAGACCGTGCGGACGCTCGCCGCCGGCGACTTGCTGACGACCGAGATCCTACCCGGTTGGTCGGCACCCGTGGGAGAACTGTTCAGTTAATCTGCCGGTAGACGTTCTCCCGGTGACGCTCCATCAGCCGGTCGGGCCGGGCGGGTTCCGCGAAGCCGAACTGCCGGTACAGCCCGTGGGCGTCCCACGTCGCCAGCATGAAGCGGCGCAACCCCTGGAGATCGGGGTGCGCGAGGATCGTTGCCAGCAGCCGCTTGGACAATCCCCGCCCCCGGTGCGCCGGCAGCACGAACACGTCCGCCAGCCACGCGAAGGTCGCGCGATCCGTCACCACCCGCGCGAACCCCACCTGCTCCCTCGCCCCACCGTCTTTCTCTAGATAGATCCCGAAGGGCAGCGAACCCGCCACCGAGCGTTCCAGGACCTCGCGCGGCAGACCCTGCGCCCAGTAACTCTCGGTGCTCAGGTAACGATGGATCACGTCGAAGTCCAGCCGGGCCAAGTCGTCGCTGATCGTGTAGTCGTCGGCGCGCATGTTTTCCCGGACACGATGCCGGAAATCGCGCCGCGCGGCAAATGGCCGCTCCGGCAAATCCCCCGCTTTTCTTCGTTCCCTTGTGCGCTACCGTATGCCCCGCCGGGCCGGTTTCTTCACAGCTTGTCCACACCCGCCAAACGATTTGGAATTTTGCCCGGTGAACAAGTCCTGAATTTCCTCCTGCCATGCCTGACCCACGTTACGCCCAGCTCGCCAGCCTCCTGACCCGTTTTTCCACGCAGCTCCAGCCGGGCGAAAACGTGCTCCTGGACCTGTTCGATACGCCGACGGACATGACCCTCGCCCTCGTGCGCGCCGCCCGCGCGGCCGGAGCGTTCCCGTACGTCCAACTCCACCAGGCCCAGGTCACGCGCGAACTCCTCGCCGCCGCCGAGCAGGACCAGTACGGCCTCATGGCCGAGGTCGAACTCGCCCGCATGCAAAAGATGCAGGCCTACATCGCCATCCGCGGCAGCCACAACATCACCGAACTCTCCGATGTGCCCGGCGACCGCATGGCTCTCGCCATGAAAACCCTGCGCCCCGTCACCGACCACCGCGTCAAGAAGACCAAGTGGTGCGTTCTGCGCTGGCCGACGCCCGCCATGGCCCAGCTCGCGGGCATGAGCACGGAGGCGTTCGAGGATTTCTATTTCCGCGTCTGCACCCTGGACTACTCCAAGATGGCATCCGGCATGGCTGCCCTCAAGGCCCGGCTCGACCGCACCGACCTCGTGGAGATCAAGGGACCGGGCACCGACCTGCGCTTCAGCGTGAAGAACATCGGCACGGTGACCTGCGGCGGTTCGCACAACATCCCCGACGGCGAGGTGTTCACGTGCCCGGTGCGCGACAGCGTGCAGGGCCACGTTCTCTTCAACGCGCCGACGATTTACCAGGGGGTGAACTTCGACGGGGTGCGCCTGGAATTCCGGGACGGCAAGGTCGTCAAAGCCACCGGGAACCCGGCGGACAAGCTCAACGAATTTCTGGACGCCGACGAGGGTGCGCGCTACATCGGGGAGTTTTCCCTGGCGTTCAACCCGCACATTCTCAACCCGATGCGCGACATCCTCTTCGACGAAAAGATCAGCGGCAGCTTCCATTTCACGCCCGGCCAGGCCTACGAGGACGCCGACAACGGCAACCGCTCCCAGGTCCACTGGGACCTGGTCTGCATCCAGCGCCCCGAGTGGGGCGGAGGAGAGATCCGGTTCGACGGCGAACTCATCCGCCGCGACGGCCTCTTCGTCCCCGCCGAACTCCAGGCCCTCAACCCCGACGCCCTCCTCTAAAAATTCCGTCTGTCCGCGTCCGCGCCGGCCGCACCCCATGCATCCCCTCGAAGAACGCATCGGCTACAAGTTCCGCAACTCCCTGTTGCTGGCCGAGGCGTTGACGCATTCCAGCCTGGGGCACGAGACCCAGCGCGTCC
>CAXTOX010000201.1:0-4079 GCA_964245885.1 uncultured Chthoniobacterales bacterium | reverse complement strand
TCATCGCCACCCACAATCTGCGCCTCAAACACTCAACACAGGCTTAAACACTACCCAGTACTTCGACAGGTTCTTCTCCGCTTGAAAGAGGTTCGGAGAACCGAGGCCCGCGATCGCCGCCGGGAAGATGCCGTAGTTGTTCCAATTGCCCACAACGGGGTTATGGTTGGTGTTCAACCAGACCGCGAAGAGCGTGGCCGCCTTCGGGTGTTTGGATTGCTTGAGCACGGCGTTGCAACTGCCACTCCAGTTGCCGGTGCGGAGAGTCCCGCCCTTGCTCCACTGTGGCAATGGGGCGACCTGCCAGTTGCCCGAGCCTTCGCCCTTCGTGGAAGCGGCCAGCACGCCCGGCCCCCAGGCGGCCTCGATGGACGAAGCGATCTGGCCGGAGCCGAACGCGTTGAAGCACTCGGGCGTGAAGCCCGGGATGGTCGCCACCTGCTTTTTCTTGATCAATCCATCCCAGTATTCGAGCACCTTGTCCGCCTCGGGGCTGTTGATGGACTGCGTCCACGTGTCGCCCTGCGCCTTGAAAAACGTCGCGCCGTTGGCCCACGCCAAGCCGATAAACCACGGTGAGCTGGTCAGATAGAAATTCGCCATCTTCACCTTGCCGCCGCTGGCCTGCGCGAGCTTGTCAGCCTGCTGGGCGAACTCGTCCCAAGTGGTCGGCACCGTCAGGCCGTACTGGGTGAAGATCTTTTTGTTGTAGAACAACGCCAGCGGGCCGCTGTCCTGCGGGACGCCGAAGACCGCCTTGCCGTCCGGCGACACCTGCCCCCAGGTCCAGGGCACGAAGAAGGATTTCACGCTGTCGACGCCGTACTTGGATAGATCGACCAACCCATCGGTGGCGATGAAAGAGGATAGGAAATCGTATTCGATCTGTGCCACGTCGCAGCCGCCGCTGCCGGCCTTGATGGCGGTCTGCATCTTCGGGTATTGCGCGTCGCCGCCGCCGAAGCTGTTCACGTGGACCTTGAGGTTCAGGTACACCTTCTTGAACTCCGCCGCGGTTTTGTCCAGCCCGCCAACCCACGACCAGACTTCGAGGGTGATCGGGCCGCTCTCGGGCGAGAACTTGCCATAATCGGGTTGATTAAAGTTTCCCTGGTCCGCCGCGGCAGCCGCCAGCGGCAGCGCGGCGCAGGCTCCCGCCGCCAGCAGGGCGGCACGGAGCGGCAGGGACGAAGAGGTGAGCCAAGCAACGATGCGGGGGAGGACTATAGGGGAGGGAACGTGCGAACGGTCGGGGAAACGCTCAGACAGGGGAGACGTGCCGGCTCGAACGAGCCCGCACGGTGGCCAGCCAAATCCATAATCAGAGAGCAGGCAAGTAAATTTTTGTGAGCGCTCGCCTTTCCGCCGGGAAGAGGGAAGCACCGGCTACGACGACCTGCCGGAGGCACAGTTTTTCACCCCGGCGCTCACCACCGTGCGCCATGACTTCGCGGCTGAGGGCGGACGCTGCATCCAGGTGCTCCTGTGCATGATCAACGGCGAGTCGCTCGACCTGCCGCTGCCACCGTTGCGCCCGGATCTCGCCGTGAGCGAGAGCACGGCGAGAGTGTGCGGGTGAGTTCCGGCGCACGGCATGATCTTCTGGCAATCGAAAGCGGTGCCGACGGCTGCCGGTGCTTCCGTGGCGTGGCTTTCCGATCTGAGTCGACTTTCGGCGTGGGTCTCCTACTTCTGTGTGAGTGCGAACTGTCCACATCATCGGTGCCGGGGGAATCGGGGTGATGCTCGGGTGGTTTTTGGCTCGGGCTGGCTGGGATGTCACCCTGGTGGATGCCAACAAAAAGAAGCTCGACGCCGGGTGCCGCGGTGGTATCTCCGTTGACGGAGCAAACGAGCGTCATGTCCGTTTCAGCGACTTTTCGGCTTGGGCACCTCCAGAACACTCCCTCCTGCTCCTCTGCACAAAGACCTTCGACAATGACACCGTGCTCGCCCGGTTGCCTCAACGTCACCTCCTCCTCCCCGTCCAGAACGGATTTGATCCGGCCTTGAGCGCGTCAAGCCATCCCTGCGAGGGGATCGCTTCGTTCGTCTCGCAGTGTGAACCAAACCGACCATCGACCCGGATCACCCGCACGGGTGAACTCTATCTGGGGGGCCGCCGCCTCCTGGCGGCCGAAGAGCGGAAGATTCTCGAAGGTTTGGCGGCGGGATTGTTGCAGGGCGGCTGGAAGCAGGTTCGGGTGGTGGACTTGATCGGACCCTACAAATCCTCAAAGCTGATGTATAATGCCGCCATCTCCCCCTTGGCCGCCGCCGCCGGCATCGATAACGGTCAGTTGCTCGGCGACCCGCTGGCGCAACGGCTTTTCTTTGCCCTGCTGCGAGAGAATTACGCCATTCTCCGGCGTAACAATGTGTCTCTGGCGCGCATCGGCCCTTTTCATCCTTGGGTGGTCGACCGGATCCTCCGGCTGCCAGGGGTTTCTCGGATGCTGGCGCGCTTTTTTCGCCCCAGCCTGGATGGAACGTACTGTTCCATGGCTCCGGACATGGGCACGGGTCGGACGGAAGTCGCCGCCTACAACGGCCATTTGCATCGGCTCGCCCAAGGCGTCAATTGCCCTATCAACACCGCCGTTCTCGCCATGATCGGCACGATGCACGAAAAAGGATTGCCCCCCGGTCGCGAAAGGCTGGTCGAGCTGGGGGAAGTTCTGGTAAAGGAGAAAGTGCTTTGATCCTCGTAACGGGCGGCGGCGGCTTCATCGGCTCTCATCTGGTCAACCAACTGGTTGCGACCGGTGAGCGCGTGCGCGTATTGGAGGGACCCGCAGCTGGGGTGAGCCATCTGCCTCTGCATGCCATCGAGTTGGTGCGTGGAGACATTCGGTGCGTGGAAGAGGTCAGGGACGCCGTCCGCGATTGCCGCCAGGTCTATCATCTCGCGGCCAACCCCAATCTATGGACGCGGGTCCCGAGCGACTTCGACGCGGTGAACCATCAAGGCACCTGCAACGTGCTCAACCAGGCAGTTCGCGCCGGAGCGGAACGCATCCTTTACACCAGCACGGAAAGCATTCTTGCCGGCGTGGTCGCAGGAGATCAACCCGTGGAAAATTTTCGGCTGAATGGCGAAAAGATGATTGGTGCGTACTGCCGCAGCAAGTTGAAGGGGGAGCAGGAGGCCTTCCGCCTGGCGGATGCGGGAGCCCCGGTCGTCGTCGTTTGCCCCACGTTGCCGATTGGACCGGGCGATCATCATCTCACCCCCCCCTCACGCATGACGCTGGCGTTCTGCCAAGGGAAGCTGCCGGCTTATCTGGATTGCGAGTTCAACATGGTCGACGTACGTGACGTGGCAACCGGCATGCGTGCGGCGATGAAGGTTGGACGTCCCGGGGTGCGCTACCTGTTGGGCGGGGTCAATTTGCGGCTCATCGAATGGCTGAAGCTCGTGGGTCGTCTGGCGGGGAGGAAAGCCCCCCGATGGGAGATCCCCTACGCGCTCGCGTTGCTCGTGGCGTATGCAAGCGAATGGACCGCCAACCATCTCACCGGACGGATGCCGCTCGCCACGGTCACCGGCGTGAAGTTGACTCGCTACAGCATGCACTTCACGGCAGAGAGAAGCCGGGAAGAACTCGGCCTGACCTCGCGTGACGTGGAGGAATCCGCGCGGGACACCATCGCGTGGTTTCGTCAAAAAGGCTGGTTCTAGGATTTCTCCAGCTGAAGAGGCCCGGGCGGAGGGACCATCACGCAGCTTCCAAGCATCGAGACTCGTAGCCTCCTTATCTTGCGGAACAATCTCCGACCAGGGTGAGAGGCGAGCGGAAGGGTGCCTAGCCACGCGGGAAAACAGCAGGCACTTCACCGGCGGCACCGCGCTTGGATTGTGGAGAATAACGATGCCAACCCGTCCAGTTCATCGAAGACGCGGTCCAGGTGGATTCGTAACCCGTGTGACGGATCGGCAAACCCAGGATGCTTTTTCCAAGTGCGAACGAATGGACGAAATCGCCCTGCGCTTGTTCGTGCATCACTACAACCTCTCACGGGAAAAAGATGCCTGTCCCGAATGGCACTAAAGATAAGGCTGGTTTGGGAGTTTTCGC
>CAXTOX010000200.1:0-4305 GCA_964245885.1 uncultured Chthoniobacterales bacterium | reverse complement strand
CCGGTCGTGACGCCGTTCAACCCCCGCGACTTACGTGGCCGAACTCAAGAGCGTCGATGCGACCGGGCACGAGACGGTGCTGGCCAAGATCGGCAAGGGCAGCGGACAAGTGACGGCGGCGCAGTTGCAGATGAAGCGCGGCACGGAGACGGCGTTCAAGACGGTGGGGATGTTCACGGCGCGCTCGTACGTCGATCATACCCCGCTCGCCCAGCCCGGCGCGCCGGAGCAGCGGCAGTATCAACTACTGGCGATGCAAAACGACGCGGTCATCGGCCAGCCGAGTCCGATTTTGACGGTGACGGTGAGCTAGGGAACGTCCACCGCCGGGGGCCTAAACAGAGGCTGGCGAGGGGCTTTCTCTGCAATCCACGTCTTTCCTCGCCAGCCTCTGTCGCCGAGCTTGGGTCGTCAGGTTTGCCCGACCGAGTTTCGGCTCCGGCAACGGAAGTTCGAAGCGGGGCGAGCGCGCTGAGCGTCGCCCAGGGTCAGACCCGGTCGAAGAAGTCCACGCGACCCGACGAGAGTTCATAGTAAGCTCCCACGATCAGAAGCTTTTTCTCGGCCTGGGGCTTGAGCAGGAGCGGATCGCTCTCGGTGCGCAAGGTCCGCACAATGCGCGAGACGTTCGCCTTGACCGCGTTCGTCACCTTGTCACCCTCCCGCCCACGCGCCTCCAGCACGGCCGGGATGATCGGTTCGACCATGTTGCCGATCGCGCCCGGAAAGCGCGTGTTGTTTTCGACGACGCTGATCGCGGCCTCGACCGCGCCGCAGCTCTCGTGACCCATGACGACCACCAGCGGCACGCCGAGCTTCGCGACGGCGTATTCCAGCGACCCCTGGGCGACCGTATCCACCGTGTTGCCGGCGTTGCGAATGATGAAAAATTCGCCGAGACCGCGCCCGAACAGCAGCTCGGGCGGCACCCGGCTGTCCGAGCAGGAGACGTACGCGACAAACGGGGATTGGCCTTTGGCCAAGGCGAGCCGCCGTTGCGCGCTGGCGTCGGGCGTCTCGAGTTCGTCGCGCAGAAAGGCTTGGTTGCCTTCGATGAGGAGGTCCAGCGCCTGCTCGGGCGTCAGCGCCGACTTGCCGTCCTTCACCGGCGCCAGGGGCAGTTGTCTGCGCTGGGCCAGCGCCGGGCCGGCAGCCAAAGTCATGGCGCCCAAGAGGGTGGTGGTCAGTGCGGTGCGTCGGGTGATCATGGTTTTTTTCGATGCCTTCAGTGAATCGTTGGTTTTTTTGGTTACAGAACGTTTTGCTGACTGTCAAGCGGACGCCCGTTTTTCTGCCTGCCGCCATCGCCGGGGCGACGGTGGCAAGCCTGCCCGGCTGCCCGCGAGTGGCAAGCAGCAATGAAGTCGAAGAGAGTCTACCCTACCGCCAAATGCGCAAACCGCTTTTCGTCATCGTCACCGCCGCGATTTTTCTGGCTGCCAGACCGAGTCCCGTTCGCGCCAGCGCGCCGGGCACCGTACCACGGGAGCAACTCGCAGCCTCCCTGGCGCAGGCGCAGTCAGCCTGGCAGCAGATGGCTGACCCCGCGATTGCTGGATCGCTTCTCATGGAGGCGGAAGCCCGCTACGCCGCCGCGACGACTGCCGTCGTGGACGAGATCAACGCGCTCGATCAAAGTTCCGGTGAAGAACCCGCCTGGAACTGGCAAGGTCCGGGTTCCACCCACCTGGAAGCGGGCGGCTTCGTGCTCGAACTCGCCGCGCCCGAATCTACCAAAGGCGCTTGGAAACGCGGGGTGTACGACCGGATCGAAACCATCCATCGTCCGCACGTCAACCGCGACGTGCCGACCGGCTTGCGTGCGGGCCTCGGCGCGACCGTGCTGGCGGTCCGCGACGCGACCGAAGCCCGGCTGGCGCGCGAACCGGGGCTGCCGGCCCGCGGCTACCATCTGCCGGCCACCGTCGTGCTCGATTTTTCGGGGGCCGCGACCGCTCGTCCGCACCGGGTGAAATTGGAAGTGCTCGACCCGCGCCAGATCGTCGAGTGGCGTCTGGGCAAACGCCGCACCCTGCCGGTCGGGGCGGATTTCTCCACGCCGGTCAACGAAGAGGTTGGCACCCATGTTTTCGGTCGCCTGTCGTTCCTGGGGTTCTTCCGTCCGCAACGCGCTCTTGAATACAGCGGCCTCTACTCGTTCGGTCCCTTCGAGCCCACGAAGATCCCGGTGGTGTTCATCCACGGGCTGAACTCCGATCCGTCGATCTGGGCCAACGCCACCACCGACCTGCTGGCCGATCCCGCCCTCAGCCGCCGCTACCAGTTCTGGTACTACTTTTATCCGACCGGGGTGCCCGCCATCGCTTCCGCCCACCGCCTGCGCGACGCGCTCGACCACATGCGCGCCGTCTACGATCCCGCCGGAACCAATCCCAACCTCAATCAGCTCATCCTGGTGGGCCACAGCATGGGCGGTCTGCTCGCGCATCTGTTGGTGATCGACTCGGGTTCCTCCTTTTACGACGCTTACTTCGGCGCGCCGCTGGAAAAACTTCCCGTCTCCTCCGCCGCCCGGACTTCCATCCGCCGCAACCTCTTCTTCACGGCGCGACCCGACGTGGACGAGGTCATCTTCATCTCCACCCCGCATCGCGGCAGCAGCCTGGCCGATTGGGGCATCGTGCGCTTCCTGGCCAAGCTCATCGCCATTCCCGAGAACCTCTTGCAGCTTTCCACCCAGATCCTGACGCTCAACGTCGAGTTGCTCAATCCGTCCCTGCGGAATTCCGGGCTGCCGGGGTTTTCGGTGATCGATTCGCTCTCGCCGCGTAACCCGTACTTCCGGGCCATCGAGAAACAGACGATCCGGCGACCGTTTCACAGCATCATCGGCGACCGTGGCCGGGGCGACACGCCCAACAGCTCGGACGGCGTCGTGGGCTACCACAGTTCCCACTGGGACGGAGCGCGTAGCGAGCAGATCGTCCCCTTCGGCCACAGTTGCACGAGCCAGCCCCTGGTTTTCGGGGCGATCCATCAGCTCATCCGGCAGGAAATGGCCGAGCAGAAAACGAAATCTGTCGAGAAAAGTTCCCGGCCATGATCGTTCGACTCGTGCTGGGAATCCTCAAGACGGCGGCACCTGCGTCCGGTTCCTGGAATCTCTGCACGACCGTCCACGGTGGTACAACGCCGTGACGGCCAATGGCCTGACGAGCATCCGCACCCGGAGCGACCCGGCACACCGCCGCCGGTGGGACTGGCGGCTGCTGCTCAACAACAAGATGGACCAAATGCTTTACGCACGGGATGACCTGGTCACCGGCGGTCTGGATTTTCCCGCGTTGAAAGCGCACTCGCTCATCAACCCGGCTGCGCGGCCGGCCGGGGACCCGCAGGATTTTCCACGCTCATCCGTGCCGGCCAAGTGACCACTCCTTGATGGGCAGGGCGAACGCATCTAAATCTGGCTTGCGTTGACGGGGGTTTGGCAGGTTGGCAGGATGAACCTGTTCACCCCTTCTGCTGCCGCCCGGCTCTTTGCCGGAGTCACCGACCCGCGCGTCGAGCGCACGCGCCGCCACCTGCTCTGCGACATTCTGCTCATCGCCCTGTGCGCCACGATGGCGGGAGCTGAAGGCTTCTGCGACCTGGCCGAGTGAGCCGAAACGAAGGAAGGCTGGCTGCGCACGTTTCTAGACCTGCCCGGGGGACATCCCCAGCCACGACACGTTCGAGCGGGTGTTCCGCCGCCTCCATCCCAGGACCATGGGCGCATCGAAACGCGCCGCGCAGTGGCGTTCGGGGCAACGGCTCTGCTCAGCGGCCTGCGCGGGCTGGTGGCGTGGTCGGGCGTGCAAAGCGTGGTGATGATCGAAGCGCGCCGTGCGCCCGCGAGTGGCGGAGCCGAAAGCGTGGAGCGGCGCTACTTCCTGAGCAGCCTGGCCCCTGACGCCGCGCGGCGGCTGCGGGTGGCGCGGGGCCATGGGCCATCGAGAACAACCTGCACTGGATGCTGGACGTTCACTTCGACGAGGACCGCTGTCGGGTCAGGAAGGATCATGCCCCGCTCAACCTGGCCACCGTGCGCCGCGTCGCCTTGAGCTTGGCCAAACGCGACACCCAGACGAAAAGCAGCGTGCGCTTGCGCCTCAAACGCGCAGGCTGGGACGACGCCTACCCCTTTCGCCTGCTCAACATTTAGATGCGTTTGCCCTGATGTGTTCCGACCCCTGCGAAATTTAGCCGATGATGTTACCCATCAATAGGGCCGCGTCAGAAAACGGACTTTAGAGCATAGTTCGCTTGATTGAGCCACGACTGGCTGGCAAGCTGGCGGCATGG
>CAXTOX010000199.1:0-4351 GCA_964245885.1 uncultured Chthoniobacterales bacterium | reverse complement strand
CCGCCGCCGTCAACTTGATGGTCATCGCCCATGGTGAACCCTTCCCACTACATACGCAAAACAATCCGCTTACCTACTTAGAAACCCGCAAATACGCAACAGCCACTGCGTTTGCCGACAGCTTCTCGGAAGTTCTTCGCCTGTTCACCTGTTCATAATGAGCAGGTTATTCACTTCCTTGCACACAAATTCTTGCAAGTCGTCCGTCCGCCCAAAACGGCTTATTGATTGGAAACGGCAAGAGCGTCGCGCCGCCGGTGCCATCGGCGGCGGGACGCTGGCCCGACCTGCTGCAAATTGCCTGGCTTACTTGACGATGATCTGCCTCGTGTCGAAGCGGTAGAAGAAGCGGTAGCCGTCGGTGTTGTAGTGGCCCGCGTTGTTGGGGTCCGGGTAGTAGTACAGGACGGTGTTTAGCGTGAAGTCATACAGGTACGGGAACGGGAACGCCGGGCTCGTGTAGAAGAACGTCTGGCTGGCGAAGTCGTAGAAGTACACGCCGCCTTTCCCGTCCGCCGCATCGAAGACGTACTCGTAGCCCAGGTCGAAGTGGTAGACGTAATGCGGGTCGGTCAGGTAGCTGTAGTAGCCGAAGATATTGCCGTTCGGGAACTGGAGGTAGTACACGCCGTTGGACAGCGCCGTTTGCCCATCGAAGAAACCCGGATTGGTCACAGGAGGCGTCGGCAGAGTCGCCACGTCGGCCGACGAGAAGCCGTAGGCCGCGAAGCCCGGCCGGTACAGCGCCGGGTCCAGGTCGGCACTTTGCTGCGCCGACGCCGGGGCGTCCGTGCCAAAAAACCCGTAGGTGCCCGCGGCGAACACCTGGCTGCCGCCGACCGCCAGGGCCTTGATGCCGCCGTTGGCACGGAAGGCATCGTAGGAGCTTTCCGGATCGAAGGTCGTCAGCGTGCCGTCGGCCGCGTTGACCGCCGCCAGCAACCGGCGCACGAACGGCCCGCGCGTGACGTTGGCGCTCTGGAAAGTCCCGCCCAGGTAGACGATCCCCGCGTTGACCGCCAGCGCGTCCACCGGGCCATCGAGGTCGGGATTGAACGCCGTCGCCGCGCCGCTGCCCAGGTCGAAGGCCGCAGCATAGTTGCGCCGCACGGTGCCGTTCACGCTGCCGTCGCCGCTGAACTGGCCGCCGGCGTAGAGCGTGGACCCGTCGATGGCCAGGGCGAGCACGCCCGTGCTCGAACTGACGGCCACGCCCGGGTTCCACGAGGTGGCCGCACCGCCGTTCGGATCGAACGCCGCCAGTCCCCGGCGCGCGACGGCCCCGTTGCCGACGCTGGAAAAGTACCCGCCCGCGTAGATGAACGTGCCGTCGGTGGCGACAACGTGCGCGAGGTCATCGGGCGCGGGGTTCCATGCGGTGGCGCTACCGCTGCTCGCGTCGAAGGCGGCGAGGCTGGTGCGCTGGACTGCCTCGTTGTTGACGCCCGAGAAGTCGCCGGCCGCGTAGATCGTCGAGCCAAGGCCAACGAGCGAGCGCACAATGCTGTCCGCGTTCGGGTCCCATGCCGTCACCGTGCCGGTCGTGGCGTCGAAGGCGGCGGCGTGATTGCGGATCGTTCCGCCGGAATAATACTGCCGGCCGTCCACGGTGCTAAATGGCAGGTTTGCCTTGAGGAAATCGCCCCCGGCATAGACCGCGCCGTTTTGCACCGTCAGGCAGAAAACTTCGGCATCCTCGGGAAGATCGGCGTACCCCTGGTCCGCTTTGAAGACGTTCGGTGCCCAGGCGAGCGGCGTGCCGGTAGCCGTGTCGAACGCCGCCAGCTTGTAGCGCGGCACCGTGTCGAAGACGCTGATCTCCCCGCCCACGAAGACCACCCCGCCGGAGATGCAGAGCGTGTCGAACCGCTGCGCGGAACCTCCAAAATAAGAGTCGAAGGCTCTATCCGGTTTCCAGGCCGCTTGTTGCCCGGTCGAAATGTCGAAAGCATCGACCCCGTAGACCACATCATCGTTTGCGCCGAAAAACTGACCGGCGACATAGAGCGAATTGCCTACCAGGTTCACCGAGGTAACGACGCTGGAGTTCCGCACTGGCGGCGTCCACGATCCAACCACTCCGCTCACGCTGTTGACCGACCAGAGAGCAGGATATCCGTTGGTGGCTCCGCCGACGTAGATCGTGCTGCCGACGATGACAAACGAGTTCGCCACGCCTCCGTAGCTGACCCCGAGGTTGGGATTCCAACTGGACACCGCTCCGGTGGTGAGATCGAGTTTCGCCATGCCGGCGGGACGCGCCTGACCACCGATGTAGTTGCTGCCCGAACTGCTGCGCGAGGTTCCGCCGGCGAAGAGGTTCGACCCGGCGACGGCCATTGCCCGGGGAGCGAGCATCTCGTTGACGCCGTCGACGGATGGCTGGGCGCTGCCATTGGGATTGAAGGCAGTCAACACGGCGCTGGTCTTGTCCACGGCGGCGGCGACGATGCGCGTCTGCTGCGCGGAGCCGCTGTTCACCGCGGTGAAATGGCCGCCGAAATAGAGCGTGTTGCCGTTGATTGCGAGGCAATCCACCTCGCCGGGAACCGCGGTGAAACCTCCGTTGTCGGTCTGCTCGGTGTGGGGATCGAACGCCAGGGCCACGCCACTGGTGGCGTTCACGGCCGCGAGGCCCCAGCGGTCCACCGAGCCGTTGACCTGCTTGAAGAGGCCGCCGATGTAGAGCGTCGAACCGTCGAGCAGCAGGCTATGCACGCTCGACACCCCGACGTAGGTGTACTCGGGTCCAAGGTAGTCATAGATGTACGTGTATGTCGGAGCGACATCCGGATCGAAACTGGCGTCCACGGTCTTATCCGCCAGCAGGTGGGCAACGCGGTGGCGCGTGACGCCGCCCACCGTCGAAAACTGCCCGCCGATGTAGAAGCCGCCCGCGCTGTCGGGGATTGCCGTTTTCACCGGCCCGTTGACGTACGGCCAGCCGGCGGCCGTCGCGCCGGTCGTGGCGTCGAAGACCACCGCGCTGCCGGTGTCCTCGCCGACCTTGGTGAACTTGCCGCCGATGTAAGTGGTGCCGCCGCTGACAGCGATGGCATCCACCGTGCCGTCGGTCAGGGGCGGGTGGTTTTCGGTCGCCTGGGCGGCCGTGCGGAGAGCCGCGAACAGCAGCCAGGTGGAGAGGGTACGGTGCAAGGACGTTATCATTCGGTCGAGTTGAACGAGGATGGAAGAAAGGCGACGGCTGCCGGGATTCGGATCAACCCAAAACCAGCGCATCGGGTGAGTCCCCGAAGCTTTGCGGAGAAAACCGAAAATTGCCTACCCCCCAAAATAGGGGGTGCCGATCCCGTGCCCGCGCAGGCGCTTGCGCGTGGCCTAAGGCTGGTCACCGCCGTCGCCGCAGAGAAAGCGGTGCATGAGTTCGCCTTGCGACTGCACCTTGAAGTGCCGGTACAGGTCCTTGACGTAGCCGTTGACCGTGTGCAGCGAGAGGCCCAGCGAATCGGCGATCCCCTTGCGGCTGGAGCCTTCCAGCAACAGGTTAAGGGTCTGCCGCCGCCGCAACGCAAGCCGCGGCACCGTCACTCCCAGGTCCCCGGGCCAGCCCTGTTCGTGCAGCCTGGGCACTTCGCTCAAGACAATGTGCGCCAGACGCAGTTCCCGTTCCGAGAAGGGAGGCTGCTCGGGGCCACGGTAAATCCCAATCAGGCTGTACGCATGCAGGCCGAGCGGCCGGCTGGACATGATGCCCGGGACAATCCCGGCCTTGCACCAGAGCGGGTAGGCACCGCACTCGACAAAACGGTTTGCCGGGTCGCTCTGCTGGCGCATGCGCGTGATATGGACCTGTCGGCGCTGGAGTTCGAGCAGGAACGGCGCGGTGAAGCGAGCGAGGTCGGGATGGTCGAGCGCTTGGAGGTAGGCGGCATACTGCTTTTCGTCGAAGCCGCCGTGCAGGAAGTTCACGCAGACGGGAAGTTCGTAGGGTGCCGGTTCCGCCATGAGCGCCCAAGCCCAGGCGTGGGCACCGACGAGGGAAATCAGCCCATCCAGGAGGTGACGTTTCTTCGCGGCGTGGTCGCCTTCGATCGCCACCACCTCGCCCAGCAAACGCACCATCGCCCGGACATCTTCTTCGTTAATCACAGCAGCCCAACGTTATATCCGGGCATTGCTGCCGTTGACCATCCGAAAAAGCTTGAACCCCCTGTCACGGTATCCGCCACAGAATGACCGGCCGTCACTCGGCTGACTTCACCGCCGCCAGCACCCGCTCGAACGCCGCCAGCACCGCCCTCCACTCGAACCGCTCGACGTACCGTCGTCCCGCTTCCCCGAGCTGGTGCAGATCGCCGCAGCCGAGCCGGGCGGCATGCTCCAGCGCGTC
>CAXTOX010000198.1:0-4362 GCA_964245885.1 uncultured Chthoniobacterales bacterium | reverse complement strand
ACCCTACCTTGGACGACCGCCTGCGGCGGGGGCTTCCCACACGCTCTCTGAGAGCACCACGGGCGCGCGGGCAAAGCAACCGCGAGCAACGCTGAGAGCAACGCCGCGATAGTCCACCGCAATTCCGGGCAGGCGCGTGGCGTTGGCGTCCGTTATGGATAGTTGCATGACCAGCGAAGTCCTTTCCCCGCTCAAGGAGGCGTGGCGGCAGCACCAGGCCGACCATCCGCACATCCGCATCCGCGACGCCGCCGCCACGCTCGGCGTGAGCGAGGCGGAACTGCTCGCCACCGGCGTCGGTGAGACCGTCACGCGGCTCGCCGCTCCGGCCGAAAAACCCGGCTGGGGCAAGGTCATCGAACGGCTGCCCGCGCTCGGCCGCGTCATGGCGCTCTCGCGCAACGAGCATTGCGTCCACGAGCGCAAGGGGATGTACCGCGAGATCGGCTTCTTCGGTTTCATGGGCAACGTCGTCGGGCCGGACATCGACCTGCGGTTCTTCCTCAACCACTGGCACTTCGGATTTGCGGTCGGCGAGCCGGAAAGAGACGGCGGCACCAAGCGCAGCCTCCAGTTCTTCGACCGCGACGGCTCGGCCGTGCACAAGGTGTACCTCCAACCGGAGAGCGACGTGGCGGCCTTCGACGCCATCGCGGCAGACTTCCGCGATCCCGCCCAGGACGACACGATCACCGTGCAACCCGCCGCCGGGCCACTCCTGCCCGGCAAGCCGGACGGCGAGGTGGACGCGGAGGGTTTCCGGCAGGGTTGGGTGGCCTTGCAGGATACGCACGAGTTCTTCGGTTTGTTGAAGAAGTTCGGCGTGGAACGCACGCAGGCCCTTCGGCTGGCGGGCGAGGCGTTTGCCCGGTCCGTGGCACCGGCCAGCGCGGAGGCGCTGTTGCGCGCGGCGGCGGCGGGAGGCTTGCCGATCATGGTGTTCGTGGGCAACCCGGGAATGATCCAGATCCACACGGGTCCGGTGGAACGCATCGTGCCCTTCGGCAAGGAAGGCGAGTGGATCAACGTGCTCGACCCGGACTTCAACCTGCACTTGCGCCAGCCTGCCATCGCTCAAGCATGGGTCGTCAAGAAGCCGACGCGCGACGGCCACGTCACCAGCGTGGAGTTCTACGACGCGGCCGGTGAGTTGATCGTGCAGTTCTTTGGCAAGCGGAAGCCGGGCGAGCCGGAACTCGAAGCCTGGCGCGAACTGGTGGCCGGACTGGCCTGAACTCGTCGCGATGAAAAGGTGGATCTTGGAATGCTTCCGATCTTTTTGTGGTCACGGCGCTGTGTCGCCGTGTCTGCCTGACGGGACACCACAAATGCAGAGCACGGCGACAGAGCGCCGTGACCACAGCATCAAAGGCGGCCACCTCTCCAGTGAAATCATTTTAGTGTGTCTGCTGGCCGGCATCAGCACCGGATCGGTGCAGGCGGCCGGAGCCTTGCGGGTCGTGCCGCTGGGCGGGCCGGTCACGGAGACGGTCTACGCGCTGGGCGCGGGCGATCTCGTCGTCGGCACGGATACTTCGAGCGTGTACCCCGAGGCCGCGACGAAACTTGCCGCAGTTCGGCTACCAGCGCACCCTGGCGACGGAAGGCGTGCTCTCGCTCAAACCCGACCTCGTGTTGGCGACCGACGAGGCCGGACCCCCCAACGTGTTGGAACAACTGCGCGCGGCCGGCGTGCGCCTCGTGCTCGTGCCGAGCGAACACACCGTGGCCGGGGCGCAGGCCAAGGTCCGCGCCATCGCGGCGGCGCTGGACCGCGCAGAGGCGGGTGAAAAACTCGCGGCGACCATCGGCCGGGAGGCCGACAACGCCCGCGCCCAGATCGACGGGATGACGACGCGTCCGACCGTCCTGTTCATCTACGCGCGCGGCGCGACGATGAACGTGGCGGGACAGAGCACCGCCGCCGACGCGGTGATCAACCTCGCCGGCGCACGCAACGCCGTGACCGGGTACGACGGCTACAAACCCCTCACGGCGGAAGCCGCCGTGGCCGCGGCTCCGGAGTTCATCCTGACGCTGGACCGCGGACTCGCCAGCGTCGGCGGCAAGGAACGCCTGCTCACGCAGCCCGGCCTCGATGCCACTCCCGCCGGACAGAACAAACGGGTGGTCGCGCTGGACGACTGTACTTGTTGGGGTTTGGCCCGCGCACGGGCGCGGCCATCCTCGATTTGGCCCGCGCGCTGCATCCCGATGAGCCTCGCCCTTGAGCCGCCGGTTACGCGCGCGCCGTCGGTCCCGGTCGATCCACCGCGCGAGGCTCCCGGTCTCACCGGTTAACGCCGCCCGCGTTGCTGGCCGGTTTTGCTGACGTTTACAGCGGTCCTCCTCCTCGGCGCCGTGCTGGCCACCGGGATGGGGGCGGTTCGCATCGAACCGGCACAGGTCGTCGCCATCCTCGCCAAACGGATCGGCGTGCCGCTGCCGGTGGCCTACACGCCGCAGCAGGACAGTGTCCTGTAGTTCCTGCGGCTGCCCCGTGTCCTGCTCGCGTGCCTGGTGGGCAGCAGCCTGGCGCTCTGCGGGGCGACCATGCAAGGTCTCTTTCGCAATCCGCTGGCGGACCCCGCGCTCCTCGGTGTGTCCAGCGGGGCGGCACTGGGGGCAATCACGTCGATCGTGCTGGCCGGCCGGTTCGCATGGACCGCGCCCGTCTGGGCGCTGCCGGCGTGCGCTTTCGCGGGAGCGCTCGGGGCGACGGCGGCGGTGCATTTCCTCGGCCGGGTCGACGGACGCACCCATCTCGCCGGGTTGCTGCTGGCGGGTATTGCCATCAACGCCTTCGGCGGGGCGGGGGGTGGGTCTGGCAACGTTCTTGGCCAATGATGCGCAACTGCGCTCCATCACCTTCTGGAGTCTCGGCAGCCTGGGGGCGGCGAGTTGGACCGTGTGCGCGCTGCTGACGCCGCTGGTGCTCGTGCCCGGCTGGCTCCTGCTCCGGCAGGCGAGCCTGCTCAACGCCATGCTGCTGGGCGAAACCGAAGCGGGACACCTCGGGTTCCGCGTGGAAACCCATAAACGAATCATGCTCGCGTGCACGGCGTTGATGGTGGGTGCGTCCGTGTCGACCGTGGGCATCGTGGGTTTCGTCGGGCTGGTGGCTCCGCATTTGCTGCGGCTCGTGCTTGGCCCGGACCACCGTCTCCTGCTGCCCGGCAGCGCGCTGGCGGGCGCGTTGCTGATGCTCGCAGCCGACACGGTATGCCGCACCGTCGCCGTCCCGGCGGAGATCCCGGTCGGCGTGGCGACCGCGCTGCTAGGCGCGCCGTTTTTCCTGTGGCTGCTGTGGCGGGAGCAGCGCGCGTCGGATTGAGATGTTATGTTCACCCAAACCCCGCCCGTGGAAGACCCCGCCTCCCTCGCCGCCTGCGCGGTGAGTTACGCCGTCCGCCGCCGGCCTCTGCTCGAACGGGTGTCGCTGCGGTTAACGCCGGGCAAGGTCCTCGCGGTCGTCGGCCCCAACGGCGCGGGCAAGACGACGCTGCTGCGGCTGCTGTCGGGCGAGATCCGCCCGGCGGCCGGCGAAATCCGGCTGGATGATCTCCCTTACCCGAAATGGAGTCAACGCGAACGCGCCCGCCGGATCGCGGTGCTCCCGCAACATTCGGCCTTGTCCGCCGCCCTCACTTCCCTGGAGGTTGCCCTGCTCGGCCGTATCCCCCATGCGGGTCATGCCGGAAGCCGCGCGGACCTGGAAATCGCGTACGCCGCGCTCGCCGCGATGGACGCCGCGCACCTGGCGGCCCGGTGGTTCCCGACGCTCTCGGGAGGGGAAAAGTCCCGGGTGCAGGCCGCCCGCGTGCTGGCGCAAATCTGGCAGGCCCCGGTAGGAAACGGCAGCCGTTTCCTCCTGCTGGACGAACCCACCGCGGCGCTCGACTACGCGCATCAGCACGACCTGCTCGCCCGGGTGCGTCGGGCTGTCTCCGGGCGCATCGGGGTGCTGGTCATCCTGCACGATCTGAACCTGGCCGCCCGGTACGCCGACGAGGTGCTGCTCCTGACAGGCGGGCGGGCCGTGGCCACCGGTACGCCGACGGACATTTTCCAGCCTGCTCTCCTCTCCCGTGTTTTCGGCATGCCTCTCACGGCGTTTCCCCACCCGCAGGACCGGCGTCTGGTCATTGCGCCGGCCGCTCCGTTGAATTGATAGGCGCAACGTCTCAGTTGCCGAGCAGAGGGTGACAGAAGTTGGACCCATGCCCGCTTTTCCGCATACAAATCTTCTGCGTTGGAGGTAGTAGTACAGTTTGATGTCTTGGCAGCCCCGGCAGGGGCGGCAGAACTTAGCCCACGGCGTGAGCCGTGGGAAAAGAACAAAAAACGGGTCAGCCCCGGCAG
>CAXTOX010000197.1:0-4421 GCA_964245885.1 uncultured Chthoniobacterales bacterium | reverse complement strand
TGACGACGCCTGCGGCGGACCACCCAGACGCTTCTCACACACTTTCTGATTGTCCTCGCGGGGCCGGTGGCGAAGCTTTAACGCGGGGCGTACGGTCAGGCCTCGCACCATGCTCACGCAGATCAAACTCTCGGACTTCCGCTGCTTCGAGCGTTTGGAAGTCGAGTTGGTGCCGGGCACGCAGTTCTTCGTCGGGGACAATGCCCAGGGCAAGACCAGCATCCTGGAAGCGGTTTGCGTGCTGCTGCGGCTGGCGTCTCCGCGTTCGACCTCGCTGCTGCCGCTGGTGCGTGAGGGCGCGCGGGGATTGTCCGTGCAGGGCAGCTTCAACGCGCGGCGGATGCAGTTCTACCTCGGGGCCGAACGCCGCAAGCTGGTGCTCGACGGCGTCGAGCAAGCGGGCACCGCGGAGTATTTGCGATTAGCCAAGCTGGTTTATTTCAGCAACACCGACCTTGAACTGGTGCGTGGCTCGGGCGACGGCCGGCGGCGGTTCCTGGATTTTCTCGGCAGCCAGATCGAGCCGCTCTACCGCGCGAACCTGCGCGCCTACGAGCGCGCCCTGCGTTCCCGCAACCGGCTGCTCAAGAGCGTGCCGTCCCGCCGCCGCGAGGTGGAAGCGTACGACGCGCCGCTGCTGGAAACCGGCTCGCTGCTCGCCCAACTGCGGCGCAACCTCGTCACCGAGCTGCAACCCTGGATCGCGCAGGCGCAACGCAGCATCCGCGCGATCACGGCCGGCGGGGCGGGGGAGGAACTCACCCTCGAATACCAGCCCGGCAGCGGCGACGACTTCCGGGCCGCGCTGGTGGCCTCACGGGAAGAGGAAACGCGCCTGCGCCAGACGCTCGTCGGTCCGCACCGGGACGACCTGCGCTTGCGGCTCGGCGGCCGGTCTGCCGCCGCGTACGGGTCCGAAGGCCAGCAGCGCACCTTGGCCCTTTCCTTGAAGATGGCGCAGGCCGGCCTGCTCGAAGCCGTGTGGAAAACACCGCCGCTGCTGTTGCTGGACGATGTTTTTGGCGAACTCGACCCGGGCCGGCGCAACGCGCTGCTCGCGACCCTGCCCGCTGGTTCGCAACGCCTGGTGGCCACCACGCATCTGGACTGGCTCGACGACGCGCCGGACGGCCCCATCTGGCGGTTGACCGACCGGACCATCGAACCGACCGCACCGCGTTGAAAAAATGCGGAATGCACTTGCCAGCGAAGCGGGTTTGCGCCACATATCCGTTCCTTTCCGAAGGAGGCTGGGTAGCTCAGTCGGTAGAGCAGAGGACTGAAAATCCTCGTGTCGGGGGTTCGATTCCCTCCCCAGCCACCTCTTTTTTCATCCGGCCGCCCGGACCTGTCCCGTGCCGCTCTGGCTTGAGAGTTTTCTGACCGCGTTCATCCCGCTCTTCGTGGCGATTGATCCGATCGGGCTGGTGCCGGTCTACCTCGGGATGGCGCAGGACGTGCCGAAGGATCGCCGCAACACCGTCGCCAACGAGGCAGCCATCACGGCGCTGCTCGTCGCCGTCGGCTTTCTGTTCCTCGGCAACTTCATCTTCCGCTCGCTCGGCATCACGGAGAGTGACTTCCGCATCGCGGGCGGGCTGATCCTCTTCGGCCTCGCCGCGCAGGACATCCTGGCCCACAACCGCCGCGACGACGACGCGCGGACGGACTTCGGCGTCGTGCCGCTCGGCATGCCGATCATCGCCGGGCCAGCGATGTTGACCGCGCTCCTGACCCTGGTCGGACCGACCGGCGTCGGACTGTGGGTCACGCTCGTCGCGCTCCTGGCCAATTTGCTGCTGGTCGTCGTTGCCTTGCGCGCGGCGGTCCTGTTCGAGCGATTGATCGGCCTGCGCGCCATGCGGGCGGTTTCCAAGATCGTGGCGCTGCTGCTCGCCGCCATCGCTGTCAACCTCGTCCGGCGCGGCTTGCAGAGCGCCTGATCAAGCCGCCGCCACCACTGCCGCCGAGCCAAGCACCTGGAAGATTCCTCGCATCGGGATGGCGAGCCAGTCGGGTCGGTTGTTGATCTCGTAACCCACCTCGTAGACGGCCTTTTCGAGCAGGAAGGCTTGCAGGAGGTTCTCAAAGCCTGTCGGATCCGCCGGAAACAGCTTGGCGGGGGCGGCGGCGGCCACGTAGGCCCGCAGGAAGCTGCCTGCCACGTAGCTGTACCAGACCTCCGCCCACGCTTGCAGAAATGCCGCGTCTTCGGGCAAGCTCGCGATGCGTCGCAGCAACGTGCTCGAGATCGCGTAGTGGAACGACCGGAGCATGCCCGCCACGTCGGCGAGCGGGGAACGTTTCAGCCGGCGCTCGCCCAGCGAGCGGGCCGGTTCACCCTCGAAGTCGATGATGGAGAAGTCCTTGCCCGTGAACAACACCTGGCCGAGGTGGTAGTCGCCGTGAATGCGGATTTTCATGGCGTCGATCCGGCCCCGCAGCACGCGCGAAGTAATTGCGCCGAGGGTTTTCTCGGATTCCAGCAGTCGGGTGGCATCCGGTTGCGACGCTTGCGGCAACGAGGAAAGTTTCCGGCGCAGGCTGGTGAAGACCTTGCGGCTCAGCGTGCCGATGGATTGCTCCAACGAGCGTTGGTAGAGCATCGTGAACGGTTCCGGGCTCATGCTGGGAACTGCTCGCGCCGCCTCGCCGGACAGCGCGAGGTGCAACTCACCGGTGCGCTGGCCGAGGAGTTCGGCCCGGCTCGGATAGATGCCGCCGATGATCTCCTGGACGTTTGGGGGTGCGGTGTGAAAATCGTTTTCCAACAGCCGCAGCGGGGGGGTGGGCGCAGCCTCGCCGGGAGTGTGGCGCGCGGCGAGCACCCGCTCGAAGAAGCGCGAGGCGGCGTCGATGGTCAGCGTCCAGGCGTCGCCCTCGCTGGCAACCCAGTTTTGCATCAGGGCCAGGACCTCGGTTGGCTTCTTGCGGTCTGCCGGGTGGAACTCGATCTGACCCGCAAACGGCGGAACGTAGGTGAAATGCGCCTGCTCGGTCAGGAAGCGGGTCAACTCGATGTCGGGGTTCTCGCCCTCCTCGACCTTGCGGTAGAACTTCAGGAAGAACTCGTTGCCGTAGACGATGGACGTGTTGCTTTGCTCGACGCCCAGGGCGCGGCACGCCACTTCGCCGCTCAAAGCCTGCAAGGCTGCGCTCGCGGGTCCAGACGGGCGACCGACCAGTTCGCCGCGCGTCCCGTCGCGCAGGACCTTGCGTTGCGTGACGAGCGCCAGCAGGTCACGCTGGAATCCCTCGTCGGCGCTGGCGTCGCACAACGCGCCGCCGTCGGGCAGCGAGGCGATGACACTCGTCGGCGCGGCCGAGCGGCGGGATTTCACCGCCTCCGCCGCCAGGATTTGCAGCGGCAGGGCGTAGGTCTCCGGCATTCCCTCGGTGTAATACACGTCCAGCCAGAGCAGCCGGGAACGAAGGGCGCCTTCGCCCGCCGGCATCACGCGGCGGATGTCGACGCGCTGGATCGTGCGCGCCTTCGAGCGGAACCAGCGGCAGGTCGGCAGGTAGGCGGGCAGGATTTTGCCTTGCAGGCGCGAGCGCACGTTGGCCGCGAGCAGAGCGTCGTAGCCGGTCACGCCTTCCAGCAACGGCAGGGTGCGTTCGCCGCTTCCAATGGCGATGCTTTGCGCGGTGGGCTCCAGCAGCAGCCAGAAATGCCCGTGGGGACCGACCGTGAGGGTGTACGGCATGTCCTCGCGGACTTTCGGGAAGGCGTTCTGGCTGAAGATTTCTTTCGGCCGCATCCCGACAAACGCGTGGAGGTCCAGTTCCACGGCCTGCGAGAACCGCGAGAGGTTGACGATCACGAGGATGATTTCCTCCTCGTAGCGGCGCAGGAAGGTCAGGACCTTCGTGTTGTCCGAGGTCAGGAACTCCATCGTTCCGCGTCCGAACGCCTGGAACCGGCGGCGGATGGCCATGACCCGGCGCATCCAGTTGAGCATTGACGAGAGGTTTTGTTCCTGATTCTCGACGTTGATCGACTCGTAATGGTACTCCGGATCAATGATGATCGGGAAGTAAAGCTGCTGCGGGTTGGCGCGCGAGAACCCGGCGTTGCGGTCCGCGCTCCACTGCATGGGCGTACGCACGCCGTTGCGGTCGCCCAGGTAGATGTTGTCGCCCATGGCGATCTCGTCGCCGTAATAAATGATCGGCGTGCCGGGCAGCGAGAACAGGAGAATGTTGATCAACTCGATCTTGCGCCGGTTGTTGCCGAGCAAGGGCGCGAGGCGGCGGCGGATGCCGAGGTTGATGCGCGCGCGCTGGTCGGACGCGTACATCCGGTACATGTAGTCGCGCTCCTCGTCGGTGACCATTTCCAAGGTCAATTCGTCGTGGTTGCGCAGGAAGATGGCCCACTGGCAATTGTCCGGGATGGCCGGGGTCTGCTCCATGCTGTC
>CAXTOX010000196.1:0-4426 GCA_964245885.1 uncultured Chthoniobacterales bacterium | reverse complement strand
TGCTCGACGGTGACATCCCACAGCTTCGAGCCGTAGGGCTGGACGTAGACCGCGCAGTGCCCACCCGCGTCCGTGTTGCTCACAAAACGCTTGATGTGGCTCGAGTCGTCCTGCGTGAGCCCGTCCTCCGCGTAGAACTCGATCACCTGGCTGCCCACGATCTGGTTCTTGGTGGTGGCGGTCGCCTGGTAGCGCGCGCGGTCCACGCGCACCTGGTCCACGCCGAGCGCGGCGGCGACCTGCGGCGGCGTCATCGTGGCGAGCGTCAGCGTGCCCGCCCGGTTCGCCTGCAAGCGGTAGCTCAGGCTGCGCTTGTTCCAGGACGTGTCCGAGTACAGCACGCGGTTGGCGCGCACGCCGCTGCCGTCGGTGCCCGCGATCAGGTCGGTGATGACATCCTGGTCCGGGTCCTCGCCCGCGTTGCCAGCCCACGTTTTGTTGGTGGCGGCCAGCGCGGCGGAGAGGATGGCGATGGCGCGGCGGTACTCGTTGCGCAGCAGGCGGCGCATCAACCGGTCGACGGCCTGCTGCTGCCACTGCGGATTGTTCACCGTCTGGTCGCGGTCCACGCGCAGGGTGAGCCCCTTGTTGAGCGTGATGCCGAGCGCCTTCGTGCTCGTGTATTCCACGCGCTTGAAGTCCGCGCCCATTGCGCGCACGTCGTCCACCTCGGAGTAAAATTCCTCCGCGTTGGTCGCCTGCGCGAACTCGAACCGCCGGCTCACCGGCACCGCCGGCGCGATGAAATCCAGCGCGCCCTGCAGGTCGGACGGATCGCGCCAGCCGGTGGCGTAGGCGGTCAGCCCCTCGGAGAAATCCGCCTCCACGAGCAGGTCGTCGTTGGCGGCGACGATCGTGCCGGCCGGGTGCTGGCTGATGTCGCGGTAGAGCGGTTCGCGCTCGTCGGCGGAGAACACGGGGACGAGCCGGGAAGGGGAGGGTGATGTTTTCAGCATGAGATATCAGTTGGAAGCGGTGGGATGTTAGGAAACGGTGACTTTGTACGGCAGGCAGCCGATGAACTCGACGGTGCCGCCGGCCGCGACCGCCTGTTCGGCGCTGCCGACGACCCAGTAGGTGCCGGCGGCGGCGGGCAGCGTCTGCGCGTAGCCGTTGGCGGCGGGGACGAGGAGGTCGTCCTGCGCGACGGCGCTGCTGACGGCGACGGTTTTGCTGCGGGTCGAGACCCCGAGGCGGCTGATGCGCAACGGCAAACCGGGCAGGGCGACGCCCGCCGTGCTGGTCTGGTCCTCGCACACGCCGATGGGTCGGTCGCCCGCGCCGGCGATGGCGAAGTGGGCCGCGTCGCTGCCGCGCTTGACGAGCAGGTGACGAGCCGGCATGGCGGCGTCGGGCACGAGCGAATCGAACTCGCGCGTGCCTTCGGCGACGTTGGCGGCGAGGAAGCCCGCGCGGTGGCGGCAACGGCGCAAAGCCCAGGGGAGACCGAGCGCGGCAGCGGTGAGAAGGAAGAGAGCAAGGTGCATGATGTTAGTAACTGGTTTGCGGGTGGTTGCTGGTGAGAGCGTGTGAGTAGGTTTCCGAACAGGCGCAGCCGGTCGTTCCGGCAATAGGTAGGGATGCCTCTCCGAGGCAGTCCCTAGATTCTCTGGAAAGCGGGCCACTTCGATGACGGTCAACCGGAGGAAATCAGGGACTGCCTCGGAGAGGCATCCCTACCTTTGTGACGACGCCTGCGGCGGGAGATCAGGCCGCGCGCGTTTCCGGCTCCTGCATGTCCTTGAACAACTCCGGCCGGTGCCCGCGCACCCAGGTGAAGGCCTTGCCATAGTCGGGGTCGTTGGTTTCCCGCATCCGGGTTTCCACGGCCTCGTTGGCGGCCTGGATGCGCGCGGCGCGCGTCAGCGCCACGCTGCCGCCGTTGCGCGCGCCCAGGCCGCCGGTCTGCTGCGTGGCGCGGGTGTTCATCGCGGGAACGAGGCCGTCCGAGGCCGCGCCCGCGCCGTCGAAGTCAGCCTCCAGCCGCGTGCGCCAGCCGGTCTTCTCGGCCTCGGTGATCCGGCCCGCGTTCGCGGCGGCGAGGAGCCGGTCCTCGATCCGCGCGCGGCGTTCGTTGGCGGCGCGCACCGTCTGCTCGCCGCGCTCACGGACGGCCTGTTCGCGCGCCTCGTGGGCGGCGCGCAGGGCGTTCTCGGCCGTGCGCAGCCGGGCGACGGCGGCGGCGATCTGCTCGTCGGTGACGCCGTCCGCGTTTTCCGCCGGGTGCAGGCCGAGTTGGGTGATGAGTTCTTCGCGTTTCATGGGATCGAATTCCACTGCGGGGTGGGGAGGCTGGGTGTTGGCTCCCACGGGTTTGTTGGCGATGTTGGGTCGGTTGGTGAGCCCGACGGAGATCAGCTCCACCGGGCGGAAAGCTCCGGGCTCGCGCGGCACCGGCTCCATGTTCCAGAGCGGGCTTGGAAAATCGAAGTGCTCGTCGTTGACGATCTCGCGGCCCGCCCGGCTCCACTTCGCCTGGGCGTACAGGCCGTCGTCGCGCACTTCGAGCCGCTGGATCGAGCCGTACTTGCGGTGGTCGGGATACGTCTTCGGGTCGAGGTCGGGATGGCCGATGAACACGGGTAACCCACGCCAGAGTCGGGCCAGCCGGTCGCGCGCGCTGTAGAAGAGGTTGACGATGGCGTTCGCCGCCGCCCGGTCGAACACCTGAATGCCCACGCGGTGCGGGAACCGCCCGAACGGCGACACCTGGAACCACCGGTCCGCGTGCCCGATGGCGTCGCCCGCCGCCGGGGCGATGGCCGCCACGTCGTTGGCCGCGCCGACGACCGGCTCGGCCTCGTTGGCGGCGCGTTCGATGGAGGCCAGGCTCGCGTCCTCGCTCGCGACGGCCCGCGCGCTGCCGCCCGTCGCGGCGGGCGGCTGGAGGAGCGGTGCGTCCGCGTCGAGCGTGGGGCGGCCGTAGCGTTCGAGGGCGTCGGCGCGCGAGACGGGCGCGCCGTTGTTGAGCAAAAACGCGTCCACGGCGAGGTCGAGCTGGATGTTGCGCCGCACGAGCGTCTTGATGCGCACGTACGCCAGCGGACGCGTCCCTGACCCAAACAAATACCGGATCGCCGTGCGCGACACCGGCAGGAGGCTCTCGGTCAGCCACGCGGCGCGGTCCTCGTCGAGCGCGGCGGTCTCGTCGGCCTGCACGCTCGCGCCCTGGCCGCCGCCGCCCGTGCCGTGCGACTGCGTGCCGAGGTCGGCCCCGCGCCACAGGATCGACAGGGCGCGGTCGCTGCGTTCGACCAACCCTTCGTAGGGCGTGCGCTCGCCGCCGACGCCGGCCTGCACGGGCACGATGTCGTCCGCGCCGCCGACCACCGCCGCGCCGTCGCTGCCGAACCCGCGCAACGCCGCCGCCATCGCGTTCCACTCGGCGCTGTTGAACGCCGCGCCCGTCTTGCCGAGCAGGTACGGCAGGCCGAATTTCTCCGAGTACGCCAGCCAGTCGCGCAGCGGCAGGTGCTTGAACATCCACAGCACCGCGCACGCCTCCATGATCCCGTCGCCGACCGTGACCAGCCACGCGTCCGGGTCCAGCGGCACGCCTTCCGCGACGCCGTCCTGGGTCTTGAAGCGCAGCCGGCCCGTGATCGCCTCGAAGAACCACAGCGGCGCGTGGCGGAAGGTGGCGGTCAGCGTGCCGTCGTCGCCCGGCTCCCAGACGATCTCGTGGACGCTGTAGCGTTTGCCGATGGCGTCGGCCATCTGGCGCACGAGCAGGGAAAACCCGCCCGTCTCGTCCTCGCGCACGGCGTTGGTGGCGGTGCAGTGGGTGTAGAGATATTCCAGCGCGGCCTGGTGCCGCTGGGCCTCGGCCCGCTGTGCCTTCGTGAGGCGGCCGTCGGCGATGAGCACCTCGAAGCCGTGGCGGGCCAGCGCGCTCTTGGCCTTGCCGGCGACGGATGCCAGGCGGTCGTCGCGGCGCTCCATCGCGTCGAAGGTCCGCGCGGCCGTCTCCAGGTAGCCGTACTCGAACTGCTGGAGGGATTGTGTGAGCGAACGCGGGTTGAGCGAGGGCAGGGGATCGAAGCGCGTGCGGATCGAGCGCGCCACGCGTTCGGCGGTGATGCGGTCCGGCGCGGTCGGCGCGTTGACCGTCGGCGCGTGGCGCGCGGCGCGACGAACTTTGCCTGCCGACACGCGGTGGCCATCGATCTGGAGCGGGTTCACGCCACCAGCAAACCACCGATTTCCGAAGGGTCTAACCCACCCGCGTGACATGCGTCATCCGCGCGATCTTTGTGCGCTTGCTTGGGAAAAGCAGGAGCCTTCTCCCGTCGGCGCGGTCGGCCCGCAACACCAGGGTTGCAGTCACGTGGAAACGGTTCATGCTCAGAGGTATGAACACCACCCACCGCCTGCTCACCCTCGCCCTCACCTTTGCCGCCGCTGCCCTGCTCGGCGCTTCTGCCAC
>CAXTOX010000195.1:4081-4526 GCA_964245885.1 uncultured Chthoniobacterales bacterium | reverse complement strand
GTGGGCTGCACTCTTCCGCCCCTGCCGGGGCTGGGAACTTGCCAAACTGTACCACTACCCGGAAGATACTCTGTCGGAACGCAAAAACCCGGCGGGGTGCCGATGTTTTCCGTTCCCCTGTCTTGGCGGAGAGGTTTCGCTTTTTAGTCTTGGCGTTGGGCGCTTCGTTGCGTTTAGGGTGTTGAACTTTTCGCCTCATCCCAACGCCCGCCGTGCCCAAAAATCCCGACCTCAAAAAAATCCTCCTCCTCGGCAGCGGCCCCATCGTCATCGGCCAGGGCTGCGAGTTCGACTATTCCGGCGTCCAAGCCTGCAAGGCGCTCGCGGAGGAAGGCTACACCGTCGTCCTGCTCAACTCCAACCCGGCCACGATCATGACCGACCCGGAGTTCGCGGCGCGCACGTACGTCGAGCCGATCACGGTCGAGATCATCGAGAAAATCAT
>CAXTOX010000195.1:0-4071 GCA_964245885.1 uncultured Chthoniobacterales bacterium | reverse complement strand
CGCCGCGGCCCGGTAGCCGCGCACGTACTCGGCGAGCGACGCCGCCACGCCGCCCTGCGCCGCGACCGTGTGCGAGCGGGTCGGGAACACTTTCGAGATGCAGGCGGTCCGCAGCCCGGCCTGCGAGCATCCGACCGTCGCGCTGGTCCTCGCCGAAAACCCCGACGCCATCCTCCCCACGCTAGGCGGCCAGACCGCGCTCAACGCCGCGATGGACCTCCACCACAAGGGCATCTTGGAGAAGTACGGCGTCCAACTCATCGGGGCCAACGCCGAAGCCATCGAGAAGGGCGAGGACCGCCAGAAGTTCAAGGACGCGATGCTCAAGATCGGCCTCGACGTGGCGCGTTCGGGCGTGGCGCACGACCTCGACCACGCCCGCGAGATCGCGCGGGTGGCGGGGAGTTTCCCCCTCATCATCCGGCCGGCGTTCACGCTCGGCGGGCAGGGCGGCGGCATCGCTTACAACAAGGAGGAGTTCGACAGCATCGTCACGCGCGGGCTGGACCTCTCCCCGGTGAAAGAGGTACTCATCGAGGAGTCGCTGTTGGGCTGGAAGGAATTCGAGATGGAGGTCATGCGCGACCGCGCGGACAACTGCGTGCTCGTCTGTTCCATCGAAAACCTCGATCCCATGGGCGTCCACACGGGCGACTCGATTACGGTCGCGCCCACCCAGACGCTCAGCGACCGGGAATTCCAGATCATGCGCGACGCGTCGTTCGCGGTCATCCGCGAGATCGGCGTGGAAACGGGCGGGTCGAACATCCAGTTCGCCGTCCACCCGCAGAACGGGCGCATGATCGTCATCGAGATGAACCCCCGCGTGTCACGCTCCTCGGCGCTGGCGTCGAAGGCCACCGGCTTCCCCATCGCCAAGATCGCCGCCAAGCTGGCCGTCGGCTACACGCTCGACGAACTCAAGAACGACATCACCCGCGAGACGCCCGCCTCCTTCGAGCCGACCATCGACTACTGTGTAGTGAAGGTGCCGCGGTTCACGTTTGAGAAGTTCCCGCAGGCCGACCCCGTGCTGACCACGCAGATGAAAAGCGTCGGCGAGGCCATGAGCATCGGGCGCACGTTCAAGGAGGCGCTGCAAAAGGCGCTCCGCTCGCTGGAAACCGGCCGCTTCGGCCTCGGCGGCGACGGCAAGGACATCTACCCCACCCTGCCCGATGGAAGTTGGGATCGCGAGACGATCACCAGCCGCCTGACGGTTCCCAACGCCGAGCGCATCTTCTCGCTGCGCCATGCGATCATGGCGGGTTTTAGCGTGGACGAGATTTACACGCTGACGGGGATCGACCCGTGGTTCCTGCGCCAGATCGAGCAGCTCGTCGAGATGGAGAAACTGATCCCGACGCAGACCAGCGATGTGCTGCTCGCCGGCATCCCGGAAGACGAGCGGACCGAGGAGAAAAAAACCGCGGTTCTGGGCGGAGCGATGCGCAAGTGGAAAAAGGCCGGGTTCTCCGACCGGCAACTGGGTGCCCTCTTCGGCATCCCGGAAGAGTACATTCGTGCGGGCCGCAAGAAATACGGCGTCCTGCCCACTTACCGCCTCGTCGATACCTGCGCGGCGGAGTTCGAGGCGTACACGCCCTACTATTATTCGACCTACGGCGACGAGGACGAGACGCGCCGCGGCGACAAAAAGAAGGTCATGATCCTCGGCGGCGGACCCAACCGCATCGGCCAGGGCATCGAGTTCGATTACTGCTGCGTCCACGCCGCCTTCGCGCTGAAGGAGGAGGGTTTCGAGACGATCATGGTCAACTCGAACCCCGAGACCGTCTCCACCGACTACGACACCAGCGACAAGCTCTACTTCGAGCCGCTCACCTTGGAGGACGTGCTCAACATCTACGAGCGTGAACAGTGTTGGGGCGTCATCGTGCAGTTCGGTGGGCAGACGCCGCTCAACCTCGCCGCCGCGTTGCAGAAGAACGGCGTCAACGTCATCGGCACCTCGCCCGCGAGCATTGAGCAGGCGGAGGACAGGAAATTTTTTGCCGCGATGCTCGACAAGCTCGGCCTCCTGCAAACGCCCAACGGCACGGCGGTCAACGCCGACGAGGCCGCCGCCATCGCGCAGCGCATCGGCTATCCCGTCCTTCTCCGACCCTCGTTCGTGTTGGGCGGACGCGCCATGGAGATCGTCTACGAGGAGGCCGACCTCCTGCGCTACATGCGCAACGCCATCGCCGTCAGCCCGGAGCGCCCCATCCTCGTGGACCGTTTCCTCGAAGACGCCACCGAGGTGGACGTGGATTGCCTCTCCGACAGCGAGACCATCGTGCTCGGCGCGATCATGGAACACATCGAACAGGCCGGCATCCACTCGGGCGACAGCGCGTGCGTCATCCCACCGTTTTCCCTCTCTGAAAAGGTGCGAGCGGCCATCACCGACGCCACCAAGGCGCTCGCGCGCGAACTGAAGGTCAGCGGCCTGATGAACGTGCAGTTCGCCGTCAAGGACGAGACCGTCTACGTGCTGGAGGTCAACCCGCGCGCCTCGCGCACGACGCCCTTCGTCTCCAAGGCCATCGGCGTGCCCCTCGCCAAACTCGCCGCCAAGGTCATGGCCGGGCGCAAGCTGGCCGACCTCGGGTTCACCGAGCAGGTCCACCCGACGCATTTCTCGGTCAAGGAGGCTGTCTTTCCTTTCAACCGCTTCCCCGGCGTGGACATCACGCTCGGGCCGGAGATGAAATCGACCGGCGAGGTCATGGGTATCGACACCGATCTGGGTCTGGCCTACGCCAAGAGCCAGATGGCTGCCGGCTCTCCCCTCCCGCGTGGGGGCAACCTCTTTATCAGCGTCAAGGATTCCGACAAGCCGCAGGCCGTCGCGCTGGCGAAGGAGTACGTCGAACTGGGCTTCCACCTCCACGCCACGAGCGGCACCTACGCGGCGCTGGCGGCGGCGGGCATCCCCGTCAAGAAACTCTTCAAGCTCGCCGAGGGCCGCCCCAACGTGCTGGACATGATCAAAAACGAGGAGATCGCGTTCATCATCAACACGCCCAGCGGCAAGACCCCGCGCCAGGACGAGGTCAAAATCCGCGGCGCGGCGGTGACCTACCGCATCCCGATCATGACGACGCTCAGCGCCGCCGCCGCCAGCGTCAACGGCATCCGTTCCCTCCAGGCCAAGGGGATGGGCGTGAAACCGTTGCAGGAGTACCATCCCGCAAAGTGAACGGGCTTGCCCGGTCGGCATGTTCCCGGTAAACTTGTCGGCATGACCTGGGATGAAGTGCTGGCTGACCGCTGCTTGCAGGACCTGCCCTACAAGATCGAACTCAACAAGTGGGGCAACATCGAGATGAGTCCGGCCAGGAACCGCCACGGCAAGCACCAATCCCGGGTTGCTCATCTTCTCCAAGTGCAGAAGCCGAACGGCGTCACCGTGACGGAATGCGCCATCAAGACTGCTGAGAATGTCAAAGTACCCGACGTGGCCTGGACTTCCGACAGGCGCTACGCCGCCGCCGCCGCTCCGGACGAATACTATACCGACACTGCGCCGGAAATCTGCGCGGAGATCATCTCGCCCAGCAACTCGCTGGAAGAGCAGATGCACAAGGGCAGCCTCTACCTGCAAGCCGGCGCGGAGGAGTTCTGGCTGTGCAACGAACTCGGCGACATGCGTTTCTTCGACGCCACCGGCCCCTTGGAACGCTCCCGGCTCTGCCCGGATTTCCCGGTCAAGATCGAGTTCCGCCGCTGACCGGGGCGCGTCGTTCCCAACGCAAGTGGATGGTGCTTCCCGAGCGGCATGAGTCTCGTTCGCGGCGCAGCTATCCTAAAGCATTTCTCGCTTGGCTGTAGAGCTGTTCTCTCAGCCCCGGCAGGGGCGGAAGAATTTAGCCCACGGCGCAAGCCGTGGGGAACGAGCACCGGTTGAACTAGCCCCGGCAGGGGCGGAAGAAAACCACGCTGCGTGGTCCGACTAGGCCCGCGTCTTTTCTTGCGCCCCTGCCGGGGCTTTGCTCGCGGCAGACCCCTTCCCCACGGCTCGCGCCGTGGGCTAAACTCTTGCGCCCCTGCCGGGGCTGGGAGGAC
>CAXTOX010000194.1:3102-4602 GCA_964245885.1 uncultured Chthoniobacterales bacterium | reverse complement strand
TGCTTAGGCGTGGTCGGCATATGCCGAATACCATTGCTCGTGTGGGCAACAAAGGTGCAAAGTTTTGCAATTATCAAGTTCCCAGAGGGACTTGCTGCAAACGACACAGGACGGATAGGCCAACCAGCCTTAAACCATCACCGCCGCCAAGCGTAGCACCCCGGCTACGGATCAATGCTCGATATTCGACGGAAGACCCATGCTGTCGCGCAAGCGAGCGATTTCGGCCGCACGGCGGAGGCGGCCAACGAGGACGGTCAAATCCTGAGCCGAAAGTTCCCCGAGGGGATGGGGCGAGAGTGCTGGCGTCCATGCAGTGAGCGGCGCAAGCGTATTCTCTGCGGTCAGCACCCGGTTGGTGTGGCGAAGAACGTATGCGGCCCCCTCCAGCACATTCGCCTGGAGATCGGCCATCTCGGCGGCGGTCGGCCGCCAATCCAACGGGAAGAGGTTTGTCGTCGGGGCGAGCGGCCTACGCGGCATCCGGCACCCCCATCTGCGGGAAGCCTGCATCACGTGCGAGTTCGAATTCACGGCGGGTGATGATCCGCGTCATGGCCGATGCGTCGAGGTACGCTTCAACGGCTGCGAACGTCGGCCCCCAAACCGTGACGGCGGCTCGGCCCGGTTCGCTCCAAGTAAGCCGGCCGTAGACGTGGCCGTAGCCACGGACATCATCAGCATAGAAGAACGAACCATCGGACGTAGCGGCCCAATCGACGGCGGGGCGGGTTTGAGTAAACATAGCTGATCCTCTGCGCTCTCGGCGCGGGCGCGGGCTGATTTTGAGGGGGCGTGGAGTGGTGGCAGGGCTGGGAGGCTAATCGGGCATGGTCTTCGGCCTCGCCAGCCCCGTGCAGACGACTACGGGGCTAAAACACGCGCTTTGAAGTCATACTGGATCAGGAAGTTTCGTACGGACTGATGAGTTGTCCCGCCGGGTGGCGGCAGAAAACCCAAAGACAGGGCTTTCCGTAGATTATCGGCATCCGCAAGCGCTTCGGCTTCTTCCGGGAACCAACAATTGAGAGCAGCCATCATCGTACGGCCTGTCGCAGCATCTCTTTCAGAGCTGTAGTTCGACGTGTCGAAATGCTGCCACGCAGCTTCATGAAGGGCTCGTGCGATAACGTTCTTGTCGCTATCGGATAGGACAAGGACGTGCCTCAGCTTCTCATCAGGGGGCATCAGTCACTCTCCCGCATCGCATCACCGATCGCATCAACTTCATCCTGCAAAATATCAACTTTATGCGATAAATTTACAATTGAGACTGCGATGCACTCTAGCAATTTCTGCGATTTCACTGCCGGCTCTTCATCGGACTGGCCGATTTCAACAATCTCCTTTACTTGGCGGTTGTAGTCTTCGAGGCGAGCTTCCACTTCATCGCCAAGATGGCTGCTACGATTGGTCATCCGGAATTCTCCTAATAATAAGATTCAAACTGTTGGTAATCCGTAGATTTTTGTGAATTATTAATATATCTGCTTCCGTCGT
>CAXTOX010000194.1:0-3092 GCA_964245885.1 uncultured Chthoniobacterales bacterium | reverse complement strand
GTGCCGCAGAAATGATCTCAATGCCGCGAGTCACGCTCGCCGATATGCAACCGCAACGCTTCGGCTTGCTCGTACTCGATGCACGGAATGGCCGTCATCATTTTTAGAGATGCTGCATCTGAAACAGCGATTTCGCGGATATCGTTCTTGCCTTTGACGAGCAAGATTCCGACCCCCTGCGGTTCATTGAAGTCCTGCCACACCGCAAAGACGATCTCATGCCGATCTATGATTGCTTGAACTTCTAAGTATCGACCCGTGAGTATTTTGGCGTTTTCATTCGCCATATGTGCGACGAGGACTTTGAAATCAGCGACCACATCTCTCATGATACGCCGCCCATGCCAACACGGGGCTGATAGAGCGGCAAAGACGCACGCCACGTGGCGGCAGAGTCCCCGTCAATCAGAGTCCGGGTGCCGAACTTCTTGGCGATGAGGCGGCCCGCGTTGATCTCCGCATACAGCCGGGCGCGACTGATGCAGTGGGAGACAATGAATTCGGGGACCGTGTAGAACTTCTTCTCGGGGGGCTCGTGAATCAAGCCGCCGGGCTCGTGCGTCATCACTGTACACCTTCGTTCATTCAGATTGGAACGAGGGTGATTTAGAAAGTTGGATTGCCCGGAAAAAGCTCCGAGACCATTTCCGGGCGCCCGGTTTTAGGTTTCTGATTTACCGGGAGGATCAGCCTTGAGCTTCTTAGCCTCCCCCAACCTAGACAGGAGAGCCTTAGCCATCTTGTCTTGATCCTTGCCCCTGGGATCAACCCCAAACCGATCTGCGAAGTCGCCCCAACCGAACATGTGGCGGAGTGCCCCCATACGAGAGCATCGTGCCGGCGGCGCATCAGGAGCTGATGAGACGCGAAGAATCTCTGCCTCTAGCGCGTCTGCCATTTCGGGCGTGTAGATCCGCTTTCTACCTCGCTTGGCTCCCCCCTGGCGTCCGGTCTCGCCGGAGATCAGGTCGGGGGCATGATCGAGTAGCATGGAGTAGACTAGAATCTCCCAGTCCCCCACGGCGTCGCCACAACCGTAGTGCCCAAAGATTCGTGCCTCGAAATCCGCTTGCGTCTCGCTGGTTGTTGCCATGGTCGCCTCAGGCAGTGCAGTTAGCGGTCACGAAGGTGGACCACTCGTTCATCATCAACCTTCGCTTCTCCAGCGCGTCGCCGCGCCGGTACGCCAACTCCACTGCGTCACCCACCGCGTGCGCCAAAGCCGCCTCTGCAACCTCACGCGGGTGATCCGTCGCCTCGCCGGCCCAATCCCGGAACGACGACCGGAAGCCGTGTGAAGTCGCCTTCACGCCCATGCGCTTCAGGAGGGCGCTCAGAGCCATATTCGATAGCGTGCGGTCGGCTCGGAACGCCGGGAACACGTACTCTCCCCGCCGCAGGGGCTCCACCGCATCGAGGATTTCCAGAACTCGGGGGCTCAGCGGCACCCGATGCTCGACCCCGGCCTTCATCCGCTCAGCCGGTACGGTCCAGACCTTCGCCCTCCGGTCAATCTCGTCCCAGCGCGCGCCAAGGGAGTTGCTGACCCGAGCGGCCGTTAGGATGGTGTATTCCAAAGCCAAAGCCGTGACGGCGCTGCGTGCCCGCAGATTGGCAACGAAGGCTGGCACTTCCTCAAAGGGGAGGGCGGCGTGATGGCCGCGCATGAGTTTGCGGCGCTTCGGCAATAGGATGCTGAGGTGCCCGCGCCAGCGCGCCGGGTTTTCGCCAGTGCGCAAGCCCCTTGCCTTGGCTGCATCCAACACCTTCTCGATACGTCCCCGTACGCGGGATGCCGTCTCGCTCTTCGTGGTCCAGATCGGCGAGAGAACCGCCAACACGTCATCGGTTGTGATGTCCGCCACCGGCTTAGACCGCAGGGGCGACGCGTAGGTGTTGAGGGTGCTGGTCCACTGAGCCGCGTGTTTAGCGTTCCTGAAACCCTTCGCCAGTTCCGGCACCAGGGCATCGGCAAACGCTCCGAAGGTCATGGCCTCGGTGGCAGCCGGCCTGCTATGCTGCCTTTCCGCGATCGGATCACGTTTCTCACTGATGAGGCGACGAACCTCATCCCGGCGGCGGCGGGCGTCGGCGAGCGTGACAACGCTTGCGCTGCCCAACCCCATTTCGCGCTGCCGTCCGCCCTGCCTGAACACCAAAATCCAGCGGCGAGCACCGCCGGGGTCTATGAGCAGGTACAGGCCCGCCCCGTCGCCATAGCGGCCCGGCTCTTTGGCCCGTGAGATGCCCAACGCAGTGAGCTTGTTGACCTCGCGCCCCATGTGTCCGCCCAACCCCTAGCATTCACCCCAGCGGGTGAGGGGAAACAGGTTGGAACATCGGAGAACAAAATCAAGGGGCTTTCTGGAGAAAACCCTTTGTTATCAGCGCCTCAGCGTACATGCCTGAATGGCCCTGAACAACGTTCTGGCGGAAGGGGTGGGATTCGAACCCACGGTGGAGTTGCCCCCACGGCGGTTTTCAAGACCGCTGCCTTAAACCACTCGGCCACCCTTCCAGCGCCCCCGCTTGTAGCGGAGAACCCGGTGGACGGACATCGCAAATCGTCAGGGAGCAAGGCGCCGGAGGCGGTCGAGGAGGGTGCGGTCGTGGAGGAGGGCCATGCGTTCCCGGTCCGAGAGCCACGCGCGGGTCTCACGAACCGTCTCCGCCTCGGCGACCTTGGCCTCGGCCAGCGTGCGGTCGAGGTCGATCCGGCCGCGGGGGCGCGGGTCGGCGACGGGGAGCATCCGGATGTGCGCCTCGGCCAGATCCGGGTCGGCGTGGAGGGCTTGGAGGGCGTCCGCGTCGTCCAGGCCGCCTGCTGCGTTGCGCGCGGCGAGGAGGCCGGCACGGGTAGCGATCGCGGGCGGGTCGCGCTCCTCCGGCGTCATCAGCAGGCCGCGGTCCTTCAGGGCGAGGCCTAAGCCCAGTTGCCCGCTCGCCCACGAGATCGGGATCGCGAGGACGAGGCCGAGGATCGTGGGCGACATCCACAGGAACAGCGAGGTGGCGATGGCGAAGGCGGCGACGCCGGCGACCAGCCCCAAAGCCGTGTGCCAGCGGTGGCGGCGGACGATGTCGCGCATCGG
>CAXTOX010000193.1:0-4602 GCA_964245885.1 uncultured Chthoniobacterales bacterium | reverse complement strand
TCCTGCCCGTGGAGGACGAGGAGATCAGCGCGACGTTACAGAAGAGCTTTACCAAATCAGGCATCAAGGTAATGACGGGCACGAAGGTCGAGAAAACCGCCTTGCTGCCGGACGGCGTCAGGATCACCGCCAAAGACGAAAAGGGCGCGACGCAGACGGTGGAAGCCGACGTGCTGCTGGTGGCCATCGGTGTGCTGCCGGTGCTGCCGACCGGACTGGAGTTCAAGCGCGACGCGCGGGGCTACCTCCAGACCGACGACCACTACATGACCAACGTGCCCGGCGTGTACGCGGGCGGCGACATCATCGGGCCGCCCTGGCTGGCGCACGTGGCGAGTTGGGAAGCGATCCAATGCATCGAAGGGTTGTACCACGGCAAGAAGCCGCGCAAGGTCACGGTGTTCCCCGGCTGCACGTACTGCCAGCCGCAGGTCGCCAGCGTCGGTCTGACCGAACGCGCCGCCAAGGACAAGGGAGTCAAGTACAAGGTGGGCAAATTCCCGTTCCTGGCCAGCGGCAAGGCGCAGGCGGTGGGCGAGGGGGATGGGTTTGTGAAGATCCTCTTCGGCGAGGAACACGGCGAGGTGCTCGGCGCGCACATTGTCGGCCCCGAGGCGACGGAATTGATCGCGGAACTGGGGCTGGCGATCACCCTGGAAGCCACGCACGAGGAGATCGAGGCGACGATCCACGCGCACCCGACCTTGAGCGAGGCGATCCACGAGGCGACAGGCGCGGCGTTCGGGCAGGCAATCCATATTTGAAGGGATGGCAAACCGGCCAAGACGAACAATGTTCGTCTTGTTCCGCGACTTTCGTTCGCTGACTACTAGTTAGACCTATGACGCGTGCGTTGCTTTCTCTCTTCGTTCTCCTTTCTGTGGCAGGCTGCCGCTACAATCTCTGGGGTTACCTTCGAGAGAAGCCGGCAGCCACCGAAATCGTCGGCAGGTATCAGCTTGACCTCGACAAGTCTCAGGAGCGTCTTCGACGCATGGGGTACAGGGTCTTTACAGGTCAGATTATCCTCAGCTCAGATGGGACCTTTACCGCCGCCGACCTTCCAGCTTGCTGCGTTCACGGCTGGGATGAATCGACTTACCCTTTTTCTGGCGGCTATTATTCCCTCTCGGGCACCTGGAAGATCGACAAGTCTTCCGACATTTATATCGTCGCGCTCACATTATCTACCGCGAAGATGACCGAACCTCCAGTCACCAGTGACGCCAGCTTGCTTAAAGTGGATCGAAAGGCTCCCGGCGGACTCCAGCTACATCTAATCGAAGGAAAGCCGCTCCTGCTAGGATTTCTCATCTTCAACGGCGACTTCGACGATATCTTGTTCTCCAGAGCCACCAGACAGGTCTAACCACGGGCTCCAGCGAACAGTCACCGGCGTTCGGGTCTCCCTTGTATCCCACGCTTGACCTCGCCGCTGCCTATCGCTGAGCTTGAGTTTGTTCTGCGGGAGGACAAAGCGAAGCAGTAGATGCCCTCGATTTGAAGGGCGGGCAAGCAGACACGCCGCAGGCGTCAAGCAAACCACTCCGCCAGCGTCACCTGCAAGCCCGGCACGCTTTCGCACGTCACGGTTTCACCGACCGAGTACAGGTGCTTCTGCTGATAAACTCCGTTCTCCGGCTGCCGGCAAACCTCGATCTGCCGCTCCGTGCCCAGCACGATCCAGTATTCCGCCACGTTGGCCTCGGCGTAGAGCGAAGCGTTTTCCCGGTCCAATGCCGCGCTGCTGACGGCCACTTCCACGATAAATTCCGCGCTGGTAGGATGGATGGAGTCAAAGTCGCTCTCTTCGCCGCGTACGATCATCACATCGGGTTCCGGCATGGAATCCGCCAGGCGCAATGGATGTTCCGTGAACACGACCAGCCCGCCGCGCTGGAAGGCAAGCAGATAAAGGAAGATGCGCTTGATGAGCTTACAATGTAGTGGCGACTTGGGCATCTTCTGGATGATCATTCCGCGGATCAGTTCCGCGCGCTTGTCCAAGACTCCCATCTCATCCAGGGCTTCGTAGGTCTCCACGCTCAGGGTCGAAAGGCGGGCACGCACTTCGGGAAGGTCGAGGATCGCGGACATGGCATCCGCAGAATACCCTTTAGAGTCGGAGACGGCTAGCCTGTTCTTCACAGGGGTTTGGGAGTCACGTCGGGAGTTTGCAAGGAACGCGAGGCGTGCCATCCTTCTGCCGTGTCCAATATTACCATCTCGCTGCCGGACGAAGACTTGGCTTTCCTGCGCGTGCGGGTGTCGGAATAGGATCTCCATCTTCCAATTGGCAGAATGCCTCTCGCAAAGGCCGCGAAGGCCGCAAAGAAAGAGAAGGATTTGGCGAAGGCATCCCAAATCTGCACCCTTTCTCTTCCTTTGCGACCTTCGCGGCCTTTGCGAGAGGCACTCCGAGACTTCCCGGCTCATGGCGCGTGGTGTTCGCGGAACTCCTTGCGCCGCTTGTCTTCCTCGTCACCGACCGCCTTCATGAACGCGCGGAAACGTTCCACCGGCACTTCCAGCAGGTCGGCGCGTTGGGCGGCGGTGGGTTGGAAGTCGCTGTCGGGCAGCGTGGGCAAAACCCGGCTTTGGTCCACGGCGTACACGCTGTGGTCGAGGCCGCGTTTGCGCTCGAAGCGCACGAACTGATTCGTGTCGGGACGAATGAACAGGCGCGTGTAGTTCGACGCCGTGACCTTGCCGCTATCGTCGGGTGGGTCCACGTCCATGACCCGGCACGTCGCGCCGCCGACCGGCTGGCTGCCGAGGTCCTTGATCCCCGTGAGATAGAACCCGACCCAGAAGAGGGCTTCCGGCACCGGCATGCGCAGGGAGGCGAGCGGTTTGCGGTCGTCGGCGGTGGGCGGGTTGGCCTCCACCTTTTGCAGGATCGGCGCGAGCTTGGAGGCGGGCGAGGCCCACGCCGTCTGACCCTGGCGGCAGACGGTGATCGTCGTGTCGAGCGCCGGGTATTGAAAGAGAACCTTGTCCGCCGGCGCGGTCACCATGCGCACGACGAACGTGCTGCCCTGGAGTTCCGCCGGGTGGACGTTGGATTCGACCAGGCGCAGGCGCAGGAACCACGCGTGGTTCGGGCCATCGGCGGTGTGCGCGAAGAGGTTTTCCACCGGCTCGATCGCCTTGCGCAGGACCGACCGCGCGGACGCCTCGGCGGCGGGCGAGGTCGGCGGCGCGGGCACCTCGGCGGCGCGCACGGTGGGCGCTGCGAGCATCGCGCCGGCGAGCAGCAGCGAGCGAGAAGAGGAGTTCATCGGAGTGGTCAATCAATGTGCGGAGCAGCCAGGAACCCGAGCGCGAAGGACCGCGTGAGGATGCCGGCAAAAGCGATCCCGAGCAACAGCAGCAGCCAGCGCCACCGCAGCCACGGTGCACGAAAACCGGAGAACTGCGCGAAAACATCGACGACGTACGCGGCGCAATAGCAGACGTTGGCGAGGATCGCCAAAACCGCCAAGTCCAGAACGCCGTCGGTGTTCAGGAGAACACGCGACGCCGGCAGTCCCGCGTAAAAATACGCGAGGACGATGCCAGCCAGGGCGACGTTGTACCAAAGACGGCGAAGTTCCCAGTAGCGGATGGCGTTTGTCACGATTTCCCGGAACGGTACGCTGGCCGGCGGCGAAGGATTGTCCGGTTGAACGCTATTCATCGGGATGGAGCGGTGGTCACGCTCTAAAAGATACCGGACCCGTCACTGAAATGGATGCTTCCCAGCCGCGGCAGGACGTAAATTTTCCATCGGAGGCAGTCGGGCGATGCGTGCGGCGATATCGGCCAGCACCACGCGGTTTCGCACCATCCACGGGTGCAGCGGACAAAACACCCGTTGCGAAGCGCGGTCATCGAAGGGCCAACGGGTGTTCGTCGCGGGAAGCACGATCAGGTCGAATCGAGGATCGCCACCAAGGGATCGAAGATCGTCCCGGCGTCCCAAAACCATGCACGAGCACGACGCCCGGGCCACGCGGCTTCGGCGAGGTTGAGGCGTGCAAGCGCCCCGCCGCGAACCACCCCGCCGCCAACAGAACGGACCACCCGACGGGACAAACGCGGAAGGGGCGAATCATCTCCGACAGGCCAGAGTGCGTTGGGAATAACTCGTCAACAACCTCGTTTCCCGGAGGGGGCAAAGTTCGCGCGGTTTGTGAACACATTCACAACCTATTTTTATTGCTGGAACCAGTAAAACCGGCTTAATGTTCGACCGTCGTTTATGGCTGCCGAACTCGTCCTTCCATCCAAGCGCCAGCGGACCCGTAGTCCGTCGTACCCGTACCTCGATCTCCAGGGTGCCTTGGAGAAGGCGGCGATCCTCTGGCACGCCGAGGGCCGGCACGCGGCGTCGATCAGCGTGGTCATGCAGCACTGGGGCTACAAAGAGGAGAGCAGCACGGGGTACTCGTGCGTGGCGGCGCTCAAGAAATTCGGCCTCGTGGACCACGACGGCATGGGCGAGACGCGCCAGATCAAGCTCTCCGGCCTGGCCTTGCGCATCCTGCTCGACGACGACCCGCAGTCCGACGAACGCCGGGCGGCCTTGCGCGAGGCGGCCCTGGGACCGCGGGTCCACGC
>CAXTOX010000192.1:0-4752 GCA_964245885.1 uncultured Chthoniobacterales bacterium | reverse complement strand
GCGTTATAACGGGTGGCGCGTGGGGCAGGCGGTCGAGCAGATCGTGTCGCCCCTGCCGCCGTCGCAGCGGCTGGACCTTGTGCCACACCTGTTTTTTGGGGCGCAGGACCTGCTCCGCGAACGGCGCGCGCAGAAAACCGCCGCTCCCGCCGCCGTCGCGCGTGCCGGGACGCCGGTTTTCCTGGTGGTGGGAGACACCGCGCAGACGGCGGATCGCTCGGGCTTGACCACGGCCGTGCGCCGGTTGGCGGCGGCCTGCGGGCGGATCGGCGCGCCGGTCACACCGGTCATCTGGAAACCGGCCGCGTGCACCCTGGGCCTCCTGCCGCCGGAACTCTCGGTCGGCCTGGACGCCGAGGCGCTGCGCCCCTCCTCGATCCAGGCGGCGGGCGGGCCGTCCGCCGCCTCGATCCATGACCCTTCGGTGGGCGACCTGCACCGGGCTTGCACCGAGATGCCTTCCCTGCACGACCTGCCGCTGGGAGAGTTGGCCCCGGAGGGCGCGTGGGTCTTGCTGCCGGAGGTTTTGTACCAGGACCGTGCCCGGCTGCTGCTGGAATACGTGCGCCGGCTCCGTTGGAAGTTGGCGGTGATCGTGTACGACACCATGCCGAACAACGAGCCGGGTTTCTTTCCGCAGGGCCGCGCCAACGAGCACGAGATTTATCTGCGCACGGTCGGCGAGGCGGACCTGGTTTTCCCCGTTTCCAGGTTCGTCGCCGGGGACTGGGAGCGTTTCCTGGTGGCCAAGCGGTTGCCGGCGCCGCCGTGCCGCGTCTGCCTGCCGGGCGCGGACCTCTGCGCTGCGCCGCGCGTGGTGGAACCGCCCCGCCGCGACCCCATCGCGCCGGTGCGGGTGTTGTGCGTCTCCGCCGTGACGCCGCGCAAGAACCACCGCGTGCTGGTGGAGGCGCTCGAACGGGTCTTCACCGCGCGGCCGGAGTTGGATATCGAGGTCTGTCTGGTGGGGATGCCGGAGCTTTTCAACGACGACAACTCGCCGGACGCGGTGTCCCGTTTCGTCGAACGTCATCCGGGGAAGGTGCAGTGGATGTCCCGGGTGGAATACGGCGCGCTTTGCACCCTGTACGACGAGTGCGACTTCACGGTGTACCCCTCCGTGTTGGAAGGGCGGGGATTTCCCATCGCCGAGAGCCTGTGGTTCGGGCGGCCCTGCATTTGCGCGGACACCGGTGCCATGGCGGAGACCGCCGCCGGGGGCGGGTGCCTGACAGTGGACGTGTACCATCCGCAGGTCGTCGCCGACGCGATCATCTCCCTGGCGGAGTCTCCCGAGCGGTTGGCGGACCTGACCGGGGAGATCGCCGCCCGGCCGTTGCGCACCTGGGAGGATTACGCGCGGGATTTACTCGCCGGGATGGACGGTTCCCTGCCGTTGGAAGGGCTTGGCATCGAGGGGGAACCTGCGGGTCCCCCGCTCATGAACGTCCTCTTCTTCTGCCACGATGACTTCGCGTGCAACAGCATGGGACACATCGCCGGGTTCGCCAGCGCGCTCCGGGTAGCCGGGCATGCGTGCGCGGTGGCGATCCCTGGCGACGACCGTTCCAGCGCGGCGATCCTGGGGGCGAAGCCGCCTTTTCACCCGGTGGTCTTCTCGGACACCTGGGAGCGCGTGGGCGAGCTGTTTCCCGACGGCCGGCCCGCCGATGTCATCCACGTCTGGACGCCGCGCGAACACGTCCGGCGCGCGGCGGAACTCTGTTGGCGGGGCATGCCGGACGCCCGCCTGGTGGTGCATCTCGAAGACAACGAGGAACATCTCATGGCCCTCCACGCGGGGGAGGACTGGGACCGGCTGCGCGAACGCCCGGACGACGAACTCGCCACCCTGCTGCCGGTGCACCTCGCTCATCCGCGCGAGTACCGGCGCTTCCTCGCGTCGGCCAGCGGAGTGACGGGGATCACGGAACGGTTGGCGGATTTCGTCCCGCCGGACGTGCCGTTCATGGAGTTATGGCCTGGCGTGGACCTGACTTTCTACCATCCTGGCCCGCCGGACGCCTCTCTGCGCGCCGTGCTCGGGATCGGCCCCGCCGAAAAGGTGCTCTGCTACCCGGGCAGCAGCCACTTCGCCAACGGCGAGGAGATGCAAAATCTCTACGAGGCGGTGTTTCTGCTCAACGAACGCGGGTTCCCGTGCCGGTTGATCCGCACCGGCCGGGACGACAAGGAATTTCTCGGACGGTTCGCCCCGGAGCGCCTCGCGCGGCACGTGTTGCACCTGGGCGTGGTGGAGCGGGCGCGCCTGCCGACGCTGCTGCGGTTGGCCGACGTGCTCGTCCAACCGGGCCGCGACGATGCGTTCAACCGCTACCGGCTGCCCTCGAAGCTGCCGGAGTTTCTGGCTTCGGGCCGACCCGTGCTGCTGCCGCCCGCGAACGTTGGTTTGTGCGTGCGTGCGGACCAGGAGGCGGTTGTCCTGCAAACGGGTGAACCGGAGGAGATCTCCGATCAGTGCGCGCGTGTTTTCACCGACCCGGCGCTGGCCCAACGCTTGGCGAAGGGAGCCGCGGCGTTCGCGCGGCGGCGGTTCGACCCGGTGCTGAACGGGCGCAAGCTGGCGAGGTTTTACCGGCGGCTGCTCGCCAGGTGAGAAGTCCCGCTTGCGCGCGGGCTGCCCAAATGCTTCTCGCGTCCCTTCTAAGAACATGGTTCCCGATCGCCTGCCGCCAGTGTCAGCGTGACCTCGAATCCCGACGGTTCCACGTTTCGCCCGGCAACCGAACCGCCGCAGGCTTCCACGCACGTCTTGACGATGGCCAGGCCGAGCCCCACCCCGCCCGTCGCGCGGTCGCGCGACGGGTCGAGCCGGTAGAACGGATCAAACACCCTCGCCAACGCCGCCGCCGGCACGCCGGGGCCATGGTCGCGCACGCACAGGCTGACCTTGTCTCCCGCCAGCGGCGCAGCCGCGATGAGCACGGGTCCGGTGCCCGCGGCATGGCGCAGGGAGTTTCGCAGGAGGTTCGACACGGCGCGCAGGAGCAGATCGGGGTCTGCCCGTCCCGTCAACCCAGCGGGCACCTCCACCTCGACGGTCGCCGTCCCGTCCGGCGCTTCCCGCCGGATGGCCTGCTCGACCACCGGACGCAATTCCACGTTTTCCAGCCGCGCGCCGCCCGCCCCGCCGCCCGCCAGCGAGGCTTTGGAAAATGAGAGCAACTCACCCACCAGCGACGACATCTGCTCGATCTCCTCGCGCAAGTCGGCCACGTTGGCCCGGGTCTCGGGCGCGGCGCGTTGTTCGAGGATGCCCGCCGCCATCTGCAACCGCGCCAGGGGGGCACAGAGTTCGTGCGCGATGTCGCCCAGGAAACGCTTCTGCCCCGCGACGAACCCGTCCAGCCGCGCCGCCAGGCGGTTGATGGAACCGGCCAGCGCGCCGAGTTCGTCGCCGCGGCTTTCCTCCGCCACGCGCACGTCGAAACGGCCCTCGGCGATCCGCCCCGTGGCCTCCGTCAGCCGCCAGAGCGCGCGGGTCAGGCCGCGCACGAGCGGCAGCCAGCAGAGCACCGAGATCGTGAGCACCGCCGCCGCGGCGAGCAGCCACGGGGTCCAGTCCACAAACAACCCCCCGCCGCCGAGAGAATCCGACCTTGCCACGAGCGTCACCTGCCCGCCGGGTCGGTCCGGGAACGCGCGGAGCGGCAAACGCATCAGCACCCAGTACCGCGCCGGGTCGGGCGTGCGCACCATGATCGGCCTTCCCACCGGCGGGGGCGGGGGATCGCCATGGTCTGGCGGCGGTGGAAAATCCGGACGCGGCAACTCGCTGTTGTCGTGGGGACGCGGGGGACGGGGCGGGTGGGGTTCACGGTGCGGAGAGGCCTCCAGCAGCCTCGCGCGGACGGGCGGGGGCAGTTCGGTCCCGTCGCCGGCGAGGTGCATGCCGTTGTCGGTGTACAAGGAAAACCGCACCTCGTAGCTTTCACTGAACGGGGCGAGGACGGCGTCCCATTTCTCCCGGTCGTTCGTGCGCAGTTCGGCCGCGATCACGCCGGCCACGGCCGCCACCCGGTCGCCGGCATGGCCGGCGAGCAGCGAGTCCAACCCGAGACGGTATTGGACCTCCACGAACACCCCGAGAAGCAACGCGACCAGGAGGAGATTGGCGAGCAGCCAACCGCCGATCTTGGCGTACAACGGAGCGCGGAGTCTCATGGGGACGACGAGTCAACCCGGTGATGTACCGGGTGCGATCATCATGTAACCCGCCGCGCGCACGGTGCGGATGAAGCTCGGGTCCTTCGGGTTGTCGCCGAGCTTGCGGCGCAGGGTGGAGATGTGTACGTCGATGGAACGGTCGAACACCTCGTACTCGCGCTCGCGAATCTCTTCCAGCAGCCGTTCGCGCGTCCGGACCCGTCCGACGCCCCGCGCCAGTGCGGCGAGCAAGTCGAACTCCACCGGCGTCAGGGGCAGCGGGGCGTCGCCGAGCACCGCCGTGCGGGCGGCGGGCTGGAGCCGCAACGGTCCGACGACGATCTCCGCCGCATCGTCCTCCTTGCCGACCCGCCGCCGGGTGACGGCGCGCAGGCGGGCGAGCAGTTCGCGCGAGGAAAACGTCTTGGGCAGGTAGTCGTCGGCGCCCAGTTCCAGGCCCACGATGCGGTCGGTCTCCTCGCCGCGCGCGGTGAGCATGAGCACGGGCACGTCGCTGCCTTGGCGGATGCGCCGCAAGACCTCGAAGCCGTCCAGCCCGCCGGGCAGCATCACGTCCAGGATCAC
>CAXTOX010000191.1:0-4872 GCA_964245885.1 uncultured Chthoniobacterales bacterium | reverse complement strand
TGCGCCCCTGCCGGGGCTGGGAGGACTCCACACGCAAACGAAAAACGCTGTAATCTGCGGAAATCTGCGGAATCTGCGGATAAATCTGCCCTCCCCATTAATCCAACGCCGCCGCCGCTCCGGGCTTGCCTTCGAGTTCGAGCACCATGCGGTGGATGTGACGGTATTCCTGGTGGCGGCGCAGCATCCGCAGACTCTCCGACGGGTCACCCCAGCGGATCACCTGGATCTCGACCTGGCGCGCGCCCCACGCGTTCATCGCGGCGCGGGTGGGCTGGTAGAGGTCGATGGTGTTGCGCCCCGCCAACGCCCAGCCGTAGTCGTCCACCCGGTAGACCTGCCCGGTGGCCGCGATGCGGAACACCGTGCCCGCCGGCCACCGCGACCAGTCCGCCGCCGCGCTGCCGACCCCGCGCTCGGGAACCGGCAAGTGTTCAGCGTAGAGGTTGCCGGTCCGGCCGACCTCGGTCAGCGGGGTGCCCGGCGGGATCGGGTACGCGACCGCTCCGGGAACGTGGTAGCCGCTGCCCTGCGCCACGGGCACGTCGGCGGCGGGGCGGATAGTGGGCGCGTGGAACCCGCCCTCGTCGAGCGCCTGCATCTCGTCGCCCGGCAGAATGATCGGGCGCGCCGGGCCGACCGCCACGGAATTGGGTGAGAGCGGCACGTCGGTGATCGCCGCCGCGCCGCGCAACGTGCCGCCGAGCGCGTTGTGGTTGCCGTAGGCGGTGTGGTCGGCCTCCGTGTGCGTGTACGCCGTCGTGCGCACCGACTGGACGTTCGTGCGCGCCAGCGGTGTCTCGTAAGGCGGCAGCGGTTTGGTCGAACCACAGCCGGTCAACAACCCCGCCGCCAGCCCCGCGAAGCACAGGAAAATCGTCCGGTCCATGAGCGTGGAAGATACCATGCCGGGTGGTGGGTGGCGAGCCTCCATCTTCCGGAAAAAAGCCTCTCGCAAAGGACGCGAAGTCCGCGAAGGCGGGAAAGAATAAAATGCTCTTTCCTCCCCCCTCTTCTCCTTCGCGTCCTTTGCGAGAGGCCCTTGTCACCCCTCAACTTCGCTTCCACCGCCGCCACGAGTACAACCGGCTCTTGAGATATTCTTTCGGCGTCTCGCCGCGCACGGCTTTGAACCAATGCCGCAGCCGGCGGCGCGGGAGCGTCGGCTCGTAGCCGAGCGGCTCCATCAGATCGCGGCAATGCCACTCCACCCAGCCGATCTCCTCTTCCGTCAGGAACTTGCGCCAACGGTCCGCCGGTTCCTGGCTGATCGCGCGAAAACCCTGCTCCGTCGCGGAGTTGCCCGCCCACGGCAGCCCGACCTTCGTGGGCCGCAGCAACACGTCGTCGTACGGCACGTCCAGAAACGCGCACACCCGCTGCATGGCCGCCTCGGGTTCGCGCAAGGTCCGCCGGAAACCGACGACCAGCATCCGGTCCTCGTTGAGCGTGCCTTGCGGATCGCGTTTCTGGACCAGCGCGAGGCGCGCGGCGGTGCGCCAGTGTTTGACGCACAGGTAGACCGAAAAACGCCGCCGCCGCCGGGTGCGTTCGAGCAGGATCTGCGCGGCCAACAGCGCGCGGGGATCGCGCAGGGTCAAGATCAGTTTCGCGTGCGGAAACCTTCCCAGGATCGCGTCGAGATGGTCGCGGTTGGCCGGCGTTTTCTCGACCCAGCGCCGGACCGGGTCCAGCGGCCGGCCGAGCGTCGCGGCGTAGGTTTCCAGCAGGAGGACGAGCAGGTCGCGGCGGGCGTTGACGGGATCGAACGCCGCCGCCTCAAAACGCCGCTTCAACCCCGCCGTGTCCAGGTGCGGGTAGGAACGTTTGCCCCACTTGCACCGGCCGCCGAAGAGCACGTTGGCGAGCGACTGGCCGGTGAGGTAATCCACCTGCTCGCGGCGCGAACGCCCCCCGTACTTGGTCAGCACGGTGGGAAAGTACGCCGTCTCCTCGGGCAGGACGAGCAGGTCGCGGTGGCCGTCGAGCAGCGAGACGAGCAGGGTGGTGCCGGATTTCGCCGGCCCGGCGATGAAGCACGCCCGCTGCTCGAACGGCAGCGGCGCGGGCGGGCGGGAGGGAACGGGCGGCTCGGCGGACATCTCTGACGCCCAGGTTACACAAGGACGCCCGCCCTTGCCAAGCGGGACGCGGCGGCCCGCGTTTTTCCTTGCCTCGACCGGCGCAAACCGGGACGATGCGAGCCGCTTGCACGCCGATTGCACCAACTCCATGCACGTCCCCGCTTCCCTCTGCCCGCGCCGGAGGACCACTCTTTGGTGGCTGGCCTGGGTCGCCGCCGGTTTCCTCGTCACCGCGACGGTGGCCACGCTGCGTGCGCAGGGAGACGCCGCGGATGATCAGACGGGAATCGAGACCGCGAAGATCGTTAAAAAGGCCACGCCGCGTTTCATCGAAGTGTTGCTCGACAAGCTGGAACTCGAATACAAACCCACCGGCAAGAACGGCTATCTCATCAAGCTGGAGAACGTCAAAATGCTCGTGTTCATCGAGAACGCCGGCGGCATCATGCTCTACTGCGGCTTCCAGGGAATCAAGGCGAACACCGCCAAGGTCAACGAGTGGAACAAGAAACATCGCTTCACGCGCGCCTACATCGACGATTCCAATGATCCCGTGCTCGAAAGCGACCTGGACTTCGACGGCGGCGTCACGCTGGAGTCGCTGAAGATTTTCGTTACGGGGTTCAAGTCGGCGGCGGCCGAGTACAAGAAGTTCCTCTCGCCGTAGGCGTCGTTTAAGGTAGGGTTGCCTCTCCGAGGCAATCCAAATGTTCTCTGGACGACCGTGCCTGCGGTCTGGCGTGTCTGCCAGAAGATCCAGGATTGCCTCGGAGAGGCAACCCTACCTTCATGGAAGACCTTCCCGAAACTCCCGCCGCCGGCCCCATCGTCGGCATCGACCTCGGCACGACCAACTCGCTCGTCGGCGCGATGGACACCGGCTTCCCGGTCCTGCTCGCCGACGCCAACGATCGCCGCCTGACTCCATCGGTCGTACACTTTCCGGCGGGAGGAGGGGCACCCTTCGTCGGGCAAGCGGCAGCGGCATGGCGCACCGACCAACCCGCCCGCACCGTTTATTCCATCAAGCGGCTGGTGGGCGTGCGCACCGGTGAGGTGGACACGTCGGACCTGCCCTATGCGGTCGTCGGCGCACCCGGCGGCCCGGTGCGGGTGCGGATCGACGACCGTGAACATTCCCCGGAAGAAATTTCCGCCCTTATTTTGGGCAAGCTCAAGGCCGACGCCGAACGCGCCCTCGGCGTGCCGGTCGGTCGCGCGGTCATCACCGTGCCCGCGTACTTCAACGACGCCCAGCGCAACGCCACCAAAGCCGCCGGGGAACTCGCCGGCCTGCACGTCGAACGCATCCTCAACGAACCCACCGCCGCCGCGCTCGCCTACGGGTTGAACCGACTCGGGGACAAATCAAAAATCGCCGTCTACGATCTCGGCGGCGGCACGTTCGACATCTCGATCCTGGAACTCAACGCGGGCGTTTTCCAGGTGCTCTCCACCAACGGCAACACACGTCTGGGTGGGGACGACATCGACACCGCCTTCGCCGCCCACCTGCGCACGAAAATCAGCGCGGCGGACGTGGCGGATTGGCAGATGCTGGCGGGCGCTTTGAAGATCGCCCTGTCTGACGATGAGACGGTCTCGGTGGACGAACCGTCACGAAACGGATGCGTCCACATCGACCGCGCCCAACTCGAAGCAGCCGCCCGTCCCATCGTCGAACGCACCCGCGCTCATTGCCTGCGCGCTCTCGCCGACGCCAGGCTCTCCCCCGGCGAACTCGACGCCGTTATCCTGGTTGGCGGGGCCACGCGGATGCCGCTCGTGCGCGCGCTGGTCGCGGAGATCTTCGGCCGGGAACCCGACACCTCGCAAAACCCCGACGAGGCCGTGGCCCTCGGCGCGACGATCCAGGCCGGCATCCTCTCGGGCGCGGTGCGCGACGTGATCCTGCTCGACGTGACGCCGTTGTCGCTGGGCATCGAGACGTTCGGCGGACTGGCCAACGTCATCATCCCGCGCAACACCACGATCCCGGCCAAGGCGGGCGAGATGTTCACCAACCCCGTCGCGGGCCAGCGCGCCATGGGCATCCACGTCATCCAGGGCGAACGCGAGCGCGCGGCCGACAACTGGACGCTCGGCCGCTTCGACCTCGACTTCACGCCGGGGCCGCGCGGGTCGGCGCGGGTGGGCGTGCAGTTCGAGATCGACGCCGACGGCATCCTGCACGTGCTCGCGCGAGACACCAGGACGGGTCAGGAAAAGATCGTCGAAGTGCGCAGCGCCGTGGACGTGAGCGACGAAAAGGTCGAGGCGATGATCGCCGAGTCGGTCGAGCATGCGTTCGACGATTACCACGCGCGGCTGCTGGTCGAGACGCGCCTGAAAAGCGGCGAGATGCTGCCCGCCGTGCGGCACGCGCTGGAACTGGCCGGCGACCGTCTGCCCGCCGACGAACGCGAGCGCATCGCCGCGCTGGCCGCCGACGTGGAAACGGCCATGGCGGGCGAGGATCTGGACCGGCTGAAAGCCGCCAACGCCGCGCTCGACGCCGGCACGCAGGAACTCGCCACGCTGCTCATCGAGCAGGCGATGGACGAGGTGCTGGAGCGGCGCGGGTTGGTGTGAAGGGTGCGTGTTGATTTAACACAGAGGACACAGAGAGCCACAGAGACCGGAGGAGGGCAGAAACTAGAAGGAAAGAACAGAAACCTTTTCTTCTTTCGCCTTTCCTCCTCCGGTCTCTGTGGCTCTCTGTGTCCTCTGTGTTAACTGCCTATCCGAATAATCCGGCAGCGCGGTAGGCGATGAGGCCACAAACGAA
>CAXTOX010000190.1:0-5153 GCA_964245885.1 uncultured Chthoniobacterales bacterium | reverse complement strand
CCGTGTACTGTTTTGCCTTCACCAATTGCTCGCCGAGTTCGTAGCGGAAGTTGAGATCGGTCGGATTGCGCTCCACGCGGGTGCGGGCCGTGTTGATCTGCATTTCGGCCTTTTGCTGGAGGAAGCTTTCCAATTCGCTTTCGATGCGAACCGCCGTTTCGTGTGTTTCGTCGTCCGTCTCACCGTTTGAGGAGCCGGCCTTGTGCTCCTGTAGCCAACGCTCCCGCTCGCCGATCATCCGGTCGAGATTCTTCATCGTCAGGTCATTGACCTTGCGGAGAAGTCCCGGGTCGCCGTTTTGCGTCAGTTCGGTCGCCCAGCGGTAGTAGGAGATGGCGTTCTCGAAGTCATCCTTCTGCTCATACAAGCCGGCGATCTTGCGGACCACGTCGAGGTTGTTCGGATTCTCGTTGTAGAGGGCGAAACTTTCCGCCAGCAGTTGGTCGACCATGTCCTCGCTCTTGACGAGGCGGCTCTGCTGTTCGAGCAGGACGGCTTCCTCCTTGTTCTTGAGCACGTCGCGGTAGCTGGTGCCGTCCTTGCCGATCTGGTCCCAACCGCCGGTGCGCATCGACGCTCGGGCCGCGGCGTCCTTGCCGCCCTTGATGGCTTCGATGTCCGCCGGATTTGTCGCGGTGATCTGGTTATAAACCTCGATGGCTCTCTCCGCCTGGTCGCTCGCGGAATAATGCCGGGCGAGTTCGTGCATGATCTTGGCGTTCTTCGGCTCGGCGTCGCGCATCGTCTCCAGCGCGAACCCGACCGTTTCGATCATGCCCGCCGCCGCCGCCGCGTCGCGCAGGAGCGCGTTGGCCTGGATGCTGTGCGGCTCCTTTTCGAGGATCTCTTCTGCCGCGAGGATCGCCGCCTGCGGGTCTTTCTTGATCAACCCCTGCGACTTCATCGCCTGGATCGACCCACCCGAAAGCCCGCTCATGAAGCCCTTCTTTGCCTTGGTCGTGGCCAATTCGGCGCGTCGCAGCCACTGCCGGCCCACCAGGAAATTGGGAGATTCCTTGAGGACAACCTGAATCAGAGAGATGGCGTAGCCAAAGTTGCGCGTCTCAATGGCGCTCGTGGCCTTCAGCCAGAGGGGACGCGCGTTGGCGGAGAGTTCCTTTTCGGTGGTAACGGCCATAACTCTTACGGGGATGTCGTTCGGGAGGAGCGAACTTAACAAAAATCGCGTGGTGAAGCCACCATTTTGCTCGGGCGTTTTCAGGAAGGGCGTGACAATCCGGTCGTAGGGCAGGCGCTCCGCCTGCCGCGTTTCGGGACGTTGCCTGCCCTCTTGCGCGCTTCGCTCCTGCCGTCTGTTCCTTGTCCACGCGCCGGTACGCGGCAGACGGAGCGTCTGCCCTACGACCGAAAAACAAGCAGCCGGATGGCCTCGAAAGACCATCCGGCTGCTGCAATCTTTGATTGCCGACGCGGGGAGCGTGCGGGATGGACTTTCTTAGTAGTCCATGCCGCCCATGCCGCCCATGCCGCCGCCGGGGTGACCGGCGGGCGCGGGCTTCTCCTTCTCGGGCAGCTCGGTGATGACCGCCTCGGTCGTCAGGAGCAGGCCGGAGATGGAGGCCGCGTTTTGCAACGCACTGCGGGTGACCTTGGTCGGGTCGACGACGCCAGCCTTCACGAGGTCCACGTATTGGCCGGTGGCCACGTTGTAGCCCTCGTTGCCACTGCGGCTTTTGACCTCTTGCACGATCAACGCGCCTTCCTGGCCCGCGTTGTCGGCGAGCTGACGGAGCGGGGCTTCGACCGCGCGGCGGATGATCTGGAGACCCACCGCCTCATCGCCTTCGAGCTTGAGGCTGTCGAGCGCCTTCTGGGCGCGGATGAGGGCCGTGCCGCCGCCGGGGACGATGCCTTCCTCCACGGCCGCGCGGGTCGCGTGAAGAGCGTCTTCGACGCGGGCCTTCTTTTCCTTCATCTCGGTCTCGGTCGCGGCGCCGACGTTGATGACGGCGACACCACCGGCTAGCTTGGCAAGACGCTCCTGGAGCTTCTCGCGGTCGTAGTCCGAGGTGGTCTCGTCGATCTGGCGACGGAGCTGGGCGACGCGGCCCTGGATCGACTGGTTGGTGCCTTCGCCTTCGACGATGGTGGTATTTTCCTTGTCGATGGTGATGCGCTTGGCCTTGCCGAGGTCGTCGAGCGTGACGTTCTCCAGCTTGATACCGAGGTCTTCCGTCAGGCAGCGGCCACCCGTGAGGACGGCGATGTCTTCCATCATGGCCTTGCGGCGGTCACCGAAGCCCGGGGCCTTGACGGCCGCGACTTGCAGCGTGCCACGGAGCTTGTTCACGACGAGCGTCGCGAGAGCTTCGCCTTCCACGTCCTCGGCGATGATCAGGAGCGGCTTGCCGCTCTTGGCCACCTTTTCGAGCAGCGGGAGCAAGTCCTTGAGGGAGCTGATCTTCTTCTCGTGGATGAGCACGTAGGCGCTGTCGAGGATCGTTTCCATGCTCTCGGCGTTAGTCACGAAGTACGGCGACAGGTAACCCTTGTCGAACTGCATGCCCTCGACCACGTCGAGCGTGGTTTCGATGGATTTCGCTTCCTCAACCGTGATGGTGCCGTCCTTGCCGACCTTGTCCATCGCGTCGGCGATGATCTCGCCGATGTTGGTGTCCCAGTTGGCGGACACGGTGGCGACCTGGGCGATCTCCGTGCGGTCGCTGACCTTCTTGGAGATGCGGGCCAGTTCGTCGGTGATGGCCGCGACGGCCTTGGTGATACCGCGCTGGAGCGAGGTCGGGTTCGCACCCGCCGTCACGTTGCGCAAACCTTCCTTGTAGATGGCTTCCGCGAGCACGGTCGCCGTCGTGGTGCCGTCGCCGGCGATGTCGCTAGTCTTGCTGGCGACTTCACGCACGAGCTGCGCGCCCATGTTCTCGTAGGGGTCTTCCAGTTCGATCTCCTTGGCGACGGTCACGCCGTCCTTGGTGATCGTGGGCGATCCGAACTTCTTGTCCAGAATCACGTTGCGGCCCGACGGCCCGAGGGTCGCCTTCACGGCACGCGCCAGTTTTTCCACGCCGCGCAGGAGCGCATGGCGGGCGTTTTCGTCAAATTGCAGTTGTTTGGCTGCCATAATAGTAAGTTGGGTAAGTAGTAGGTTCTGCAGTAAATGGGTTGATCAACCGAGGATGCCGAGGATGTCATCCTCGCGCATGATCAGGTAGGATTCGCCGTCAATCTTGACTTCGGTGCCGCCGTACTTGCTGATGAGTACGCGGTCGCCGGTCTTGACGGTGAAGGCGACTTTCTCTCCCTTGTCATCGGTCTTGCCCGTGCCGAGCGCGACGACTTCACCCTCCTGGGGCTTTTCCTTAGCGGTGTCGGGGATGATGATCCCGCCTTTTTGCTGTTCTTTCTCTTCGAGGGGGTGCACGAGAACCCGATCCGCGAGAGGTTGCATCTTGATAGCCATACTTGTGTTGGTTTCTACTTGTTGTTGGGGTTTTTGCCCGGCGGCGACACTAGGCGGATGATCGGACAGACCATCCGTCACGCGTCGCCGTCAGGCGAAAGAATAAACCGTGGTTAAGGTCAGGAAAACGAGGGGTGAAACGATTACTTCTGCTTCTTATCCTCGTCAACCATCTCGAACTCCGCGTCGACGACATCGCCTTCCTGCTTTGGAGCCGCGCCGCCCGTGGACGGTCCACCGGCTTCCTCCGCCGCACCCGGCTGGGGTTGACCCGCTGCCGCCGCTTGCTTGTAAAGTTCGGCGCTGACATCCTGGAAGCGGCTTTCGAGCGTTTCCCGTGCAGTCTTGATCGCGTCTGTATCGGAGCCTTCGAGCGCCTTGCGGACGTTCGCGATGGCTTCCTCAATGCCCATCTTCTTGTCGGCCGGCAACTTGTCGCCAAGGTCCTTCAGCTGCTTTTCGCACTGGTAGGCGAGGTTGTCAGCTTGGTTGCGGGTCTCGATGGATTCCTTGGCCTTGTTGTCCTCGTCGGCGTGCGCTTCGGCTTCCTTGCGCATGCGCTCAATCTCGTCCTTGGTCAGACCGCTGGAACCCGTGATAGAGATCTTCTGCTCTTTGCCGGTGCCGAGGTCCTTGGCCGAAACGTTGAGGATGCCGTTCGCGTCGATGTCGAAGGTGACCTCGATCTGCGGCGTGCCACGGGGCGACGGCGGGATGCCGTCAAGATGGAACGTGCCGAGGTTCTTGTTGTCGCGGGAGAGCGGACGCTCGCCCTGGAGAACCTTGATCTCCACGCCGGGCTGATTGTCGCTGTAGGTCGAGAAGATCTGCGACTTGCGCGTGGGCACCGTGGTGTTGCGCGGGATCATCGGGGTCGCCACGCCGCCGGCCGTTTCGATGGCCAGTGTCAGCGGGGATACGTCGAGCAGGAGCACGTCCTTCACGTCGCCCTTGAGCACGCCGCCCTGGATGGCTGCGCCAATGGCGACGACCTCGTCCGGGTTCACGCCCTTGTGAGGTTCCTTGTTGACGATGCTGCGGGCTGTCTCGATGACCTTTGGCATGCGGGTCATGCCGCCGACGAGCACGAGTTCGTCAATCTGGTCGGCGGGAACTTCGGAGTCGCGCAGACAATCCTTCACCGGCTTGACGGTGCGGGCGAACAAATCGTCGGTAAGCTGTTCCAGTTTGGAGCGGGTGATCGTCTTCTGGATATGCTTCGGCCCGGTCTGGTCTGCCGTGATGAACGGCAAGTTGAGGTCGTAGCTTTGCGTGGATGAAAGCGCGATCTTGGCCTTTTCGGCCTCTTCCTTGATGCGCTGGATGGCGTCTACCTGCTTGCTCAGATCGATTCCGCTGTCGGTCTTGAACTCGCGGATGACCCAATCGATGATCTTGTTGTCCCAATCGTCGCCGCCGAGGTGCGTATCGCCGTTAGTCGCGCGGACCTCGAACACGCCGTCGCCGATGTCGAGCACGCTGATGTCAAACGTGCCGCCGCCGAGGTCGTACACGGCAATCTTTTCGTCCTTCTTCTTGTCGAGGCCGTAAGCCAGTGACGCCGCCGTAGGCTCGTTGATGATGCGCAGCACTTCCAGGCCCGCGATCTTGCCGGCGTCCTTGGTGGCGTTGCGCTGAGAGTCGTTGAAGTACGCGGGCACGGTGATGACCGCCTGGGTGATCTTCTCACCGAGCTTGGCTTCGGCGTCCGCCT
>CAXTOX010000189.1:0-5237 GCA_964245885.1 uncultured Chthoniobacterales bacterium | reverse complement strand
ATCCGTCCCATCGGTCCCATCCGTCCTACTCTCAACCATCCTGAGAACGGGTGTAGGGTTGCCTCTCCGAGGCAATCCTGATTTGGTTTGGATGAGCGTGCCCGTGGTCTGACGTTCCCCTTCCAGAAAATCTAGGATTGTCTCGGAGGAGGCAACCCTACCTTGGACGACCGGCAGCCTCGCGGCGGCCGGCCCGCGCAAACCTCACTTCGCCGACTTCGGGGCGGGGGCGATCTCCTTCGCCGCCGGCTGCGGGCCGAAGTCGACGCTGATGCCGCCGTAGATCCCCCGGCGCTGGCCGAACTGCGGCGCGCCCACGCCGATGCCCGAGCCGTCGCGCAATTCGTACACGCGGTCGGTCAGGTTCACGATGTCGAAGCGCGCGTGCGCCTGGCCGACGTGCGGAAGCCGGAAGCTTTGCTCGACCCCCACGTTGAACGTGTAGTAAATCGGCAGCCGGCCGCGGTTGGCGAAGCCGTCGCGCAGGCCGCTGCCGAACAGGAAGTCGGTGTACACCCGCGTGCCCGAAGGCTTGTAAAGGTAGGACACGCCCGCGGAAATCGTCGCGGTCTGGTCGTGATCCAGAAAAACTTTGTGGTTCTGGATGTAGGCGAACTCGTCCGGGTCGAACAGGAACTGCGACGAATCGATCTTCTCGCCTTTCGCCACGGAATAGGCCGCGTTGGCGTACGCCTCGAACCCGCCGTTGACGTAGGTCGCCGTGCCTTCCACGCCGTACACGTCGCCGTAGCGGTAGTTGAACGGGCTTTCGATGATGGCCGTGCCGAACTGCCCCTCGTCGATCTGCTGCACGGCGTGTTTATAGTAGCCGTCGAGACCCAGTTGCAAGGTCTTGAAAAGCGTCTGCGTCGCGCCGAGGTCGAAGTAGTTGGCGCGTTCGCTCTTGTCCGGTTTGGCGGACGCGATGGCCGCGGCGTTGGTCGTGCCCGAGAACTGGTTGACGCCCGCCTCCTGCACCGCTTCCAAAGGCGGCGGCGTGAAGTACCGCGAGTAGCCCGCGTGGAAGATCGTGCGGTCGCTGAGCTGGAAGACCGCGTTGACGCGCGGGCTGAGCTGCCCTTCGTGGTCATACTGATCTACCCGGTCATAACGCGCGCCGAAGTTGATCGTCAACGGCTTGAACACGTGCCATTCATCCTGGAGGTAGACCCCGTAGATCATGCCCGTCTTGTCTTGGCTGGCCTTGAGGGTCTGGAGCAGATTGGTGGTTTGGACGCCGTCCGCATCGACCGGGAACGTGCCCGTCACCGTGTTGTTGCTGGCGTGCTGAACGAGCAGCACGTAGCCGCCGCGCAGCGTGTTGGTGGCGGTGAGCTGGTAGCTGGCGTCCAGTTCCGCGCCGCCGGTGAGCGTGTAGCGGTCGTCGCGGCTGGTGACCCCGTTGAAGATCGCGTCGCCCACGTTGTCGGGGGTGAACAGGATCGAGCTGTTGCGAATGAAGATCGACTGCTGGAAGTTCAGGTTCCCGGCGGACTTCTGGTAGGCCAGCACGGCGTAGTCGTTTTGCTCGTTCTGGTTTTCGTTCAGGTGCGTGGACGAGAACCGGCTGACGCCGAAGGGCGTCGCGTCCGTGACGCTGCCGGGAATGGTCGGCACGCCCGCCAGGCCGAAGGCGGGTGCCTGGCCGGGGTTGTTGGGAATCTGGAAATCCGCGTCGTACGCGCTCAGGATCAGGCTCAGGCGGCTGGTGTTGTCGATGACGTACTGCAGGTAGCCGAAGCCGTGGTACTGCTGCGTGTGGTCGTGGATGGGGTAGTCCTTGCCGTCGGGGTTCTCGATGCCGATGGAGTTGGCCAGGAAGTCGCCCGTGAAGAAGTAGGAAAACTTGCCCTGCGTGCCCGCCAACTCAAACGAGGGTCGGTACGTGTTGTAGCTGCCGCCGTAGAAGCCGACCTCGTTCCCGTTGTTGAACGCGCCGCTCTTGGTGTGGATGTCGATGATGCCCGCCGTGTTGATGCCGTACTGCGCGGGCAGGGACCCGGTGATGACCTGGAGGCTGTCCACGAAGCGCGTGTCGAGTTCCTGGCCGAACCCGGCGATGCCCTCGGGCAGCAGCACGTCGTTGATGCGGAACTGCAAGTTGGCGTGCTCGCCGCGGACGTGGAGTTGTCCGTAGGAATCCTGCGCGAACCCGGGGACCCGCAGGAGGGTCTGGTTGAACGAGGCGTCGCTGCCCTGGGACTGGTTGGCGATCTGGTTCTGGCTGATGCCGTAGCTCGTCGCGCCGAGGTTGGGGACGATGTCGTTGCGCTTTTCGTCGAGCGAGCCGACGATGGTGACCGTGTCGACCTCGCCGGTGTCGAGCAGGTCCGAGTGGTCGGGCTTGGCGGCGGCCGGGTTGGTGCCGGTGCCGATGTCGCGGACTTGGGCGTGGAGGGCCGTCGGGTGAACGAGCGCGCCAGCGCCGGCAGTGGCCGCCAGCGCGGTCAACAGGCACGACGATCGGCGGCGAAGGAAATAGGAAGAATGGGCGAGTGAAAATTTCATGAGGTCGGAAAAAGCAGGTCAGGCAAAGGTTGGCCGGGCGTGCGCCGTTTGCGGGCAAGCGCCGACGAAGGGAAAGGTGGGTGCCGCTCCGGCGGGTTCCCTGCGGGCACGCGGAGTGCGCGCCGGGCAAGGGCAAGGGGAGCAGGCGGTCCGGGTGGGATGTGACGCACGCCGTCAGGAGCGGTCGGGTCCGTCAGGCCACGGCGGAGGACGAGACGACGGGAGCGCGGCGGGCGCGCGGCGGGGCGTGTTCCAGCACACCGCAGACCGCGAACACGGAGGGAACGCGGATCGGTCCGGCCACGATGGCGGCGATGGTCTGCCAGACCTCCGCGCACGCCGGTGCGACGACGGGCGCGGGCGCGTGGTTGCAGCCGCCGTGCAGGAAGAGCACGACGGAGCAGTCGCCGTCATCGTCCTCCTCGTCCGGATGCACCCAATGGTGCAGCCGGGGCGACGCCGCCAGCGCCAGCAGCGCGAGCAGATGCGCCAGCACCAGCGCCGCGACGAGGCGGCGGGAGAGCGGGAGCGTGGCGGCGGGACGGTTCACGGGAAGCGAAGCCCATGAAGTAGCGGAGCCGCCCACGGTCCGCAAGAGAAAATGCGAATAACTTGCATTAAGGGTTGTTCCCGCCGCGTCAGCGGCGTCGTTTAAGGTAGGGTTGCCTCTCCGAGGCAATCCTGATCTCCATCGGGCAATCGCCGTTCTCGATCCAACATTCCCTTTGCCAGAAAATCCAGGATTGCCTCGGAGAGGCAACCCTACCTTAAAGGTTGCAGGCGGCGGCGTTTTACGGCTTTGTTGGCGCGATGAAACCCACCCTGCTCGTCCTGGCCGCCGGCATGGGCAGCCGTTACGGCGGCCTCAAGCAACTCGACCCGATGGGACCGTCGGGCGAAACGCTGCTGGACTATTCCGTGTTCGACGCGTTGCGCGCAGGGTTCGGGCGGGTGGTGTTCGTCATCCGGCGCGATTTCCAGGACCAGTTCCGCGAGGCGGTCGGACGCCGGTTCGAGGGCCGCACGGAGGTCGGCTACGTTTTCCAGGAACTGGAAGCGCTGCCGGGCGGCTTCACCCGGCCCGCGACCCGGCAAAAACCCTGGGGCACCGGCCACGCGATCTGGTGCGCGCGCGACGAGGTGAAAACGTCCTTCGCCGCCATCAACGCCGACGACTTCTACGGCGCGGGAGCTTACCGCGCGCTGGCCGATTTCTTCGCCGCCCCGCCCGCCGCGAACGCCGCCGGACCCGCCCGCTTCGCGATGGTCGGCTACCAGCTCGACCGCACCTTGTCCGAACACGGGTCGGTCGCGCGCGGCGTCTGCGCCGTCGACGCCCACGGCGACCTGCGACGCGTCGAGGAATGCACCGGGATCGAACGCTCCTCGCCCGACGGACTCATCCGCAGCCCGCGGCCGGACGGTTTGTCCGCGGAGTTCACCGGGGCCGAAACGGTGTCGATGAACTTCTGGGGCTTCACGCCCGCGTTGTTCCCGCTGCTGGAAACCGGGCTGGAACGTTTCCTCCGCGCGAACATCGACGATCCGAAGACGGAATATTACATCCCCGTGGCCGTCGCGGAGACGATTGCCGCCGACGCCGCGCGCGTGCGCGTCCTGCCGACGGACGCGACGTGGTTCGGCGTCACGTACCGCGAGGACAAGCCGGTGGTGGCCGCGTCCCTGGCGGCCTTGGTGCGCGCGGGTGTTTACCCGGCTGATCTCCGCGCATGAAACGGGTCCTCGTGACCGGCGGCGCGGGTTTCATCGGAAGCCACCTGGTCGAGCACTTCCAGGGGAAGGTTCCCATCCGCGTCCTCGATGATCTGCGCACCGGCCGCCGCGCCAACCTCGCCGGCCTCCAGGCGGAGGTGATCGACGGTTCGGTGCTCGACCGCGAGGCGGTGCGGGCGGCGGTGAAGGACGTGGATTGCGTGTTCCACCTCGCGGCGATGGTCAGCGTCGAGGAATCGTTGCGGCGGCCGGTGGAGTGCGTGGCGATCAACGTCACCGGCTACCTCCACGTGCTGGAGGAAGCGGCGGCGGCGGGCGTGAGGAAAGTCTGTTTTGCCAGTTCGGCGTCGGTGTACGGCAACCACCCGGCCGTCCCGAAGCTGGAAACGATGACGCCCGCGCCACGCAGCCCGTACGCAGTCACCAAGCTCGACGGCGAATACTACGGGGCGATGTTCACCGAGGCGCGCGAGTTGGAGGTCGTCTCCCTGCGGTTTTTCAACGTGTTCGGGCCGCGCCAGGACCCGGCGAGCGCGTACGCGGCGGCGCTGCCGATCTTCCTGCGGCAGGCGTTGGCGGGCCAGCCGATCACGATTTACGGCGATGGCGAGCAGACGCGCGACTTCATCCATGTGCGCGACGTGGTGGCGGCCAACGTGTTCGCGGCGACGACCCCCGGGTTGGCGGGCGTGTACAACGTCGGGTATGGCCGGCAAACGACGATCAACGAGATCGTGCGCACGATCCTCGCGGAGACCGGTTCCCGGTCGGAAGTCCGCTACGAGCCTGCCCGACCCGGCGACGTGCAACACTCCGTCGCCTCGGTCGCCAAGCTTTGCGGGGAGGGGTTCCGTGCGTCGGGGAATTTGCCCGACGCGATCCGGGAAACGGTGCGCGATTTCCGGCGGTATCCCGCGCACCCTTGAAACAACGTGTTGATTTACTGCCTATCCGAATAACTGGTTGGATGGTAGGATGGTGAGTGAAGACCTCTG
>CAXTOX010000188.1:3355-5317 GCA_964245885.1 uncultured Chthoniobacterales bacterium | reverse complement strand
CAAGGACGCCAGCCGGAGCTTCCACGCGGGGTTCAGCGTCGCCGGCCGGCTCCGGAACGGCGTTACGCCCGCGCAGGCGCGCGACGACCTCAACGCGCTCGCGCTCGCTCTGGAAAAACGCTACCCCGATACGAACACGGGTTGGCGAATCAAGGCCGAACGTATGATCGTCGAATCCGTGGGCGAACATCGCGCGAGTCTGTACCTCCTGCTCGGCGCGGTGGCCTGCGTGCTCCTGATCGCGTGCGCGAACGTCGCCAACCTGCAAATGGCGCGCGCCGCCGGTCGCACGCGCGAACTCGCCGTGCGCGCGGCGCTGGGCGCGAGCCGCGCGCGGCTGGTGCGGCAACTCCTGACGGAGAGCGCGCTCATGGGCGTGCTCGGGGGCGCGGCGGGGCTGCTGCTGGCGTTGTGGGCGACGGACGCCATCCGCGCGGTGGGTCCGGAGGACATCCCGCGCTTCGAGGACCTGCGCATGGATTGGCAATCGCTGGGGTTCGCGGCGGCGGCGGCGTTGCTCAGCGGAGGGTTGGTCGGCGCGTGGCCCGCGTGGCGCGTGACACGGGCCGCGGCGCTGGCGGCGTCGCTGCACGAGAGCAGCGTGCGCGGCAGTTCGGGCGGTCCGGGCCAGGGCCGGGCGCGGGCGGCGCTGGTCGTGGTCCAACTGGCCCTGACCGTCGCGCTGCTGGCCGGCGCGGGGTTGGCCCTCAAGAGCTTCTGGCGGGCGTGGAACGCGCCGTTCGGCTTCCGGCGCGACGGGATGTTGATGGTGGCCGCCACGCTGCCGGAGGCCCGGTACGACGACGAACGGACGCGCGCGTTCTACGCCGAACTGCTCGCGAGGGTGCGCTCCCTGCCCGGCGTCGAGGCGGCGACGACGGTGTACAACATGCCGTTCGACGTTTATAGCTACATCACCGACGTGCACCTCACAGGCACCCCGCCGTGGCTGCCGGGCGAGAAACCGCAGACGAAGGTGACGTTCGCGAGCACGGATTTTTTCCGGGTCATGGGCATGCCGATCCTGCGCGGGCGGGCGTTCGGCCCCGAAGACCGCGCCGACGCGCCGAAGACGATCCTGGTGGACGAGGCGTTCGCGCAACGTTTTTTTCCCGGGGAGGACCCGCTCGGCCGGCAGGTAGACGACCCCATCAGCACGAGGCCGAACCCGCCGCCCTTCACGGTGGTCGGCGTGGTCGGCCGCCTGCGCGCCGAAGCGCCGAGCGCGGAAGGGGACGCGCAGGACCTGCCGCGCATGTACGTCTGCGAGGAACAGGTCGTCACCCACCGGCGCATGGTCCTGGTGCGGGCGGCGGGCGGCGATCCGCTCGCACTGGCCGCGCCCGTGCGGCGCGCCGTATCGGCGCTGGACCCGGACGTGCCGGTGTCGCGCATTGCCACGATGGAGCAGAACATCGCGGCGGACTTCTCTTCGCAGCGGCTGGTGCTGATCCTGCTGGCGTCCTTCGCCGCGCTGGCGCTGGTCCTGGCCAGCCTGGGTCTGTACGGCGTGATGGCGCTGGGCGTGGCGCAGCGTACGCGCGAACTGGGTATCCGGCTCGCCCTAGGCGCGTCGCGCGCGAACGTGTTGCGGCTCGTGCTCGGGCAGAGTGCGCGGCTGGTCGGTGTCGGGCTGGCTTTGGGGCTCGTGGCGGCGGTCGGCGCGGGGCGGTTGCTCTCGGGGATCGTCTACGGCGTGAGCGCGGTGGACCCGGGAGTTCTGGGGCTCGTGGCGCTGGGGCTGGGCGGGGTGGGGATGCTGGCAAGTTATCTGCCCGCGCGCCGCGCGACAAAGATTGACTCGCTGACCGCTTTGCGGGAAGAATGAGCGCATGGAACGTGTCAGCGGCATCGGCGGTTTTTTCTTTCGCGCGAAGGACCCGGAAGGATTGAGCAAATGGTATCTGGAAACGCTGGGGATCGACCCGATCCCAACGGGTTCCGGCCAAGAGCCGTGGAAGC
>CAXTOX010000188.1:0-3345 GCA_964245885.1 uncultured Chthoniobacterales bacterium | reverse complement strand
GGAAGCAGGAAGCGGGGACGACCGCGTTTGTGCCGTTCGAGCAGGATACCGGGTATTTCGGCGAAGCCGGAAAGAATTGGATGATCAACTTCCGCGTGGGCGACCTCGACGGTATGGTGATCCAGCTGCGCGCCGCCGGCATCGTCGTGACCGTCGACCCGGAAACGTATCCGCACGGACGTTTTGCCCGTCTGCACGATCCCGAGGGCAATCCGGTCGAATTGTGGCAGCCGTAAGACGACCCCTATGTGCCGCTGACCGGGCACGTCGTAGGAGGAGGTTCAGACCCGGACGCAATCGTCGCTGACGTAGCGCGTTCTTCCGGCGTGGCAGCCACGAACAACGGCAGGCCGGGCGGCGTGACCGGTTTGCCCGCCTTCTCGTGGGCCGCGCAGGCGGGGTTCAAATCCAGTAACAGCTTGTTAACGGATGACAAATCATGAGTTATTTTGTCCGGCGTGGATATGGTCCAAGAAATCGTTGTCCGTCAAAGTGGATCAAGTGGTCGGGGTCTTGTGCGATCCAAACTTCGGTCTCCCAAGCGATCTGTGGGGCAAACTTGCGAAAGGTTGTCCGGTCTTCAAAAGCTGTGACATAGATAATCTCAGCACTACACTCGCGTGTAAGCGTTTGTAGCTCGCGGAGCCGAGTGGGAGAAATTGGGCCGAAAGAATGAACCGCCTCGATCAAGTAAAGCCAGTTCTTGGCAGATGAATAAGCGACGATATCGGGTAGTTCCCCATGCGAAATCTCAAAAAACTTCAAAGCTTTGAGTTGTTTGTCATCGAGGTAAAGGTACTTGTCGGAGACATCACCCACATAGAGTACCTCTGCTCCACAGCCATAGCGGGGTAAAAATTCTTCAATGACCGACTTATGAAGTCGGTTATGTGCGCCGGGACTAAAGGCAAGGTGAAGGCCGCTTGGCAGAGTGATCGGCACTAAATCTAACACACGCGCTTTTGCCAATTGGTCGATTAGCGTCTCGCGTGTCAAGAGCAAGTTCTCCACTGCGACCTCCCATGCGCTAGAATTGAAGGTCTGAATGACAGATGCATAGGAGGTTTCCAAAGCATACCCACGTGTCGGGCTGTTTCTGGGAGCGTTTGGATCATTGGCGCTGCGGAGAATGATTCCGGCGGCAACTGGGAGAACGAGGTGCTTGCGGCGAATGTCATCATAGCTCCCGCTCGAAATCTTCTCTCCGAAATGTTGGTTCAAATACTGGATGATCTCCCTTGATTTCAGAACGCGCTTGCCATCATGGGCTTTCGCTTGCGACCAGTCGCTGCTTTGGCGAACATCCGCCACGGCGAGAAAACACATCGCCATTAATGCGCGGTTACGATCGGAAACTCCTTGAAGGGGAATTCCTAAACGGGAGAGAACGCGCAAGGCTTCATTAATCACCCGGTTGACAGCAGGCGTCTTGCCGGGCGTTTTCAGTTGTCCGGGAGTACGCGCCGGCTTCAATTTTCTCATGCAATCGGGAGGGAGAGCTGATCGGGAAGATTGTGGTGCATGATTTCGTCCGGTTTGAAGCGAAGGGATGAATTGAGATAATCGCGCATACACTTTGCAAGTTGAAGGGCGAACAGAGGAGCGACCGCATTACCGATCTGATTGAAGCCTTCCGATTCACTTCCCTCAAAGACAAACCAATCAGGAAACGTTTGGAGCCGGGCAGCTTCACGTAGAAGAAGACGGCGACGGCGGCCATCGGGCAGACGGATGCGGTGCATGTCGCCAGTTGCTCCCGCAAGGTTGCGGCACGTCAAAGTTCGCGCTGGCGCATCGGGATGAAGATCCCGCGGACGGACACAAAACGACGCTTTCTCGTATTTTGCCACATAGAGGTCCATGCTTGGCGTGAGAAACTTCGATTCTGGCGGGACTTCATGCATCATCTCACCCAATGCGTCCGCCACGGATACTCTATTTGTGTCAGGAATGGGCCATGCAAATTTACCCCGGTGACCGACCACAATGATTCGCTCCCGGTTTTGCGGGACCCCGTAGTTGACCGCGTTCAACAACCGATACTCAACAATGTAATTGAGTGCTTTGAGCGCGCCGATAATCTCCTCAAAGTATGCGCGATTTGAATAAAGCATCCCGCGCACATTCTCGAACATCCATATTTCTGGTTGAAGGCGTTGAACGGCGGAAATGAAGCTGGGAAAGCCATCGCGGGCATCGTTCAACCCTTGCTGCAAACCCCCGACACTGAAAGGTTGGCACGGCGGGCCACCGATCACGACGTTTGCAGGAGGGAATTTGGTTTCTGGTGTCAATCGAACCTGATGGCACTCGCCGTGGAGATTCCGCCGGTAAGTAGTACAACACACAGCTTCAGATTCAAAACCGACCGTGGCAAATCCGCTTGCTTCAAAGCCTAGTGCGAGGCCTCCACATCCAGCGAAAAGATCGACCACCATAGGCACACCTGTGGCGGCCGGTCTTAATTCATTGCTAAGACGATTGGAAAATGGATTCTGCACAGGCCGCATGAGTCAACGCCGATCATCACTCGTCCCAAAACGACGCATGATAATTTGATCCATCACAATTGCCCACGAATTTTTGATCGCTGCTAGGCAGACATCTCTGCAACAACTTTGAAGGTGGCTACCAAACACAGACTAAATGGTCGAGGAAATTTTGCGCCTCGCCCTTCTCGTCGCCGACGAGCTTGGTGCGGACGTAGGTCGCGAATTGGTCGAGTTGCGGCGGGAGGGTTTCGGAAGGAAGAGACAAGCCGCCAATCTAACCCGGACCAGCGCAAAGAGGCAACGTTCTGCTACAACCCCGTCGGCACGTTGCGCAGCTTGTCCTCCCAGCGGGTGAGCAGGTGGAGGATAATGTTCGTGCCGAACTTGTAGCTCATACGCATCTCCGGCAGACCCAGGTTGCGGAAGTAAATGTCCCGCTTGTTGAAAAAGGTGCCGTTGGTGACGGCGAGGGTGCCATACTCGTCGTGGCGCAGGTCGTAGTCCAGCTTCTCGTCGAGGGCGACCTGCCACATGTCGCCATAATCGTTGGCCGTGTAGATCACCACGACCTCGCCGAAGTTCTTCAGCGCGTAGACCGGCTCCTGGTAGTAGTTCAACCCCGGCGGCACGCCCTTGACCTCGGGCCAGTATTTCTTGTTGAAGAGATCGTGGTCGGGCGGCAGCGGCTGCCACTGGATGTCCTGGTCGGGCAGCACGCGCTTCATCTCGCGGCGGAAAGCGAGGTCGAAACGCGAGCGGTTGCCCGGCAGCGAACTATCCCCCCACACGCACCCGCCGAGCTGGAGATATTTGGCCAGGTTCTCGACCTCCTTGTCCGTCAGCACGAAGTCCC
>CAXTOX010000187.1:1454-5437 GCA_964245885.1 uncultured Chthoniobacterales bacterium | reverse complement strand
CGGTCACGCCGATGTTGCGCACGTCCTGCGGGAGCTGCGGCGTGGCGATGGCGACCCGGTTTTGCACCAGCACCTGCGCCACGTCGAGATTGGTGCCGAGCTTGAAGGTGATCGTCAGCGTCATCGTGCCGTCACTCGCGCTCTGGCTGCTCATGTAGAGCATGTTTTCCACGCCGTTGACCTGCTGCTCGATGGGCGTGGCGACGGTGTCGGCGAGCGTCTGCGGGTTCGCGCCGGGATACACGGCGGTGACGACCACGGTCGGCGGCGCGATCTCCGGGAACGACGCGACAGGCAACTGCGTGTAGCTGATGCCGCCCAAAATGAGCAGGACCAGCGACAGCACGATGGCGAAAATCGGCCGGTGGATGAAGAAGTGGGCGAATTTCATACGGAAACGCAGGAGTCAGAAGGCAGAAGGCAGGAGTCCGGAGTCCGGAGGGAGGAGATAGAAGCCGGAACGCAGCAGAACGGAGAAGAAAAGAAACACGCTATTCAAGGGGGACGTTTCTGCTCGGGACTTCTGCCTGCTGCCTTTTGACTGCTGCCTTCACCGGCCGCCGGTCACGGGCTTCACCTGCAACTCGTCGGAAGCGAATTGCTCCATCTTGCCCTGCTCGGCCTTGACCGCGCTGCCGGGCCGCACCTTCATGATGCCGTTGATGATGACCCGGTCGTCCGGTTTAAGCCCCGCGACCACGACGCGCAGACCGTCGATCAACGGCCCGAGCGTGACGGGACGCTGGTCCACCTTGTCGCCGGCGAGCACGTAGACGAATTTTTGCCCCTGGTCGGAGGCAACCGCGCGGTCGGTGATGAGCAGCGCGTCCTTCTCCGGGCTGGTGGGAATCTGCATCCGGATGAACATGCCTCCCAGCAAGGTGTTGTCCTGGTTGGCAAATTGCCCGCGGATGGACAGCGTGCCGGTGGCGGCGTTGATCTGGTTGTCCACGAAGTCGATGCTGCCCTGGTGCGGGAAACCCTGTTCCCCCGCCAGCGCGATGGCGACCTGAATCGTGTTGTCGCGCGCGTTCGTGACCTTGCCCTCGTTGATCAACTGCTGGTAGGCGATGACGGTGCGCTCGTCCACGTCCGCGTAGGCGTAGATGGGATCGACGCTGACGATGTTGGTGAGCACCGTGACATCGGTCGTGACGAGGTTGCCCACGGTGACCTGCTCGCGGCTGACGCGGCCGTCGATGGGGGAAATGATCCGGGTGAAATCCAGGTTGAGCTTCGCGGCGTCGACCGCCGCCTGCGCGGAGGCCGTCTGCGCGTCGCCCTGGTTGCGCGCGGTGGCCGCCGTGTCGAACTCCTCCTTGGAAGAAACCTTGGTGGCCTGGAGCGTTTGCGCGCGGGCGAAGTTGCGGTCGGAGAGTTCCTTTTGCGCCTGCGCCTGCTTCAACTGACCCGCCGCCTGGTCGAGCGCCGCCTGGTAGGGACGCGGGTCGATGACGAAAAGCAGGTCGCCCTTTTTGACCAGCGCGCCGTCCTTGAAGGCGATCTTGTCGATGTAACCGCTCACGCGCGGGCGGACCTCGACGTTCTCGATGGCGGCGAGGCGGCCGGTGTACTCGGAATGCTCGACGATCTTTTTGGCCACCGGCGAGGCGGCCGTCACGCTGGGTGGCGGGGGCGGCGGAGCGGCGGCCTGTTTTTTACACCCTGCCAATGTCAGGCAGAGCGATCCGAGGACGGCAACGGAGAAAGAAGGCAAGCACATGGTCACAACGGCGGTCGACAGGGACCAACGGTCGTCATTTTTCCGTGGGAATCAACCGTCGGGAAAAATCATCCCGGGTGTGGCCCAAACAAAAGCCGGCACCGTCATGCCCATTCCGAAGACCCGGCCGGTGTGGTCCACCCGTGCGCCGTCAGCAAGGCACCTTGCGCCCGCCGCCGCCCGCTTATAACGTTGCGGCTACCTTCCATGGCCATCTTTCGCAAACCCAGCTTCATTTCCGGCGGCGGCGAAAACAAGAAACTCCAGATCCCCGGCGGTCTCTTCCAGGCGTGCCCCGAGTGCGGCGAGGTCATCCACAAGCTCGAACTGGCCGAAAACCAGCACGTGTGCCCGAAGTGCGACCACCATTTCGGCATCAGCGTGCGCGAACGCTTCAGCCACCTGCTCGACCCCGGTTCCTTCGCGGAGGCCGACGCCGACATGGAGCCGGTGGACATCCTCGATTTCCGCGCCACCAGCGCGTACAAGGACCGCCTCGCCGAATACCAAAAGCGCACGGGCCTGAAGGATTCCGCCGTCAGCGGCCTCGGGCGGATCGAGGGGCGCGAGGTGGCGGTGTCGGCACTGGATTTCAACTTCCTGGGCGGCACGCTCGGCTCGGTGGCGGGCGAGAAGATCACGCGCAACATCGAGACGGCCACCGAGCGCGGGCTGCCGGTGATCATCGTGTCGGCGGCGGGCGGCGCGCGGCTGCACGAGGGGATGTTCGCGCTGATGCAGATGGCCAAGACGAGCGGCGCGCTGGGGCTGCACGCGCAGGCGCGGCTGCCGTTCCTCTCGGTGTTGACCAACCCGACAACGGGCGGTGTCATCGCCAGTTTCGCGTCGCTGGGCGACGTGATCGTGGCCGAGCCGAAGGCGATGATCGGCTTCGCCGGCCCGCGGGTGATCCGCGAGACGACGCACCAGGACCTGCCGCCGGGTTTCCAGACGGCGGAGTTCCTGGAGGCGCACGGCCTGGTCGACATGATCGTCGACCGCCGCAAGATGCGCGCGACGCTGGCGAACCTGCTAGGGTACTTCGCGGCGAGGTGAAATATCCCGGCAAGCTTGCGCTAGGGTCGAATACCACTAAAGTGGCACTCGATGCGGACCGAACTCGTCACCACCCTCAAGCGCAAAGCCACCGAGATCATCGCTGATCTAGAGTCCGACCCGGCACCCGTGCTCATCACTCAACACGGCAAGCCCGCGGCTTATCTCATGGCGGTGGAAGCATTCGATTCCCTCAGCCGTCGCCTCGGCATTCTGGAGGGCATCGCGCGCGGTGAACGCGCGGTGGAAGAAGGCCGCGTCCTTACCCACGCCGAAGCCAAAAAACGGATGGCGCGATGGCTGCGCTGATCTGGACGGAACCGGCCTTGCAAGACCTCGACGCCATCGCCGATTACATCGCGTTGGAGGACCCGACGGCGGCGCGTCTCGTGGAGCGAGTTTTTCAACACGTCGAGCAGTTAGCCAAGCAGCCGGAAAGCGGTTCCCGCCCACCCGAGATGCGACGGTCGCGCTACCGCCAGATCGTCGAACCGCCTTGCCGCGTTTTCTACCGCCACGACGGTAAGAACGTGTTCGTGCTCCACGTCATGCGGGGGGAGATGCGCCTACGCAAATCCCGGCTCGGCAAACGCGACCGGGGCCGCCGGAACCCCTGATACCATGGACTATCCCATTGCCCTCGCCTGGCTCTACGCCACGCAACTCACCGGCATCAAGCTCGGCCTGGAGACGATCAGGCGGCTCCTGCGCGAGCTGGAGTTCGGCGCGGACGGCGGCGCGCGGATCATCCACGTCGCGGGCACGAACGGCAAAGGCTCGGTCTGCGCCATGCTCGACGCCGTTTGCCGCGCGGAGGGCTACCGGACGGGGCTTTTCACCTCGCCGCACCTCGTCTCCTTCCGCGAACGCGTCCGTTTCGACGGTGATCCCATCCCCGAGAGCGCCGTCGCGGAAGGGCTGACCCACCTGCGGAAGTTGACCGCTGACTGGCAGCCGCCGCCAACGTTTTTCGAGTACGTCACCGCGCTGGGACTGGATTATTTCCGCAGACGGCGCGCCGAGATCATCGTCCTGGAAACGGGCCTCGGCGGGCGGCTCGACGCCACCAACGCCGTCACCCCGGCGGCGTCGGTCATCACGTCGGTGGACTTCGACCACACCGCCTGGCTGGGCGACACCCTGGCCGCCATCGCGGGCGAAAAGGCCGGGATCATCAAGCCCGGCGTGCCCGTCGTGACGGTCC
>CAXTOX010000187.1:0-1444 GCA_964245885.1 uncultured Chthoniobacterales bacterium | reverse complement strand
GACCCGCCCCGGCGAGGACGAAGAAGCGCCGCGCCGCCGCCCCGGCATCGTGCTGCCCGGCCGCAAGCCCGGCGTGCCCGTCGTGACGGTCCCGCAGGCCCCGGAAGCGGCGGAGGTCATCGCGCGGACCGCGCGGGAGAAGGACGCGCCGTTGCGCGTGGTCTCCGAACCGCTGCCGTCCGGTTGGACGGTGGCGCTGGCCGGCAGCCACCAGCGCCTCAACGCCGCCCTTGCCCTCGCCGCTCTCGATGCCGCCGGGATCAACGTCGGCGACACCTCCCGCCGCGCCGGCTTGGGCGCGACCGACTGGCCGGGGCGCTTCCAGCGTCTGGAGAACGGGCGGATCATCCTCGACGGCGCGCACAACCCTGCCGCTGCCCGCCGCCTCGCGCACACCTGGCACGAGGAATACGGCGGCCACCACCGCGCGACCATCATCGTCGGCATCCTGCGCGACAAGGACGTGCCCGCCGTCTGCCGCGCGCTGGAGCCGCTCGCCGCGCGTTTCCTGGCCGTGCCCGTGCGCAGCCCCCGCACCGCCGCGCCGGAAGAACTCCTCGCCACCCTCGCCCACGCCGCGCCGGGGATTCCGGCGCGCGCCGTGCCGGAAGGTGTCGCGGCGGCGTTGGCGCAAGGGCGCGCGTGGCCGGAGCCGATCCTCGTCGCCGGGTCGCTGTTCCTGGTGGGAGAGGCGTTGGCGTCCCTCACCGGCGGGCCGGCACCGGAAGTCAGTTGGCAATGAACCAATCTGCCGTACGATTGTCTTTGTCCATTGCCATGAAAACCCCGCGTTTACCCTTCCTCGCCGCTTCCGCCGCGCTCGCTCTGAGCCTGGCTTGCGGAGCCACCCTGCTCCGGGCCGACACCCCGGACGAAGCCAAACGCCGCGAGGCTGCCGAGGAGCTGCTCAAGGCGCGCCGCACCGAGGACATCGTCAACAGCACGGTCACCCGCATGGGCGAGATGACCGACCGCATCAGCGACCAGGCCGCCAAGCAGGCGGGTCCGCCGGTCGACCAGAAGGAGTTTACCCAGAAGTTGCGGACCGAAGCCCGCGACATGATCAAAAAGGATTTCAACTGGGAAGCGTTGCGGCCGGAGTTCGTCCAGGCGTACAGCCAGGCTTTCACCGAGACGGAACTCAAGGAGTTGACCGCTTTTTACCAGACACCGCTTGGCAAGAAATTGATCGCCACCGAACCGGACATTTCCGGCAAGCTCTCGAAGCTCAGCCAGGAAAAGGCAATGTCCATCATGCCACGGGTCGTGCAGCACTTGCGGGAGATGGTTGCAGCCACCAAACCCGCGCCCGCGCCCGGCAGTTCGCCCGGCAACCTGCTGACGCCGCCCCTGCCGCCCGGCCTGTCCGCGCCACCACCCCCGCCGCCCGGCATGATGATCCCGCAGCCCCCGCCGCCCGGCATGATGATCCCGCCGCCCCCGC
>CAXTOX010000186.1:0-5519 GCA_964245885.1 uncultured Chthoniobacterales bacterium | reverse complement strand
TGCCCTTACTGCCGCCTGCATCTCCTCTCTAACCAACTAACGGAGTAGTACTAGAGTGTTTTGCGTGGTTGGCGACTTGCCATCAAGTTGCTGGATGGAGTTGATGCGATCGGCAGCCGAGAGCGCCCTTTTGAAAAACGCGATGAGGCAGGCGGCTTCCGCACGCCTTTACCGCCGTTTGCAAGCGATGCTCCTAGCGGGCGCGACGGAGACGGGTCGAAGGGCACGATTTCGCGTCGGGCTGCATGTGCTTTCGCTAGGACTACTTGATTAATTCGTCCAGCGGCCGGCTGCCGTCGTCCTTCACGACCTTGCCGCCCCAAGAGAGAATCCTCGCCTTGGCCCCGGCGGCCTCGGCTTCCTTGATCTGGTCGTTGCGCACGTAAAACAGCGACAGGCTCGACCAGCCCAACTGATCGTTGGGCCGCAGTTCGACCGCCCGCTGCCCCGCCGCGATGGCCTCGGGATATCGCCCCAGCTTCATCAACGCCATGCCCAAGGCGTGCCAGCCGTCGAAAAACTGCGGGTCCTCCTCGATGCAGGCGCGGTACTTGCCGACCGCTTCGTCCAACTCACCTAGCGCGAGGTGCCCGTGTCCCTCGTCGAACGTTTCTTCCAGGTCCATGGCGGGCGGTTCCTCGCCTCATCCGCGCAACTGCGCGGTGATCTTGGCGTTGGCGGCTTGTTTGCTCGACCGCAGCCACTCCTCGAACGCCGCCTCGGTCTTCTGATAGCGCAGGCGCAGGGTCAGTCCGTCCTTGACCTTCTCGAACTGCGCATCGTCCACCCCCGAGCGGGCGCGCACGTACACCAGTGCGCCACCGTCCGCTTCCGGCAGGAATTTGCTCAGATCGCCGACCGGCAGTTCCGCCGCCGCGCCGACCACTTCCCTGAGATCCGGTGGCGGGTTGCCCAAGGCAAAGGCGGGCAGACTGTCCGCCGTCTGACCGGCGTCCTTGGCCGCTTCGGCGAAGGACTTCCCGGCCTTCAAGGCTTCCACGATTTTCGAGCGAACTTCCTCCGCCTTGGCCGACAGTGCCGCGCGCGCGCGCTCGTCCTTCAGCGTCGCCACGATCTTGGGACGCGCTTCCTCCAGCGTCAGCGGGCGGACAGGCGTGACGCCGCTCAGGTGCAGGACATAGAACGCTTCCGAGGCTTGCAACGGTGAACGCAAAGGGGGATCGCTGTCAGGGTCCTGCGGGGTCAGTCTGAAAGCCGCCGCCGCGAACCCGTTGATGGCGGACTCTTCCGGTCCCGGCTGCGCCTGCTCGAACTCCGCAGTTTCCTTGACCGGCAGGTTCGCGGCTTTGGCCAGCACGGCGAAATCTTCCTTGCCCTTCGCGTCGTTGAGTTTTCCCAGGAAGCTGACGGCTTGGTCGCGCAATGGGGTCAGCGCGTCCATGCGTGCCTTGCCGATGAGCTTTTTCTGCTCGTCGTCGAGGCCGAAGCGCACGTACTGCACCTTGCGCCGCTCGGGCTGTTGGTACTCGTCCTTCTGGGCGTCGTAGGCTTTTTTAATGTCGTCCTCGTTCGGGTCGGTGCCGGCCAGGAAGTCGGCGTTCTTGAACCGGATCACGCTGGTCTCCGTTTGCGCATTGGTTAGCTCGTAGCGCGTGCGCACCTCCGCCGGTGTGACGACGACCGTCGAATCTAGGATCTGGCGCAGCTTGGCAAATTGCAGGTCGCGCCGGACCAGATCGACCACCTGCCCCTCGGTGAAGCCGCGCGGGTTCAGCTTATCGGCGATGAAGGCGTCCTTGCGCGCGGGGTCGAAGTTCCCGTCCGGCCCCCGGAAGGCGACGATCTTTTGCGCGGCCTCGTCCACCTCCTCGGCGGTGGGCAGGATGCCGTACGCGTCGGCCTGGTGCTGCATCACGTATTGATCCACGAGCGCGTCGTTGAGGCCACCCTGGATGAACTCCTGCGCGTAGACGTGCGAGAGGCCCAGTTCGCCCGCCGTGACGAGTTGACGGTCGGCGCGCTGGAGTTCGGCCACCGTCAGATTCCGGCCGTAGATCGTGCCAGCACGGTCGCCGCCGAGGCGTTCGATCCGACTGCTGTTGCTGAAATAGTAGAGAAACGAAATCAGCACCAGCACGGACACGACAATCATCAGCCAGCGCTGGTTGGAGCGCATGAGGTTCACCATCATGGCCGCACTTTAGTGGCAGCGGGGAGGTTTTCCAGTGGAAAGGCGGCGGGAGCCGGATTGCGCGGCGGCAGGAGAAGACGGGCCGTTTCTCCGGCCTTCGTCCCAGGGAGGTTTCCGCGTTGATTTTTCGTCGGCGATCCCGGACTGTTTTCCTCGCAAATGGTTTCTCCCCAGGCCTTCCCCTCCTCGTCCCGCCTCCGGTGGACGTTTCTCCTGTGCGCGTGCCTGGCAGCCTCCCTGCCGGGCCTCCACGCGCAGGAATTGCCCGCCAAGATCTACCTCCAGGGCAACCAGACGCCGCAGGAAGGCCGGATCACCGGCATCCAAGGCGACGCGATCCTCTTCACGGTGCCCAACGGCCGGACGAGCGTTCCCCTCGCCCAGGTTGTGCGCGTGGAGGCGGTGGCCCCGCCTTCCTACGCGACGGGCATGGTCGCCTACCACTCCGGCAACTACGACCAGGCGCTCGCCGACCTGCGCCCCGTCGGGGAAGGATTCCGAGGATTGCCGCTCGACTGGGCGCAGCAAACCCTCGCCGCGCTCGGCAGCATCTACCTGGAAAAAAATGACGTGGCCAAAGCCGAGGCCGCCTTCAACGACTACCGCAGATATTATCCCAACGCGCCGGGCAACAAGCTGCAACTCGGGGTCGCGCAGGCCCGGATTGCTTTCGCAAAAAACAACGCTTCCCAGGCGCGGCAGGCCCTCGACACGATCACCCAAGCCGCGCTCAAGGCTCCGGCGGAGACCACCCCGGGCGACGGTGCGGCCTACGGGCAGGCGTTTTACCTGCTGGCCCGGTTGCAGGAACGCGAGAACAATCTCCAGGGCGCGCTGGAGAATTATCTTCGGGTCGTCACCCTCTTTTATCAGGACGCGGCGTTGGCCGTCCGCGCCCAGAAAGGAGCCGACGATCTGCGCACGGCGCACAAGGGCTTGTCCGTGCCGTGAAGGGGCTTGATCTTCCGCCCCTTTTTCCCGACAGTTTTCGCAGCTTTCCCCGTCGCGGGTGCTTCTTGGAAAGCCCGTGACAGTCTCCTGTCTTCCCATGAACCAGTCCACCCGCCGTTTCCTGTTGTTCCTGCTCCTTTTTGGAGGGGTCTTCCTGCTCCTCTGCCATGGAGTCTCTGCCCAGGAAGCGGCTCCCACGCCCGCCGCACCAAAAACCAAGACGGTGTTTGAAACGATCTGGGAGAGCGGCCCACTTGGCCGGCTGATCTGGCTCGGCATCCTCGCGGCGTCGATCACGATGGTGACGTTCATCATCCAGAACATGCTGACGCTCCGCGACGACCGGCTCGCGCCGGCACCGCTCTACAATTCGCTCAAGCAGGTCCTCTCCGCCGGGAACTACCAGGAAGCCTGGGAAATTTGCAACGCCAACCGCAACTACCTCGCCAACACCCTCAAGGCCGGGTTGGAGCGGGTCGGCCGCGGCAAGGACGTGTTCAACGATGCGCTGGCCGAGCACGGCCTGCGCGAAGCGCAGGCCCTGCGCACGCGCAACAGCTACCTGTCGGTCATCGGGGTGATCTCACCTATGATCGGGCTGCTCGGCACCGTCATCGGGATGATGCGCGCCTTCGCCGTGCTCGGCCAGAACGGCCTCAACGACCAACGCGCGTTGGCGAGCAGCATCGGCGAAGTTCTCCTGGCGACGGCGAGCGGGCTTTTCATCGCCATCCCGGCATTCGTGTCGTACTACATCTTTCGCAACCGCGCGCAAATCGTCATCGTCAACGCCGAGGACCGGCTCAACGAGCTGGTGGAGGAAATCCCCTTCGAGGAACTCCAGGGCGTACGGATCGGCGAGAACTTCTCGGCAGGCGACGGCACACTGGACGCCGGCGAGTCCCTCTCGCGGCGGGTCTCGATGGCGCTCACCACGAACTGCCCCGTTTGCAACGGCGCGGTCACCCCCGGCGAGAACCCGTGCCCGCACTGCGGGGCGACCCTCGACTGGGCATCGTAAGCGCGCCCCGGCCACCGGCACCCTGCGCCTTTCCCCCGTCCGATGAGTGAGCAACGCGCCAAGAGCAAGAGCCGCGGCAAGAAGAATGCCGTGCGCGCGATGCCGGAGGAAGACCCGGAGTTCCAAATCGCGCCGATGATCGACGTGCTGCTGGTGCTCCTCGTGTTTTTCATGTCGATCAGCTCGACGGAGGTACTGTCTTCCGACCAGAGCATCACCCTGGCGGTCGCCGCGTCGGCGAACGACAAGGCGACGGGCGTGAACGGGCAGGTGATCATCAACGTGAGCTGGTCCGCGCTGGAGGTCGGTTCCATCGAGGTCAGCGGGCACGATTACGCCGCCCCGGCCGACCTGACGCCGATGCTACGAGACCGCGTGAAGGCCAACGTGAAGACGCGGGTGCTCATCCGGGCGGACAAGCGCACCCAGTACGCGTACTTGCGCGGGGTGATGCTCGCGGTCGGCAACGCCAAGATCAGCAACGTGACGTTCTCCGTGGTCGACAAGGACCAGGCGAGGTAGGCTGACGGCCGGTCTCCTCAACCCTTTTTTCTTTATGGCTGACTCCATAGGTTCCGAAGACGGCGACATCGGTTTTCAGATTGCTCCGATCGTGGACGTGGTGTTCGTGCTGATACTGTTTTTCATGGCGTCGGCCGGCGCGCAGGTGATTGAAAAGGAGCTGAGCATCAACCTGCCGAGCAACACGTCGGAGAGCAAAAGCGACACCCCGATTTTGCCGATCATCGTAGCCATCGCGGCGGATGGCACGGTGCAGATCAACGGCACGACCTACGATTCGCCGGAGAGCCTGGACCTGCCGCAGACGCGCGACCAGCTCAAGAGCATGCTGGAGTTCGGCAACCAGAATCCGGTCATCATCACCCCCGCGCCCGAGGCCCGGCAGGAGTACATCGTGCGCGTGCTCAACGCCGCCGCCGCGGCGGGAGTCAAGAAGCTGACGTTTAGCTGATTTTTTTGGTGGGAGCACCCGGCGTGTTGCCGACGTGACGGAACTTCTTGCCGCCGGACGTTACGCGTGCATAGTGACTCCGGACGATCTGTTGCAGCACACACGTCCTCCACGGAGCTTAAATTTCCGTGGGGTAGTAATTTCGGGGTGTAGCTTAGCTTGGTAGAGCGCCTGGTTTAGGACCAGTTTGGGGCAAAATTTCCCTTTTGCTCTCACGTTATCTCACCTGCTCAAAATGGTGACTTTCCGAATTGTGAGCACAGCGACAATTGCTCTCATCTGTTCTCACGTTTATCCCATTTGAGCTGCGTCGGGTTACAAAATAGGTGACAAAACAGACGACACGCGAAGTTCGTGAAATATCCAGCTTAGAGCATAGATCATTTCGGTAAGCTACAGTAGCCGCAGTGAGAGAAGTAAGC
>CAXTOX010000185.1:0-5628 GCA_964245885.1 uncultured Chthoniobacterales bacterium | reverse complement strand
TTGCCGTTGCGGGTCTGGAGGATGTAGAGGCGGCCGTCCTCGATGGTGAACTCCAAATCCTGCATGTCGCGGAAATGTTTTTCCAGCGTGTCGCGGACCTTCAGGAGCTGCTTGTAGCTGGCGGGCATCTGCTCGCCGAGCCGGGCGACGGGCTCGGGCGTGCGCACGCCGGCGACCACATCCTCGCCCTGGGCGTTGATCAGATATTCCCCGTAGAACACCTTCTCGCCCGTCGCCGGGTCGCGCGTGAACGCCACGCCCGTCGCCGACGAATCACCCATGTTGCCGAACACCATCGTCTGCACGTTGACGGCCGTGCCCCAGGCGGCGGGAATGCCGTACTTGCGCCGGTACACGATGGCGCGGTCGTTCATCCACGAGCCGAACACCGCCCCGACCGAACCCTTCAACTGTTCACGCGGGTCCTGCGGGAAACTCTTGCCCGTGCGCTCTTTGATGAGGTCCTTGAACGCCTGGACGAGCTTCTTCAAATCTTCGACCGAAAGTTCGCTGTCCAACTCGACGCCGGCCGCGTGCTTGATCTCTTCGATGACGGTCTCAAAGGGTTCGTGGTCCTCGCCCGGCCGCTTCTGCACGCCCATGACGACATCGCCGTACATCTGCAAAAACCGGCGGTAGCTGTCGTACGCAAAACGCGGGTTCGCCGTCTTCTCGGCGACGATCTCGACCGTCGTGTCGTTCATGCCGAGGTTGAGGATCGTGTCCATCATGCCGGGCATGGAATCCCGCGCGCCGGAACGCACCGACAAAAGGAGCGGGTTTTCGCTGCCGCCGAGGGTCTTGCCGACGCTCTTCTCGATCTTGGCGAGCGCTTTCTCGATCTGTGCGTCCAGCTCGGGCGGGTACGTCTTCTTGTTATCGTAAAAGTACGTGCAGACTTCCGTGGTGATCGTGAAGCCGGGAGGCACGGGCAAGCCGATGCGGGTCATCTCCGCGAGGTTCGCGCCCTTGCCGCCGAGGAGCGGCTTCATGGAACCGTCGCCGTCGGCCCCGCCGTCGCCGAAATAATAAACGTACTTGCCGGCCTTGGCCTTGCCCTTGGCCACGACGGGCGCGGTGGTCTTGACCTTGTCCATGTGCGAACGCGCGGCCTTGGGCTTGGTGGAAGGCGCGGGCGACTTGGTTGCGACGGCGGCGCGGCGGGCGGCGGCGACCTTGAACGCCGGGCGGTCTTCCTGCCGGGCGGTCTTCACCGGCCTAGCCGCGACGAGCTTCGTGTGCCCGACGGCGGGCTGCTTGCCCCGGGCCTTGATGGCGAGCGAAGAGCCTTTCGGGGCGGGATTGCGCGGTTCGGGAGTGGGCTTGGCGGCGCGGCCTTTCAAGGCTTTGAGCGCGGCGGCAGGACGGCGGGCGGGTTGGGTTTTGGTGGCCATGGAAGGTCTGTCTAAATGGTAAAAGGGCCGAGGACCCTTCGGAGCAGATGCGGGTTGGGAGCGTACCCGCGCCCGCGCGCGTGTCAACGGCATCGCGGCATCGAGGTCAGATTCACCTCTCCCGTACTGCCGTCAATCTCCGCGCGCTTTCCGTCTTGCTACCAGCCTGGATAGCATCATGCCCGCGTCCTCACGGTCGGCAGATGACATCCAACGCGGAAGGGTAACAGCGTCCACAGTCCTGACCGCATCGGCGCAATTTCGAGTCCGCACCAACTGATCCACCTTCTCGAAAATCCCGTCCAATTTGGCGGCGGGTGCCGGTATCGGAAGCGCGTTGGCCTCGCTTGGCATCAGTTCGAGCACACCGCCGCCATAGGAGCGGCCAGTGAGTTCGGTGGCCAAGAGCGTCAGAGTGTTCAGGAAACTGGTGGCATGACGCTGACCAAGCTGCGGCTCATGCCAGTTGACCCGATGAATGGTGTCCGTGACCGCGCAACGTTGGTCCAGTTGGATTAACCGCGGCATGTCGCCACTCTGTCGGAGGAGCACGGCGTCGGAGGAGCGGACTCCCGGCACAGCGTACCAAGGCTGCCGCACTCGGCATTTGTAGCGTTGCGAGACGTGTTCGCGCTCGCCGGTGGCGATATGAGAGCGCTCCGCTGCACCCAATCCTTTGAGAGGGCCGCGCAAGTTCAGCAAATACGCGGGGCGGTTCTTGCGCAGCACGGCGGCGAAGTCCTCCGCGTCGAAATGGATGCCTTGCAGGTCCCGCGCACTGGTGATGATGGGAACAAGATGGCGTGCATCGAAACGGGCTGCATCCTTGCCGGTAATGGTAAAAAAATCGTTGTCGCCCGTGACAATGCCGACCTCCACCCGGCCGTACGTGCTGATAGGCTCCCAGCCCAACTCATTCCACCAGTTCCCCAATTGACGGCAACGCTCCGCAGGCAGGAACAGGTGACTCCATTTGTGATTCCAAAGCCAGGCCGGAGCAGACTTGACCGCGTCGTAGTCCCCGGCCTCCAGATCGGCATAATCCAGGGCGCAAAGACCACTGGGCGAATTTTGCTCGTGGTCGCAGAGCAGCAGGACGACCGCTTGTTGGACCTCTGGGAAAATGTTCGCTTCTGGAAAACAAACGGTTACACGCCGAAACCGTTGTAATAGCCAACGACGCAGTTCACTCGCGTATCCAACCGATAACAACTCCTCTGGGATGACCATTGCCAACCGACCGGTCGCCGGGGTCAGCAAACTACAACTCAGGGCTAGAAAAGGCGCCCAAGTGCTCATCAGTCGGGAGGGCTTGAGACCAAGCCGTTCCATTGCTGGAAATGCCAAGGCACGACTTTCCTCGGGGAAAAGATGAGAGCGGATAAAGGGCGGATTACCGAGAATGACATCGAAGCGAGGCGCCTCACGCAGCCAAGCAAAAAAGTCCGCATGAACCGCTCCGACTTGTTGCGCCGTTGGAGCGTCAATATCCACACCGATGGGTACTGGTCGCCGAGCGCCAAGATCTGCCAAGCGTGTGCGAGCCGTGGCTAGAAAAACTCCTTCCCCGCAGGATGGATCAAGCACACGGTCCGTCGCCGCGCGCACCGCCCAGCGAGTGAGCGCATCCGCCACTCGCGGCGGGGTATAAACCGCACCGAGCACTTTACTTTTCGCGCCATTGCGGGCATAGCGGCTGACATCTTTGACTGCGGACGGCTTGGGTGGAACAACCGTCGCGCACAGCCAATCTGTTTGTGCGTCCTCTTTACTGCGTGGCGCAGCCTTGCTCGCTTTGGTTGCTTTCTTATAAGTCGTCCGCTTGATCATTTTCATTATCATCCTCCTCGCCCATGTTGTGCGGCGGCATTCCAGCGTATCGCTCTTGGTAACAAGCAGTGACCTGCGCAGAAAAGTTTTCGATGCGCAACCGCGACTCTTTGGATGGCCACGATTCATCAACGCTCCCGTCATTGGGATTCCATAAGACCAGAGCGATCACTTCCGCTTTGTGTAGGTCGCCGTTGGCACTAATGCGTCCGCTGAGGCGTGTCAAAGCAGCCGTCAGGTTGTAGCGATGCGTCGCCAAGCAAGGCTCTGGCACAGCCAGAATAAATGCTACGATTGCGGAAGGAAAACGGGTATGGACCGTGGCAGCCTCCGTACCAAGATCATTCAGCATGTTCTGGTAATTTTTACCAAGACTTTTGCGGCTGTTAAGAGTCTTGCTATCGTACGCGAACCGCACACCATCGGGTCGATAAGCCACATCAAAGTTTTGCGGTCGAATGCCGCCGATAATGCGTGTCGGACCTATTTCCACGCAGTCGGGCTTCGGCGGCAATAACGATTTGGCGCTCTGTGGTTTTTCGACCGAAATCCCACCAAGCATTTCCGCCAAAGATTTGCCAACCGCTTGGTCGCAGAGAGAGCCGACTTCTTCGCCTAGGCTTTTCGGCAGGGAAAGAGCGCCGGCATCCCAGGATTTTCCGTACTCAGCCAGCTTATCGGTGGGCAACTGCACGACGGGCATGGGACGAAGACGAGCCATCAGGATGAATAAATAAGCAGCGGAGGGAAAGCAGAACGGTCAGCTTTTTGACAATGAACGAAATCATCGGCCTCTGAAAGAGGAAATCCAAACCGGCTGCCGCCGGATCGTTGGGCATTCGGGAAACGAACCCGGCGTACGCCCGTATCCGGAGGCGCTTTGGCTGGTTACACAGGTAAAATTTGTGTTAAACTGTCCCTCTGCGAACCGATGAACAAGCCCTTCGACGACGCCGAACCGCCCGACACGCCCTTCGACATCTCCCTGCGCCCGCCGGCGTTCAGCGAATTCTCGGGCCAAGACAAGGTGCGCGAACGCCTCGAACTTCTCGTCGCCGCCGCCAAGGGCCGCGGGGATGTGCTGGAGCACGTCCTGCTTTCCGGCCCGCCTGGCCTGGGCAAGACGACGCTCGCCTACATCATCGCGCAGTCCATGGGCGTGAACATCAAGAGCACCAGCGGCCCCGTCATCGAAAAGGCGGGCGACCTCGCCGGGCTGTTGACCACGCTCGAACGCGGCGACGTGCTATTCATCGACGAGATCCACCGTCTCCAGGCGACGATTGAGGAATACCTGTACCCCGCGATGGAGGACTACAAACTGGACATCATCATCGACCAGGGCCCGAACGCCCGGAGCGTGCGGCTGAACCTGCCGAAGTTCACCATGATCGGGGCGACGACGCGTTCGGGCATGGTCTCCGCGCCGTTGCGTTCGCGCTTCGGGATGGATTGCCGGCTGGACTATTACAGTGCCGAACACTTGGCAACCATCGTGTCGCGCAGCGCGGGGTTGATCGACATCGAGATTGACGACGCCGGCTCCTTCGAGATCGCCAGCCGCGCCCGGGGCACGCCGCGCATCGCCAACAACCTGCTGCGCTGGGTGCGCGATTTCGCGCAGGTCCGCGCCGATGGCCGGATCAACCGCGAGGTGGCCGACGCCGCGCTGGCGATGCGCGACATTGACGCCGACGGGTTCGACGAGATGGATAAACGCGTGATCGAGGCGCTCATCCACAAGTTCGCGGGCGGACCGGTGGGGTTGAGCAGCCTGTCGGTGGCCGTGGGCGAGGAATCGGGCACGCTGGAGGAAGTCCACGAGCCGTACCTGATCATGCAGGGTTACCTCAAGCGCACCCCGCAAGGCCGCGTGGCGATGCCCAAGGCTTACAACAAGCTCGGCCTGAAGGTCCCGCCCGGCAAAGGCGGCGGGCAGGCGGAGCTTTTGTTTTAAACGGCATCTGCGATGGCCGTCTGCGAAATCCATTTCAACTCCCGGCCCGCGCTGGCCAAGATGACCTCGGCCATGGTGATCCTGCCGTCCACGAACACGAACACGGAAGCCGTTGAAACAGAGGATCGGTTTCCGCCTCGGTGTTGCTCGTGCTCCGTACCTCCCGTAAGAAAGAGGCCGAAACGCTGAGACAAAGACTCGATGTTGGTGACACCTGAAATACCGGGTGGACAAACGTCTCATAGACGTTCCGGTTGGAAGGTAGAAAATCGTGCCGCGGGGGCGGAGCCAGGAATTTTGGCTTGAAGGCGGCTGGAAGTTGACGTATGTCCACCTTCCGTTGTGTTTTAGTTGTTTGGACAAAAGGCTTGCCTTTTGCTGTCGGCAACAAAGGCATTTTAGCGAACGCCAACGTAGCACAGTGGTAGTGCAGCTGATTCGTAATCA
>CAXTOX010000184.1:0-5736 GCA_964245885.1 uncultured Chthoniobacterales bacterium | reverse complement strand
CAAGCCCTGCGAGCAACCGGAAAATGCCGTGTCGTCCCATCCGTCCCATCGGTCCTATTCTCAACCATCCTGAGAACGGGTGTAGAACTCCTTCTCCCGCCCCGGCGGGGGCCGCGGGGGACCTGACGCGCGGCCGGAAATCGCTTCAACGCCCCTGCTTCATCACCGCCTGGCGCACGAGGCTGGAGCGCGCCAGGGTAGCGGTGGCCTGGGTTTCCAGTGTTTCTGCTTTCGCCTCGTGCGCGTGGTCCCGCAAGCGCCCGGCCATCCCTTGCAGGAGCAGGACGGTCTCTTCGATGGAGCGAATGGCACCCCAGAGCGTTTCTTCCGTGCGTTCGTTGGACTCGGCCAGCAGGACTTCCAGGGAGTAGGCGTGGCCCGTGTGGCAGCGGAAGCGCACGTTGCCGCCCTCCCTGATTTGCAGGAGCACGCCGTGGCACTTGGGACAGGCGTAGACGCTCGGTCCTCCCAAATCCATGACGCCGTTTTCCAAGGCGGTGTCTTCCCGGGCGATCTTGACTTCGATTTCCATGCTCCTCGACACGAACCTGGCCCCTTTCTCCTGGGTCGGGGTGCTGGCCAACTCGACCAACACCGCCGCGATTTTTTCCACCGGCAGACAATGATCCGCCCAATGATCCGCCTCCACGTGGGCGAGCGCGTTCCGCGGCATGCCGGGGGCGCGGGCCTCCCCCGGTTCCTGCACGATGGCGACCCCGCCGCGCTCCTTGATCGCCCACAGGCCCGCCGTGCCGTCGTCCAGCGAACCGGAAAGGACCACGCCGACCACGCGCAGGCCGTAGGCCGCCGCCGCCGAGCGGAAAAGCGGGTCCACGGCGGGACGGGTGCGGTTTTCCTTCGGCCCGCGCGTCAGGCGCATGTGGCCGGTCGGTTCGAGGAAGAGGTGATGGTCCCCCGGGGCCACGTAGAGGTGGCCGCGCTCGAATTTTTCCCAATCGTTAGCGTTGGAAGCGGGCAGCTTGCCAGCCTTCTCCAGGATGCGGTCCAGCATGTTCAGACCATAAGGCCCAACGTGAACGACCACGAAGATCGTCGCAGGGAAGTGGGCCGGCAGGGCGCCGACCAGGGTCTGGAGCGCCTCGATGCCCCCGCTGGAAGCTCCGATGACGACGATGTCTTGGTTGGGCATGAGGCGGAGTGTCGCCAGCTCGAACCGTGATCCTGAAAAGGTCGGCGGTCAGGCGGCGTCAGCTTCTGGCTGGACGGCTTGTTCGCCCGCGGCACATGGAAACAGCGTATCTCCCGTGCGCCTGCCGTCAGATTTTCTCTCGGGGTGGCTTGGTGGAATGGCAGGCGCGCCAAGTATTTGCGCAGCCGGTCGAGGTGCGCGCGGCGCGGAGTCGGTGTTGGTAACAGTTCGGTGGCTGGCATTCGCTTGGGGCTTCCTCTTTACGCGATCCGCGCAGGCATGCACCCCGGGAAGCTGGCTTGATACCTGCTAGGTCCAGCTTCAACCCGTTCATCTGACCACCTGACCATGAAAATCCTCCTTCCTCGATTCGTACCCGCCCTGACCGCGACGCTGCTCGCCTTGGCACCCGGTTTGCGCGCTCAGACAGCTACCCCGTCTGTAGTCGCAAGTTTTCCCGCCTCTGAGACGGGCAGCGCCACCAATGCGGTCGCCAGTCTGATCGAGGACGGCGACGGCAATTTCTACGGCACGACGCAGCAGGGCGGCATCAACGGCTACGGATCGATCTACGAGATCACGGCTGCCGGGCAATACGTCACGGTTTACAGCTTCGCCGCCGCCGACGGCCACTATCCGAACTGCCCCCTGTACCGCACGAGCGACGGCAGCCTCTACGGTTCGACGTACCGGGGCGGCACGAACAATTACGGCACGTTGTTCCAGCTGACGCCGGCCCTGGTCCTCAATACCTTGTACAACTTCGATCTCACCGACGGCCGCGGCCCGGTCGGCGGGTTCGTCGACGACGCGGCGGGCAACTTCTACGGGGTCACGGCGGGCGGCGGCGTCAACGACACGGGGACGATCTACCGGTTCGCGCCCGGCGGGACGCTGACCACCCTCCACAGCTTCGTAACGGCCGACGGCACCGCGCCTCAGATCGGCCTGACCGTGGGCCGCGACGGCAACTTCTACGGCACGACCGCCTACAACGGCACGACGGACAATCACGGCGCGGGCAACGGCACGGTCTTCTCCCTCACCCCGGACGGCAGCACGTACACGGTGCTGCACCAGTTTGACGGCACCAACGACGGCAACGGGGCCTTTGCCGGTCTGGTCCAGGGGCGCGACGGCGCGTTCTACGGCTCGAACGCAAGCGGCGGCGCGAACGGCCAAGGCACGCTCTTCAAGGTTACGGCCGGCGGGGCCTTTACCGTGCTGCACGTCTTCTCGGCCCTGGACGCGAGCAATGACAACGCCGACGGTGCCAACCCGGCCAGCACGCTGATCGACGGTGGGGACGGCCGCTTCTACGGCACCACGAACGCCGGCGGCAGCGGGGGGACGGGCACCGTGTTCTCGCTCACGCCCGGCGGGGTGTTGACCACCCTCTACCGCTTCACCGCGCTCGACGCGAATGGCGTCAACGCCGACGGAGGCGCGGCCCAAGCCGCTTTTTTCCTGGGGGCGGACGGCCGCTTCTACCTGCCGCTGACCACGGGGGGCGCGGCGGCGCAGGGCACCGTCGATGCGTTTACGGTTTCGCAGCCGCACCCGGCGTTCTTCGACGGCGGAGCGGCGCTCGCCGCCGCCGTGGATTATCTGGCGTTCACCACCGGGAACTTCTTCGGCTACTACGCGTTCCTGAGCGACCCGAACTACCTCTACCACTTCGACCTGGGCTACGAGTACGTGTTCGAAGCCAACGACGGCTCTGACGGGGTCTACCTGTACGACTTTGCGAGCAGCACGTACTTCTATACGAGTCCGGCCGGTGGGATCGCGTTCCCGTACCTGTATGACTATAGTTTGAACACGGTGCTGTACTACTTCCCGGACCCGGACCAGACCGACCATCCCGGCCGCTACAACACGGACGGCACGCGCTACTTCTACGACTACGCCACCGGCGAGGTCATCTCGAAGTAGTTGCCTTGGCGGGAGGAAGCCGCTTTCCGGCTGCCCCCACCGGTGGCTAGGGCGGTGGCTTCGACCTTCTCATGGGTCGCGGGGACGGTCGTCCGGCGGCTCACGCACCCTCGCCAAATCATCGCGGCGACACTCCGGTCAACACGTCGTCAGCGGCGGTGATCTGACGCACGTAGACGCCATCCGTGGTGCCGAAGCGGAAGTAGCGCTGGCGGCTGCGCTGGCCCTCGTGCCCGGTGATCGCCCCGGCGGCGCTTAATTGCAGAGTGTCGGCCGCGTCGACTTCGTTGGTGATCGTCTGCAGCGAGGGCAGTAGGCCGACGAGAGCCGCATCTTGGGTCAGATACTGTTGCGCCACCGTGGTGGCCAACGTGGCGGAACCATCCGGCTGGATGGCCTCCGAAATTTTGAGCGTCAGCGGGTAGCTAAAGCTCTGCACCTCGCTTGCCCTCCGCCCGCCCGCCCGCTGCTGGGTCACCAACGAAACCGTCGTCGCCTGTCGGATATCCTGCACGTACTCCGTGGCGGAGATGGTGAAGTTTTGTTGGTTCGAGAAGTTCACCGCGCCTTGGATTTCCGTGTCCACCCGTCCGTGGGAGGTCTGGACATACCCGGCGACGGTGAACCGGCGGGCGGAGGTGACCGACACCGTGCCGTTGGGGTAGCCGGTCGCCGTCGAGAGATTGGTTTGCACCACGGGCACCGGCGGCTTGAGACTGTTGACGGTCAGACCGCCGGTCACTTGGGTCGAGGCGCGATCGAGGTAGAGAAAGAGGGTGGCCGTGGCCAGGAAGTAGTTGTCGGCGCCGGCGACCCGCAGGCCGATCCGGTGCGGCGCGCCGTTGCTGAGCAAGCCCGCGAACGGCGTCAGGTCAACGCGGAACGGGACGAAATTGAGAGTCTGCACGCCGGGGATGGGTCGCCAGAGATAAGGATCGATGCCGCCGGTGTAAATCCAGGGGTACACCGGCGCGAGCCCGGCCGGCTGGCCGTCCACGCTGATCTCCGCTTCCCGGAAGGCGGTGCCGGGGCTGCTCTGCAGTTCGGCCGCCAGGTCGTCGGGCACGCTGGTGTACCAGAACTCGTCCGCCCCTTGGCTCTGGGTGAGCACGTCGAGGTAGGCCCGCTCGATGTTGCGGGGCAACGTGAGCGTCTCGGCTAGCTCCTGGTCGCCGGAGGGGAGCGTCGCCGCCCCGCCCGCCATGGCGGGCAGGCCGACGACCACGTCGGGAACCCGCGGCGCGGGCGTGGCGTTCCCTGGGGGGTAGAACTCCAGGTGGGCGCCGCCCTGGATGACGCCGGTGTAGGTGCCGTTGACCAGGTTGCCCAGGTAAACGGCTCCGGACTGGGCGGACGCCAAGAGGACGGCGTCGTCGGTGACGTCGCGCTCGACGTGCCAGGTGGGGCTCACGGCGGCGGAGGGTTCGGCCGTCGTGCCGTAGTAAACGTTGACGTTGCCAATGGTGACCTGGGCCGTGCGGTCGAACTGCCGGCCGGCGCTCACCGAAAAATCGGCCACGAACACGATTTTCGCCCAGGGGCCGCGCGGGTTTGCCGGGGGCGCGTAGGCAAACGGACGGGGGTTGAAATCCGTGAAGGTGACTCCGTTGAAGAGCGGAACAACCGTGGGTTGGGTGCGCGGGCGAACGACCGGCGGGTCGGCCGTGACGGTGTTCGGAGAACCGATGACCAACGGGGCGGCCGGCGTCTGCGCGGTCGCCGGGAGCGGTTGGACGCTGACTCCGGACAGGAGGAGGAAGGCGGTAGCGAGGGCGGTTGGGCGCGGGCGGAGGTCAAGGTGCATCGGCAAACACTACAGAGGAAAAACGGGTGGCGGGCAACGGAAAATTTCGCCGAGGCAAGCTGGGAGCCGGAACTCGCCCACCTCTTCCAGCCGCCACCGCCGGCGGCAAGTTCGCCGACGCCCACACCGACGCGCTAAAGCAGTTTCAGCAAAGGGGTGACTGCTTTTCCGATGTGGTCACGGCGCTGTGTTGTCGTGTCTGCGCTAGCGGGGCGTTCCTCCCGGATCAGACACGGCGACACGGCGCGTGACCACATTTCAGGTGAAACCGCGCTAGCGTTGGTACGCATCTCGCATCTCGCACCCACGTCCACCCGTGAACTGTCCCAACCTGTGCTATCGTCGCCGCATGGGCCACCTTTTCCGCCGCACCTTTCTCCCGACGTTCCTGCTCGCCTGCTGCGCGGCGGGTTTGCACGCGCAGACGCGCACGCCCGACCTGAAGCCCGACGAGACTCCGTTCGACTTCTACGAGCGCGGACCCTACCGGCCGGACGTTCCTCGTCCCGCCACGCTGTTGGGTTACCAACCGGGCGAGTTCCACACGACGTACGCCAACTACGAGCGTTTCCTGCGCGAACTCGCCCCGCACACCGACCGGCTGCGGATCATGACCCTCGGCGAAACGCCCGAACACCGTCCGCTCTACCTCCTGGCCGTTTCCACGCCCGAGAACCTCGCCCGGCTCGACGCGATCAAGGCCGACGTGGCCAAACTGGCTGACCCGCGCCGGTGTCCGCAAGCGGAGGCTGACGCCATCGCCGCGCGCTCGCCGATGATCGTGTGGCTGAGCTATTCCATCCACGGCGACGAATCCTCGGCGTTCGAGGCCGGGATGCAGGTGCTT
>CAXTOX010000183.1:3802-5882 GCA_964245885.1 uncultured Chthoniobacterales bacterium | reverse complement strand
ACTCCGGCTCCAACTCCATGTGCAGCCGGATCGTCACCCCCTGGCCGAGCGCCTGGCCGTGCCATTTGGGCCGGGTCAGTTCGGCCGCCTGCTCGACGAGCCCGTTCAGCTCCACCATTTTGCGCGGCTGCCCCTGGTCGGCCGGCCGGTAAAACTCCCGCAGCCGAACGAACATCCGCGCCGCGTCTTGCGCCGCGTCGATGACCGTGCCCAGCAGCACGTCGGCCGTCGCCGCGCCGCCCGGCTGCGCGAGGCTGCGCCGCAACATCTCGCTGTAACCCAGGATCAGGGAAAGAACGTTGTTGAAGTCGTGGGCGATGCCCGCCGTCATCGAGCCCAGAGCGCCGAGGCGTTCCTGCTGGACCATGCGGCTCTGCGTGTCGCGCAGGCGCGTCAGGGTGTCCTCCAGTTCCTGCGTGCGTTCGCGCACGGCTTCTTCCAGGAGTATCTTTTGATCGGAGATCAGGACGTGCTGACGCCGGGCGCGCAGGAGGTTGTTGATGCGCAGGATCACCTCCACCGGATCGAAGGGCTTGGTCAAGAAATCCGTCGCGCCCGCGGACAGGGCGCGCCGCTTGGTCTCCAGGGAAATGTCCGCCGTCAGCACGAGAATGGGGAAACAGTCCTCGGCCGGGTACTCTCCGGCAAGCTGGCGCAGCACGCCGAAGCCGTCGACGAAGGGCATGTTCAGGTCGAGCAGGAGCAGGTCGGGACGCTGGGAGCGGCAGAGCGACAGCACCTGCCGCGGATCGGTCGTGCTGGCGAAGTCCGTGAACTCGGAGAGGCCGAGCATGTCCTCCAACAGGGCGACGTTCACCGGCTCGTCGTCCACGATCAGGATGCGCATGGCCTGCAAGTTTTCCTGGGTCATACAAATTTCACGGGAAGGGCGTCTGTCAGACCGAAGCCGTTTCCACTGCAAGATCGGTGCCGCGCACGGTGGAAAACTGTCCTGCCGCCACGGATTCCGGTTCGAGGGTCTGGCGCAGCATCTTCAGGAAGCGGCCCAGGTCGAGCGGCTTGGTCAGGTAGGCGCGCGCGCCGAGCTTGAGCAGGCGTTCGGTCTGGCGCGGGGTGGCATCGGCGCTGACGGCCACGACGGGGATGTCCCGCGTGGCCTCGTCGGCCTGGAGTGCGGCGAGCACATCCCAACCGGGCAGGTCGGGCAAGTGCAGATCGAGCAGCACGAGATCGGGATGAAGCTGCCGGGCGAGTTCCAGCCCGAGGCGGCCCTGCATGGCGGTCGTGAGCTGGATGTCGGCCCGGTCGGCGAGCAGGTGCTCGATGAGCGTGAGGTTGGAAAGGTTGTCCTCGATGTAGAGGACCCGGTGGACCCGCACAGGGGCTTCCGCCGATGCAGCGGGGCTGCCGTCCGGCGTCGGCGCGGTCAGAGCGGCCTTGTCGCGCCGCTGGCGGGCGGCGAGTTCGAGCTGGCTCTCCGCGCGGGGCAGCGCGACCGTGAACGCCGTCCCCTCGCCGGGCCGGCTCTCGACGCTCACGACGCCGTTCATCGCTTCCACCAGGCTCTTGGAGAGCGCCAGCCCGAGACCGGTTCCCTGCACCTCCGACTGCTCCGCGCCCAGCCGGTCGAACGCGACGAACAGCCGCGGCAGGTTCTCGGGCGCGATGCCCATGCCCGTGTCCGCCACGCGGATGCACAGCCGCGCGCCGTCGCCCTCGCTGCACTCCACGCGCACGTCGCCGCCGGGCCGGTTGTACTTCACGGCGTTGGACAGGAGGTTGAGCATCACCTGCTTGAGCCGCTGGCGGTCGGCCAGGACGTGCGCGCCGTGCAGCGGACCGTCGCCGCCCTCCGCGTGCAGGCGGATGCCGCATTCGGTGGCCAGCGGGCGGATCAGATCCAGCGTCTCGCCGACGACCTCCGACACGCGCACGGGTTCCAAGGAAAGCTCCACCCGGCCCGCCTCGATGCGCGCGATGTCGAGCACCTCGTTGATGAGGGAAAGCAGGTGGCGGCCGGCGTGGACGATGTGGCCGATCCGGTCGTGCTGCGCCGGGGCGAGCTTCTGCATCTGCAAAAGCTGGCCGAACCCGAGGATGGCGTTGAGCGGGGTGCGCA
>CAXTOX010000183.1:0-3792 GCA_964245885.1 uncultured Chthoniobacterales bacterium | reverse complement strand
AGGGAAAGCAGGTGACGGCCCCCTTTGAGGATGTAATCGACGCACTGGGCATCCTGTTGCTGCAACTGGCTGAGCCCGAGCACCTGCCCAAATCCGAGGATCGCGTTGAGCGGGGTGCGCAGTTCGTGGCTCATGCGCGAGAGGAACTCGCTCTTGGCGCTGTTCGCGCGCTCGGCCTCTTCCATGGCCCGTTTCATGGCGTCCTCGGCGTGCCGACGGGCGGAGATGTCGCGCAGGTACGCGGTGAACAGCGGCAGCCCCTCGACCGGGATGCGCGTGACGGCCAGTTCCGCGAGCATCTCGGTGCCGTCGGCCAGCCGGGCGGGCACCTCGATGCGCTGGCGCATGTTCTTGGTGTCCGTGTCGGGCGAACCGGGCACCAGCGTGCTGAAGGGCTTCCCCAACAGCGCGGCGCGCGCGTAGCCGAAGGTCTGCTCGGTGGCCTTGTTGAACTCCACGATGCGGTCCTCGTGGTCGATGGTGATGATGCTGTCCAGCGCCGTGTCGAGAATGGCGGAGTTGCGCGCCTGGCTCTGGCGCAGGGCCTGTTCGTCGCGGGCGCGGTCCATCGCGGTGGCGAGGACATTGGCGACGGCCTGGAGGAAGTCCACGTCGGTCGCCGGGAACGGGCGCACCTGCTTCGAGGCGACGCCCAGGGTCCCCAGCGGCCGTTCACGGCCCTTGATCGTGACGCTCAGGCTGCTGACCGCCCCCTGCCAGGGGGTTTCGCCCGGATCGAAGCGTTTCTCCAACCGCAGATCCTCCACCACCACGGGTGCGCCGGCGGCAAGCGTGAAGCCCGAGATCGACCCCGGCGCGGCCGAGAAGCCGCGGCCGAGCAAGGCTCCGGGGAATCCCACGCCGGCGCGGACGACGGCCTGCGTGGCGTCGGTCGACAGCTCCGTCACCACGCCCAACTCCACGCCGAGCGTGCGCGTGACGGCCTCGCAGGCGGCCTGGGTGAGCGTCAGGTGGTCGCGGCTGGCCAGGGCGCTCTGGCCCAGCTCGGCGACGATCGCGGCCTGCCGGGCGCGGTCCTGGATCTCCTGTTCGGCGCGCTTGCGCGTGGTGATGTCGAGCAGCAGCCCGTCCCAGAGGGTGTCGCCGCCGTCGCGCCGCTCGGGCCGGGCCGCGCCCTGGAGCCAGCGGATGTCCGGGTGGCCGGCGGGCACGGCGTAGCGGCCCTCCCAGGTCCAGGCTGTGCCGGTGCGCTTGGACTCGTCGAGCGTGCTCAGAAAGTGGCCGATGTCCTCGGGGTGGATCAGGTCCAGCAGCGTGCAGGCGTCGGCCTCCATCTGCCGGGGCTCCAGCTTGAAAAGCTCTCGGCAGCCGCCGCTGACGTAGGGGAAGTTCGCCGTGCCGTCGGCGTGGAGCAGGAGCTGGTAGACCATGCCCGGCACGTTGGCCGTCATGCTGGCGAAACGCTTCTCGCTGCCGCGCAGGTCGTCGTTGGCGCGGGCCAGCTCGGCGGTGCGCTCGCGCACGGCCACTTCGAGGTTCTCCTGCGTGCGGCGGCGCTCGGTGATGTCGCGCACCAGCGCGAGCACGAGCTTCTGACCCTCGCTGCGGAAGACGGCCACGCGCGCCTCGGTCGGGAACTGCGTGCCGTCGTGACGGCGCAGGGTGCCTTCCAGCGTGACCGGGATGCCGGGCACCATGTTTTTCCAGCGGTCGGCGGTCTTCTCGGCGTCGGGGTCGATGTCGCGCGTGGACATCGTCAGCAACTCCGTCCGCGCGTAGCCCAGGCTTTCGCACGCCTCCTGGTTCACGTCGATGAGCCGGCCCGCGAGGTCGTAGACGAAGATCGCCTCACCCGCCTGCTCGACGAGGTGGCGGAATCGGCCCTCGCTCTCGCGCAGGGCGGCCTCGGCCTTCTGCCGCTCGGTGGCGTCGCGCGCGAACGCCGCCATGCCCGACGGCTCGCCGCTGGCCGGGTCGCGCAGCAGGAACAGGTTCCAGTTGACGGGGATGGACGCGCCGGACTTATAGTTGCGAAAACTGGAATCGCCCACCCAACGCCCCGTGCGCATGAGCGTCGGCACCACCGTGCCCAGGAAGAACGAGCGGTCCTCGCGCATGAGGTACTCGATGATGCGCGTCCGGCGGGCGTCCTCCAGGTCGTCGAGCCCGACGAGGCGGCGGCCGGATTCGTTGAGGTGGTAGACCTTGCCGTCGAGGTTGGCCAGCGCGACGAAATCGGGGCTGGCCTCGACGAGTTGTTCCAGACGGGCGCGGGAAAGCTCGCCGTCGTGGCGGCCTTCGAGTTCGGCGCGCAGGCCCTCGTTGAGGCGGGTGAGTTCGCGCACGCGGGCGACGAGGGCCGCGTGGGAGGTGTCGGACGGTACGGCGGGGTCGTGGTCGATGGTCGTCAGGTCGGCGGTGCGCTGGCCGGCGGACAGGTGGGTCGTCAGGCGGATGGCCCCGGGCGCGTCGACGGCCAGCGGCAGCAGGAGAGCGGTGCGTTTGGCGGTGGGCGGGGCGGGCACCGCCGGGCTGGCGACGGGCATTTTTCCGGTGGCGAGGCCAACGAGTTCGGCCAGGAGGTGGCGGTCCTCGGAACGCAGTTGGCGCGGCCGGGAATCGAGCAGGCAGAGGCAGCGCGTGGGTCGGGCGCGCGGCTGGCCGGCCGGCAGCGGGTCGTGGAGGAAAACGGCGGCGAGGAAGCGCAGATGCGTCTCGTCGCTGTCAACGACGACCGGTGGGCCGAACCCGGCGAGCCGCGGGTCGTCGTCGAGGTCGGGCACCACGAAGAAGTCCTCGCGGGCCGTGTTGAGCAGGTTTCCGTAGTGCAACGCCTCGGTGACGAGCGGGTCAGCCGGGAGTGCATTGCCATTCACATCTTGTTTTCTTTCAGTTACTTGCCAGACAGAATGATCCTGCTCAAGCACGACGGCGACAGGCACGTCGAACAAGCCGGCCGCCAGCGCGGCGATCCGTCGGTGCACGGCGGCGCGCGGTTCGGTGGCGGTGTGGTCCACCGCGGCGGTCACGGAATCAATCATGGCTGATGGCTCGGCAAGGAGAGAAAAGCATGCGTCGTACCAGAGGGGCGAGGGGCGAAGTGCGAGGTGGTGGCACGCGCGTTGGTGGGGGAGCACGTAGCTTTAACACAGAGACACAGAGGCACGGAGGGCCACAGAGAACGGAGGAAGCGGAAAGAAGGGCGGGAGGTAGGAAGTTTCCCCCCCGAGTCGCCGCGTCTTCCGGCTTTCAGGAGGTTTTGCCCTCTTACCTCCTTTCCCTTCCGGCCTCTGTGGTCCTCCGTGCCTCTGTGTCTCTGTGTTAAAGTTGGCTGTGCCCTTCAAATAGAGGATGCCATCGCTGGCGACCCGCATCTCGCATCTCGCATCTCGCCGATTTGTTTGGTAAACTACGGAATGCCGCCAGAACTCGACCTCGCCGCTGCCCCTGCCTCCATCCCGGCCCACGCGCCCACCGCGCCGATCACCGCCGAAGCCGTCAGCCACCCGGAGGCCAATTCGTTGCGGCCCCTGGACACCTTCGCCCGCCGCCACCTCGGGTCTTCAGAGGAAGAAATCGCGAAGATGCTCGACCTCGTCGGCTATCCCACGCTCGACGCCCTCATCGACGCCGCCGTGCCCGGCAACATCCGCTTGCGCCGTCCGCTGGCCCTGCCGATGGCGCTCAGTGAGAGCGAAGCGTTGGCCGAACTTCGCTTCATCGCCGCGCGCAACCAGGTTTTCCGTTCCTACATCGGCCAGGGATACCACGACACGCTGACGCCCGGCGTCATCCAGCGCAACATCCTCGAAAACCCCGGCTGGTACACCG
>CAXTOX010000182.1:0-6035 GCA_964245885.1 uncultured Chthoniobacterales bacterium | reverse complement strand
CTGCTGACGGTGGACCGGGTCCTGTACATCGACGCGGACATCGTCGTGGGCCGGGACGTGAGCGAACTGGCGGCCCTGCCCCGGCCGGAGGGCAAGGTGCTCCACGCCGTCCGGGACGGGCGCGTCACCACCTGCTCGATGCCTTGGGACCAGATTCCCTGCGAGGAACTGGGCATCCCGCCGTCCGCGCCGTACTTCAACGGCGGCCTGCTCTGGATCGATCTGGACGCCTGGCGCCGGCACGACGTGACCCGGGCGTGCTGGGCGCACATCGAGCGGTTCTCGCACCGGCTGAACTTCCACGATCAATCCGTGCTCAACGCCGTGCTCTGGGATCGCTGGACGCCGCTGGACCGGGCCTGGAACCTGTTGTTCGAGCAGACGCTGAGCCGCTTCGCCGTGTATCCCCGCCCGCGGCTCACCGGCAAAAACATCCACTACGTCAACGCCAAACCGTGGGTGGAGCGAAGCCCGTTCGACGGTCCGTTCTGGCAGGAAATGGGCGAGATCGCGGCCCTGGTCCCGCTGGCGCGGTCCGCCCGGCCCGCGTGGACGCGGGAGGTCGTGGACCGTTGGGCAAAATTCCTCGGCATGCGCGTGGTCTACCACTACGGCGGCTTCCTCAAGCACGGCGTGCGCGGTCTGCTCGGCCGGCGGGCCGGACGCCCGGCGTCGTGACGTATGGCCCGCGTCCACCTGGTCCCCATCGAGGAGGTCTCGGCCGTCACCGGGCAGCCGCACCGCGACGCGTCGTTTCGCCTGCGGGAAAGCCAGCGCGCGGACCGTTTCGGCGCGCACACCCTCACGGACGATCCCGGCGCGGCGGACCTGATCCTCTTCGTGCGGCCCCTGGGCGAGGGGACGATCTTCCCGTCCCTCTTCCGCCATCCGCTGGTGCGCCGCCACCGGCGCAAGTGCTACCTCTACGATCCCAACGACCGGATCGTGCCCCTGCTGCCGGGCATTTATCCATCGGTGGAACGCGCGTGGTACGATCCCGGCCGCACGCGTTCCGGCGCTTATCTACAGGCGGAGGAAAACCCTTTTCTCGACGAGGACCACCGCGACGCGGAACGCCGCTGGCTCTACAGTTTCCTCGGCACGTACTTCAGCGCGCCGATCCGCGCCGACCTCGGGCGGCTCGACGATCCGCGCGGCTGCTGCCGGGACACATCGCGGGAGGGGGAACAGGTCTGGCGGCACGGCACCGCGGAAGATGCCCGCCAGTTCCGGCGGCGCTACCTGGAAACGACGTGGGCCAGCCGGTTCGTGCTGTGTCCGCGCGGGTATGGGACGAGCAGCATCCGGCTTTTCGAGACGATGCGCGCGGGCCGCGCGCCGGTGATCCTGGCGGACGCCTGGGTCGCGCCCGGGGGACCGTGCTGGGAACGTTTCAGCGTGCGGGTGGCGGAGGCGGATTGGCGTTCCCTGCCCGACCGGCTCGCCGCCCGCGAGCATGAGGCCGCGGAAATGGGCCGTCTCGCGCGGCAGCAGTGGGAGGAGTGGTATGCGCCCGCGGTGCTCTTTCACCGCCTGGTGGAGGATTGCCTGAGCATCGGCCGCGCGCGCCGGCTGCCCGAGCCGGCGGCCTCCTGGGTCGCGGCCCTGCAAATGCTGCGTCCCTCGCACCAGCGCCACTGGGCGCGTCAGACGGGTCTGGCGCAGCGCATCAAGAAGTTCGTGCGCCGGCCGTTTGCACGCGTTTCTTGAAACGAACGGGCAATTTTAACACAGAGACACAGAGACACGGAGGGCTACAGAGGCCGGAGAAGAAGGAAACAAAACCCCTCTGCCATCTTCCTCATTCCTTCTCTTGCTCTGCTCTCTGTGAATCTCTGTGTCTCTGTGTCTCTGTGTTAAAATTGCCCGTTCGTTTCAAGCGCGGTTCGCCTCCCGCAACGCGCTTGTTTTTCCCGGCTCTCGACACCAAGTTTCCGACCCCATGCCGTCCTCCCCGCTCTTCCCCCCGCCGCCCGCCATCCGTCGCGCCGCCGTCATCGGCGCGGGCACGATGGGCGCGGCCATCGCCGCCCACCTCACCAACGCCGGCATCCCGACCCTCTTGCTCGACCAGCCGGCCGCCGGCGATGGCAGCCCCGCCGGGCGCGACGGCATCGTCCAGGCCGGACTCGAACGCGCCTTGCGCTCGCGTCCGCCGGCCTTCATGGACCCGGCGAAAACCCGCGCGCTGCTGACCCTCGGCAACACCGCCGACCACCTCCCGCGTCTCGCGGAGTGCGATTGGATCATCGAGGCCATCGTTGAAAAACCCGAGGCCAAGCAACACCTCTGGGCGCTCGTCGAGGCGCACGCCCGGCCCGACGCGCTTTTCAGCTCCAATTCCAGCGGCATCCCCATGGCTGTGCAGAGCCGGGGGCGTGGCGAGGGGTTCCGCCGCCGGTTCCTGGGGGCGCACTTCTACAACCCGCCGCGTTACCTCTATCTCCTGGAACTCATCCCCACCGCCGACACCGCCCCGGAGGCATTGGAAGCCGTGCGCGCGTTCGGCGACCGCGCGCTGGGCAAAGGCATCGTGATCGCCAACGACGTGCCCGGGTCCATCGGCAACCGCATCGGGATCTATTCCCTGCTCCAGACCGCGCGCGTCGCCGAGGAAATGGGACTCTCCGCCGACACCGTGGACGCCCTGACCGGCCCGCTGCTGGGTCGCCCGAAGAGCGGCACGCTGCGCCTCGCCGACACCGTGGGCCTCGACGTGCTCGGATTAATCTCCACCGACCTGACCGCCGCCACGACCGACGATTTCCGCCTGCCGCCCACGATGGAACGCCTCCTCGCCGAAGGCCGCAAGGGCGAGAAGACCGGCGGCGGCTACTACCAGCGCCGCAGGAACGCCGACGGCACGAGCACGATCCTGACCCTCGACCCGGCCACCCTCGCCTACGCCGAACGCCCGCCCGCCGCCAGCCTACCCGAATTTGGGTCCATCCAGAAGCTGCCGCTCGCCGAACGCGTTCGCGCGCTGCTGTCGCTGGATACGCCGGCGGGTGAGTTCACGCGGCGCACGTTCTACGAGATGCTGCGTTTCGCGGCGGAAAAGCTCGGGGTCGTCGCCAACACGGCGCAGGACATCGACCACGCGCTGGAATGGGGCTTCGGCTGGGAAATGGGGCCGTTCAAATCCATCGGCGCGCTCGGGGCCAGGAACGTCGCCGACGCCGTTGACCGGCTCGGCCTCCCCGTGCCGGTCGTGCTGACCCAGCATGCGCTGGACGGCAAGCCGTTCTACCCGCCGGGCGCGGAAGGCACCGCCGAGAGCAAGGCGGCTGCCGGGCTGATCGTGTTGTCCGACCTCAAGCGCGAGGAACCCGCGCGCGTCGTCAGCCGCCGCGAGGGCGCGAGCCTCGTGGACCTCGGCGACGGCGTGCTCCTGCTGGAGTTCCACAGCAAGGCCAACGCGCTCGGGGCCGACGCCTTCGCGGCGGTGGCGGAAGCGTGCGAACGGGTGCCGCGCGGGTTCCTGGGCCTCGTGATCGGCAGCCAGGGCCGGTGGTTCTCGGCCGGGGCGGACCTCGGCGCGCTGCTCAAGGACGCGGAGGGCGGCAACGTCGGGGCCGTCACGGCGATGATCGAGAATTTTCAGACGATGACGACCCGGCTGCGGGCCGCGCCGTTCCCGGTGGTGGCAGCACCCTTCCACATGACGCTCGGCGGCGGCTGCGAGACGATGCTCTACAGCGACGCCGTGCAGGCCGACGCGGAGCTTTCGACGGGGCTGGTGGAACTCAAGGTCGGCCTCATGCCCTCGGCGGGCGGCACGACGGAAATGCTCGCGCGCGCCAACGCCCGGCTGGCCCCGGGCGCGGACCTCTACCTGGCGCTGCGGGAGACGTTCGGGCTTATTACTTCAGGGCAAACGTCGGGTTCGGCGCTGGAGGCGCAACGCCTCGGCTACCTGCGCCCCAACGACGGCATCACGATGAACCGCCGCCGCCTGCTCGGCGACGCCAAGGACGCGCTGCTCGGACTGGCGGCGGCCGGCTACCAAGTGCCCACGCCGCGCGAGATCGACGTGCTCGGCGACGCGGGTTACGCGCGGTTGATGGAGGAGGCGAACGGCTACCGCGCGAACCTCAAGTGGACGGACTACGACGTGCACCTCGCCGGTGAACTGGCGCGCATCCTCACCGGCGGTGGTCCCGGCGCGCGGGCGGGCCGCGTGCCCGAGCGCGTGCTGCTCGACCTGGAGCGCGAGGTGTTCATCGGCCTCTGCGCGCAACCGGGCACGCACGAGCGCATCCGGCACATGCTCAAGACGGGCAAGCCCCTGCGGAACTGAAGAAAGCGTCTGAGCAGGCCGTTGCGGCTGGTCGTCTTGGATAAGGTCCTGATGACTCTCCGAGGCAGTCCCTAATCCAGCAGGAAAACCGGCGAAAAACGCCTCTTCATTCCCCTGGAGCATGACCCGGAACGAACCCGCTTTGCAAGGAAATGCGAGGCGTCCCGACATGGTCTTCCCACGTCCGGGCAGCCATACGTCCGTCCGCGCGGCGAGGCACGAGTCAATGCTAGGGATCATCGGCGCAATCGCCGCCGGCCGGTCATCCCCTTCTCAAATCCCTCTGAAAATAGAACTGCCATGAAAACCCTCAAGGACATCACGGGTGACTCCCTCGAACAGATGATCGACTACAAGGTCATCGACCAGGACGGCGACAGCGTCGGGACTTTGCACAGCCTCTGGTCCGATCCGACGACCGGCACGGTGGAATTCCTCGGGGTGAAAACCGGCTGGCTGTTCGGTCAGAACCACGTCGTCCCGGCCGAGAAGGCGGAACTCGACGAGAGCCAGAACGTCGTTCGCCTGCCCTACACCAGCCTCTTTGTGAAGGAAGCGCCTTCCATGTCCGCCGACGCGGAGATTTCCGAGGAAGAGGAAGAAAAGATCTACCACTACTACGGTCTCGGCCGCGAAGACAACGTCGCCAGCGCCGACCAGTCCGACAGCACCAGCAGCGACTTCGATAAAGTCTCCGGGGCGGCCGGCGGGTCTTCGCTCACCAGCGCCAGCGGCCAGGATGAAGGCAGTTCGAACTTCGACACACCCACCGGCGGCGTGGCAGGTGCCGGCCGCTTGCGCCGAACCGTTCGTACCGACACGGTCGGCACCGAGGAATCTCCCTCCCTGGCGACCGGTGCAGCGGGCCACGCTCCCACTGCGGGCGAGGCCGTTCGCGGCGCGTTGGACAGCCTGACGCCGGGTGACTCTTCTTCCACCTCGACTTACTCGCCCTCCGCGGCATCGCCGGGGAGCTTCGGGACCACCAATCTCTACGGTTCGACCGGCACTGCCTCGCCGGTGCCGGCAGACGCGACGGGATCGTCGTTTGATGACGCTGCCACCACGAGCACGAGCGGTGCAACGGCGGCTGCGGCGCGCAGCACCAACCCGGACCCGATCACCAGCGAACCCGGTTCGCACCCGGTGGGAACTGGCGCGGGCGCACTGGCGGGCAGCGCGACGGGTGTTGCCATCGGCGCGGCCATCGGTGGGCCGATTGGCGCGCCGGTCGGTGCGGCCATCGGTGGCATCGTCGGTGCCGTCGGCGGCGGGTATGCGGGCAAGGGAATCGCCGAATCGATCAACCCGACCGAGGAGAACGCCTTTTGGGAATCCAACCATCGCAACGCCCCCTACCACGAGAGCGGGTATGGTTACGAAGACTATTCACCCGCGTACCGCACCGGCTACGAAGGCTTTGCGCGTCATGCGGATTCGGGACGTGATTACAGCGCGGTGGAGGGAGACCTCGAATGGGATTACGCACAAAACCGCGGCTCCTCACGCTTGGAATGGGATAAGGCGAAGTCAGCCACGCGCGACGCTTGGGACCGTCTCAAGCACAAGTTTTCCGACGCGACGCGTTGAGGGGAAAAGATTCCGGCCGGCAGCACGGTCGGTGTTGAGGTGAAACAACAACCTCCGGGTGATCGGGCACTAACGTCCGGTTGCCCGGAGGGGTAGTGGTTAAGGAGCAAGTGAGAGGTTGTAGTCGTGGATAAACAAACGCAGG
>CAXTOX010000181.1:0-6314 GCA_964245885.1 uncultured Chthoniobacterales bacterium | reverse complement strand
AAATCGTCCGGAGCGCCGAGGCAGGGCTCTGGTGCGCCATGGATGCGCCTGCTCGCCGTTTAACTCAACAGGTTCTGGGAGGTTCAACATCCCCAGCGCGTACATCCATCACTGGCCCTTGCTCTTTTGAATCTGTTGGTTCACTCATCATCCGTGCTTCTGCCACCCGCTCACGAAGGACGGAGAGAATGTGGCGGGCGCAGGAGCAGTAGTCCAACCATCTAATGGAACCAGAATTTGTTGTCACTCTCGTTGTAACAACCGGTGCTGATTCGTCGTAAGTGGTTGATCTACAGAGATTCGGTGAGGGAGGGATTCGAACCCTCGGTAGCCTTTTGGACTACGGCGCTTTAGCAAAGCGCTGCTTTCGACCACTCAGCCACCTCACCAGTTTCGTGTTCGCCAGCCTTGCCGGTAGCGCGAAGTTCCAAGCTATCGCACAGTCCGCTGCACGGTCAAATAAGAATCATTGACACCGCGTCCTTCGCCGGAACTTATTTGGCGTCCAACCAGTCATGCCCGCTCTTTTTGTCGTGAAGCCCGCTTCCGGATCGTGCGGCGGGCCGCGTGCGCCGGGCGTTTTTGCCGCGTTGCTGCTGCTGGCCGGGTGCGCGTACTCGTTGCGTCGTCCCGGCAACACCGCCGCCAACAAAACCGGCGCGGCGGGTGCCGACGCGGCTGCCCAAGTGTCGGCGGGGAACACGCCGTCCGCCGAACGCCTGGGGATCGTTCACGTCATCGGCACCGGGCAGCGTTTCGTTCTCGTGCAGACGCCCTCCATGCTGCCGGTCTCCGCCCTCACGGACGGGCAGGCTCTGGTTTGCCGCGGGGGAGGGAGCGTCACCGCGACGTTGCGGGTGTCGCACGAACGCCGCCCGCCCTTCGTCGTGGCGGACGTGGCCGCCGGTGAACCGCGCATCGGCGACGAGGTGTTCATCGACACGGTGCCCGGCCGCACGAAAGTTCCCGACGCGCAGGGTCCTTTGCCAACCACCCCGCCCGGAGCGTCCCCTCCGGTGGGCGCGCCGGATTTTCGCGCTGACCCGGTCCTGCCGCCCACCCGATGATTCCTCCGCCCCCCGAAACCATGCTCTCCGAAGAGGAGGCGCGCCGGAAGATCCTTGCGTCGGTCCTTCCTCTGGACGGCGAGGAAACTCCGCTGCTCCAGGCGCTCGGGCGGTTTGCGGCCGGCGAACACTTCGCCGCGCACGCCTTGCCGGCGTTCGACAACTCCGCCATGGACGGGTACGCCGTGGCGATGGACGAACGCTCCGCGCCGCTCGTCGCCGGCACGCGGTTGCGGGTCTGCGGCGAACAACCCGCCGGCCCCGACCGCGGACTGCGGGTCGAAGCCGGCAGAGCGGTGCGGATCTTCACCGGCGCGCCGGTCCCGGCGAGCACCGGCGCGGTCGTCATGCAGGAGGATGTCGAGCGCGCGGGAGACGAAATCGTCCTCCGGGAGGACGTTGCCGCCGGAGAGTTCATCCGCCGCGCCGGCGGGGACCTCGCGCGGGGCCAGCGCATCCTCGCGCCGGGCGAACGGCTCACGCCGGGACGGCTCGGGCTGCTGGCCTCGCAGGGCCTGGCGACGGTCGCGGTCCGGCGGCGTCCGCGGGTGGCCATCCTGGCGACCGGCGACGAACTGCGCCCGCCCGGCGAGCCGCTCGGCCCCGGCGAGATCTACGAAAGCAACGGCGTCCTGCTCGCCGCGCTGGCGAGCGCCCTCGGTGCCGCCGTCACGATCCTAGAACGCGCCCGCGACGACCGCGACGACCTCGACGCCAAGATCGCCGCCGGCCTCCGCGCGCACGACGCGCTCGTCGTCGCGGGCGGGGTCTCCGTCGGCGAACGCGACTTCGTCAAGGAACGCCTCGCCGCCGCCGGAGTGAGCCTGGACCTGTGGCGCGTACGCGTCCAGCCGGGCAAGCCGTTCCTGTACGGACACGCCGGAGGCGAACGCGGCACCCACGTCTTCGGGCTGCCGGGCAACCCGGTGTCCTCGTTCGTGACGTTCCTGCTCTTCGTGCGGCCGGCGCTGCTGCGGATGGCGGGCGCGCCCGACGAAACGCTGGGACTCCCCGTGTTCCCGGCGACGGCGGCGGCCGAACTGGTCAACGGCGGGAACCGACCGCATTACCTGCGCGGCACGCTCGACGCCAAGGGAAATTTTGCCCTCGCCGGGCGGCAGGAATCCCACGCGCTTTTCGCCCTCAGCCGCAGCCGCGTGCTGGTGCGCGTCGAGCCTGGCACGGTCGTTCCCGCCGGGGGGCGCGTGGACGCCTATCTTTGGGAAATCGGCGGATCGTAGCGAATTGTCAGATTCGCCGCAGCCGCTTGACATCATTAGGGCAACTGATAATAAGGGCGGTTAACTAATCCGGCCGTCCCGACCATTTTGAAGAGCAGCCCGTCAGCCGAACCGATCTCGCAGGCCCCGCCGTCGCCGTGCGTGGACACCGGCGAACTCGCCGACATCCTGTTGTATCTGCAACGCTGTTTCCTGACGAACCTGTCGTGCGAACTGTCCCGCGGCAACGTGTCGTTCGCCCAGTTCTTCCTGCTCGGAGCACTCAACCACGGCGAGGCGCTGACGATGTCCGAGATCGCCGCCCGCATGCGGCACACCACCGCCGCCGCCACCGGGCTGGTGGACCGGCTCGAATCGCTCGGTTACGTCGAGCGCGCCCACGCGACCGACGACCGGCGCAAAGTGCTGGTGCGCATCACCCCGCGTGGTTCCGAGCTTGTCGGCCACATCAAAAATGACATGATTCACAACCTCAACACGACGATGACCCACCTCACGCCCGCCGAACAGCGGGCGTGGCTACAGGTCTACCGCAAGGTCCACCGTGTTGTCCAAGCACAGCCATCCAGGAGCAAGTCATGAAGAACCGCCGTTTTGGCGCGGCCCGTACGGCCGCCGCCGTCGTTGTTGCCGCCAGTTTGTTGCCGTCCGCCGCGCGTTGCGGCGACCCGGCTCCCCGCCGGGCCACGCCGCCCGACGCGGCCTTGGCGGCCCGCCTCAGCCACCTCACGCTGGATGACGCCATCGACATCGCGCTGCACCGCAACCCGCAGATCCTCCAGCAGTTGCAAGAGATCCAGCGGCTCCAGGGGGTGTTCATCGAGGTGCGCGCCGCCGCGCTGCCGCACCTCGTCGCCAGCGGGACGTTCAACCAGACGGACCGCACGCTGTCTTCCTCCGGAGGAGCTGGCGGCACCGGCAATTCCCTGCTCGGCCTCGGCACCGGCGCGACCGGCACCGGCACCGGCACCGGGACGGGGACAGGCACAGGCACCGGCACCAACATCAACAACCTGAGCTTCCTCGTGCAGAACAACTCCACGAACCCGACGACGACGACGACGCTGCCTTTCAGCTCGCTCTTCGGCAACAGCAGCCAGACGCTCAACGACAAGTCCTGGACCGTCACGGTGGAGATCCAGCAGACGGTCTACAACGCCGCCATCCCGCCGCAGATCCGGCAGCAGCGCTTCCTGCGCGACGCCGCTTACTACGCGCTCCGCGAGACCGTGGACACGACGATCAACACCGTGAAGACCGACTTCTACACGGTGCTCTACGACCAGGCGAACATCGCCAACCAGCAGGAAAACCTGCGCCTGCTCCAGAGCCAGCTCAACGACCAGCAAAACCGTTTCCAGGCCGGCACCGTGCCGCGCTTCGACGTGCTCCAGGCGAGCGTGGCGGTCGCCAACCAGCGGCCCAACGTCATCAACGCCCAAAACACCTTTAGCCTCGGCTACATCGGCCTCGCCCGCGTGCTCGGCATCGAGTACGGCCCGGCCCAGGAGAAAAACTCGCCGCTCAAGCTCGTCGGCAACCTGGACTACCATCCGCAGAACTTCGATCCGTTCGCGGGCGTGGCTTCCGGGAAGGCCAACCGCGCGCTGCTCAAGCAGCAGCGCCTGAACATCCTCGCCCAGGTCGAGCAGATCCGCATCGCCGCCGCCGGTTACCAGCCGGTGTTGACGGCCCAGGGCGGCTTCGAGGCGCGCAACGATACGGTCAGCGATGATCTCGGCCACACGCTCACCGGTTGGTTCTACGGCGCGAGCTTCAACTGGAACATCTTCGACGGCCTCGCCACCTACGGCCGCACCAAGCAGGCCAACGCGGCGCTGCGCGAGGCACGCATCGTCTACCTCGACGATGTGAACTCCGTCGTGCAGGACATCCAGAACAACTACCTTACCCTCCAACAGGACAAGGAACTCATCGCCAGCCAGGTGCTCAACGTCAGCGAGGCGGAGGAAGCCGTGCGGCTGTCTCAGGCGCGGTTGTCGGCTGGCGCGGGCACGCAGCTCGACGTGTTGACCTCGCAGCAGCAGCTCCTCGCCGCGCAGACGACCGAACTCCAGGCGCGCTTCCAGTACGCCGTGACGCTGAGCAACTACGAACGCGTCACCGGCACGAGCACGGTCTACGACGAGGCGTTCAACGATCCGTTGTCCTCGCGCCGCTACCCGAACGGTGTGGATCAGACCGGAGCCGCGTCCGACGAGAAAAAACTCCCGCTCGGCACGGTCAAGACCCCTGACAACAAGGTGCGCGGCAGCGGCAAGCCGCTCCAGCCGAAGATCAACGCTTCTGCGAACGACAGCACCACCGGCGACACCGACCTCAACGGCAACCGCAAGAGCAACGCCAAGGGCGGCAACGGCGACAAGCCGGCGCACAAGCCGCTTGGCGAGCGCGATCACCTGCTGGAGGATCGCTGAACCGGGGCGGCCCCGCGGCATGAACACCGAGACCGTCGCGGCACCCGTCGAGCAGTTCGCGGCCTTGCGGGCGTTGCCGGTCCGGCACGGTTTCGTGGGCCGGGTGGCCGGCGTGGACGTGGACGCCGACCGCGCCGCGGCGTTGGCGCGCCTCGACGACTACCACCGGCGGGCGCGGAGTGCTCTCGGGGTGGACGGAGGCAGCTTCGTCACCGCCGAGCAGGTGCACGGCAACTCTGTGGCCGTCGTCACGGCGGGGAGTTCGTTGCCTGACGGACCGATCTCTGGCGTGGACGGCCTCGTCACCGACCGCTGCGACGTGTGCCTGGGCATCTACGTCGCCGATTGTGGGGCGCTGTACTTGGTCGATTCGGTTCGCCGGGTGATCGGCCTCGTCCACTCGGGACGCAAGGGCACGGAAGGAGGCATCGCCGCCGTGGCCGTGCGCACGATGGCGGAGCGTTTCGGCAGCCGGCCGGAGGACGTGGTCGCGCAGTTGGGTCCGTGCATCCGGCCGCCGTGGTACGAGACCGACTTTGCGGCGGAGATCGTGCGGCAATGCCGCGCCGCCGGGGTTGGCCGGGTGGAAGACTGCGGGACGTGCACGGCCGCTGACCCGGAACACTATTATTCCTACCGGCGCGAAAAAGGCCGCACGGGGCGGATGCTCGCCCTGCTCGCGTTGGCCTGAGCGGAAACGTTGCCCATGTTCCCGCGCGAGTTTGACCCGGCGCAGCCCGAGTTGATGGATCGGCCGCAGCCCGTCACGCCCGAGCTGGAAGTCGACCTCGCCAACCTCGTCGGCATCAACCGGCATTTCGGCAGCCACCGGTTGATCCGCGGCTTCCTGCGGCGGTGGTTCCGGCCGGGCGAAAGTTATCGCGTGCTCGACCTGTGTACGGCCTCGGGTGACATCCCCCGGCTGATGGTGGACTGGGCGCGTGCCCACAGGGTCAGCCTGCGGATCGAGGCGGTGGACTACCAGGCGTCCACGTTGGCAATCGCCCGGCGACTCAGCGCGGGTCATCCAGAAATCACCTACCGCGAGGGCGACGCGCTCCAGGTCGCCGGGGAGGCGGGGGCGTACGACTTCGTGTTCTGCTCGCTGGCGCTGCACCACTTCAGCGAGGCAGACGCGGTCAGAGTCCTGCGCCGCTGCCGTGAACTGGCCCGCCTGGGCGTCGTGGTCGCCGACCTGGAACGCGGCTGGACGGCCGCCGCCGGCGTGTGGCTGATGACGGCCGTATTGTACCGCGAGCCGATGACGAAATTCGACGCCCGCCTGTCGGTGCGGCGGGCCTTCAGCCACGAGGAACTCGCGGGCGTCGCGCGCGCCGCCGGCTGGGAGGATTTCCAGCACGCCCGCTTTCCCATTGCCCGACAGGCGGTCTGGCTGGACCTGGACCCGAAAGTTGGAATCCGGGGCGAACCGCGCTAACGTGCCCGGCTCTTCATGGCCCGCACGCCCACGCTCTCCTACGACCGAGGCACCTTGATCCTCCACCCGCCCCCGCGTGGGAAATCCTGGATGGACCACGCCGAGTGGGACGACCGCGTGGAACGCTTCC
>CAXTOX010000180.1:0-6493 GCA_964245885.1 uncultured Chthoniobacterales bacterium | reverse complement strand
ATTTTGCCTGTTTCGCGGTGCTCTCTCCGAGGAGAAGCCGTGAAACTCTGCCATGTTCAGAGCACCTGACGAAGTATTACTAGAATCCTTTGGCTGACCGTCACCGCCACATCACGCTTTCCAGAAAAATCAGGGACTGCCCCGGAGAGGCATCCCTACCTTGGTTGACGACGCCTGCGGCGAAGGAGCCTACTCACAATGACGAATAAAGTCCGGCTCGGCGTCATCGGCGTGGGTGGCATGGGCGGACACCACGCCCGCGAAATTCCTCGCCGGTAGAATCGCCGGCTGCGAACTGGGAGCGGTCTGTGACGTATCTGGAACCGCGCTGGCAGGTTTTCCGTTGACACCCGGCTACCCGGACGCGGCGGCGTTGCTGGGGAGCGGGCGGGTGGACGCGGTGTTGATCACCACCCCGTACTTCTCGCACGAGCGCGGCCGCGTGGTCCTGGAAGGCGGGGCCTTGCGCTACTGGCACAACGCGGAAGCCGCGGGCGAGTTCAGCCGGCGCACGAGCCAGGCCTTCGCGCGCCCGGAAGCCTGGGAGGTGCGGCTGCCGCCGAACGAGGGACCCGGTGGCCAGCACAACGCGGTCTGGCCAACTTCGTGGCCGCCATCATCACGGGCGCGCCGCTGCTCGCCCCGGCCCAGGAGGGCCTCCACTCGGCCGAACTCGCCAACGCCATGATCCTTTCTTCCGCCCGCGAGAAGACGGTGGCGCTGCCGATGGATCCGGCCGAATACACCGCCCTGTCAGACGAATTGATCGCAAAGTCTCCGCGCAAAAATCGCGGCGCGGTAATCAACGCCACACCCGGGCTTGTCTTTGGCGCAGGGGGCGGTAAGTGTTTCCCATGAGTACCACGGCGGACAGAACCATCGGCATCCTCGCCGAAGTCACCGAGAGCGAACGCGTGCGTTCGGAGCCGGAGCTGTCTTTGTTCGACACGGGACTGCTCGACTCGCTCGGCATCGTCACGCTGATCGCACGGCTCTCGGAGGAATTTGGCATCGAGATTTCCCCGGCCGAGTTCGAGCGCGAAGAGTGGGCCACGCCCGCCAAGATCGCCGCCGACATCGAACGCCGCGTCGCCGCCAAATGAGCGTACCTGCCCCGGCGTCCAAGGCAAAACCGGCGGTTCGTTCCTTGGAGTCGTTCTTCCATCTGCCCGGCGGAACACGGGTGCGCGCCCTCGTCTACTTTTTCTACTATCTGGCGATCATCGTGGCGCTGCTGCTGATCTACGGGCGGGGGGACTTCGTGACCGCGCCGTTCGTTTACCAGGGATTCTGAGAGATGGTGCCGGCGTTTTCGCAGTTGTTCGAGCGGTTGCAATGGTGGGAGCAACAGTTCCCGAAGCGGATCGCTCACCGATCCGCCTCCCCTGGCCGCACCGCGACGCTTTCGCTGACCTACCGCGAACTCCTGACCCGTGCGCGGACCGTGACGGCGTACTTGCGCGCACGTCTGCTGGAGGACGCGTCGCCGGTCGTCGTGCTTGGCCACAAGGAACCGGAAATGATCGCCGCCTTTCTCGGCGTGCTCGGCAGCGGACGTTCCTACATCCCGGTGGACGACAGCCTGCCGCCGCACCGTGTCCACGAGGTCGAGCGCATCTCCGGCGCTGCGCTGACGTTGACGCCGGAGCTTGTCGCCGATCTGCCGCCCGCTGAGGCGGAGTTCGCCGCCCTGCGGCCCGACACGAGCGTATACACGATTTTCACGTCCGGCAGCACGGGCGAGCCAAAGGGCGTGGTCATCACGGTGCGCTGTCTGGATGCGTTTCTGAACTGGATGCTGGGCGAGCAAAGATTACGCGAGGGCGGCGAGACGTTTCTCAACCAGGCCCCGTTTTCCTTCGACCTCTCGGTGATGGATTTATATCTCAGCCTGACGACCGGCGGGACGCTCTACAGCATCACGCGGCGTGAGGTCGCGGACTTCAAGAGCTTGTTCCGCTCGCTGACGGAGGCAAATCCGAGCGTCTGGGTCTCGACGCCATCCTTCGCGCAACTCTGCCTGGCCGAACGCACCTTCGCCGCCGCACGCCTCCCGGCCCTGCGGCGTTTTCTCTTCTGCGGCGAACCGCTCCTGCCCGACACCGCCGGGCGGCTGATGGATCGTTTCGCCTCGGCGGAAATATGGAACACCTACGGCCCGACGGAAGCCACCGTCGCCGCGACCTCGGTGCTCATCACGCGCGAGGTCCTCGCGCAAGGCGGCGCGTTGCCCATCGGCCGCGCGATGCCCGGGACGGAGGTTTTTCTCCAGCACGACGACGGCAGCACGCCGCCGGACGGCGAGCGCGGCGAAATCATCATCGCCGGTCCCAACGTGAGTCCCGGCTACCTGGGCCGGCCCGACCTGACGGCCAGCGCATTTTTCGACCAGAACGGGAACTGCGCCTATCGGACCGGCGATTGCGGGGTCCGGCGCGGCGAATGGCTGTACTTCGAGGGACGACAAGACAGCCAGGTCAAAGTCCATGGCTACCGCATCGAACTCGCTGACATCGAGGAAAACTTCCTCGCCTTTCCCGACGTGCGCGAGTGCGCCGTCGTGCCGGTGGTCAAGGCAGGCGCGGTGCAGTTCCTAGTGGCGTTCGTCGTGCCGGACGGCCCCTGCCCCGAGACGCCGGCCGAGACCACTGCGGCCACCGACCACTACCGCGCCGAACTGGCCGAACGCCTGCCGGCCTACATGCTGCCGCGCAAGATTTACCTGCGCCCCTTCCTGCCGCTGACGACCAACGGCAAGGCCGACCGACGGCGACTGGGCGAACTCGCCTCCAACGGCGGGCACTTCACGCCGTGACGCCGTACGCCAGTTTTCTCTACTTCGGCCTCGCGGGTCTTTACGTCCTCCTGCCGATTGTCCTCGCGCGTGCGCTGCTGCCCCGGGTGCCCGCCTGGTTGCGTCAGACGTGGACACTCGCCGCCGTCGCGTTGATGCTCGCGGTGCAATACTCCGGCGGGTTCGAGAAGTCGCCGCCCGCCGTGCGGCAAATTTGGGTGGTGATGGTCTTCACGGCCGCGCAATACGTGCTGGCGGCGGCGCTGCTGTATTGCCGTCGACGCACGAAGGCGCGTTGGCCGGGTTGGCTGGCAATCCTGTTGGCGGCCACGCCGCTACTCGTTGCAAAGTTTCTACCGGTGAACGTATCATCCGGCGGCACGCTGGGCGCGGCGGGCCTCGTGGAGTTCCTTGGTCTGTCGTACGCCACCCTGCGGGCGGTGGACGTGCTCATCGGTATCCATGACGGACTGATCACGTCGCTGACGCCGGGGCGTTTCACCGCGTTCCTGCTGTTTTTCCCGACGGTGTCGTCCGGTCCCATCGACCGCTACCGGAGGTTCTCCGGTGACTGGACAAGGCCTGACGACCGCACGGCGTTCTGGCAGGACCTCGACGCGGGCATCCACCGGATTTCTACCGGGTTCCTGTACAAATTTGTGTTTGCGTATCTGATCAGCCTCTATTGGATGACGAAGGTGCCTGACGTCCCGACGCTGGGACATACGGTGTCGTACATGTACGCGTACAGTTTTTACCTGTTCTTCGATTTCGCGGGGTACAGCGCGTTCGCGGTTGGTTTTGCGTACCTGCTGGGCTACCGGGTGCCGGAGAACTTCAACCTCCCGTTCGTCTCGCGCAACATCAAGGAGTTCTGGACGCGCTGGCACATCTCGCTGTCGTTTTGGTTTCGCGACTTCATCTACATGCGGTTTTTGCTTCTCGCGATGAAGAAGAAGTGGTTCCGCAGCAAATACACCCCGGCCTACATCGCCAACTTCCTGACCTTCGGGGTGATGGGGTTCTGGCACGGCACCGCGGCGCACTATGTTGTCTACGGCGTCTACCATGCGTGCCTGATCACGGCCCACGATTTGTTCGTGCGCTGGAACCGGCCCAAGCCGGACGCACCGGCACGGCTGTGGGGTGACTCGCTGCCGTGGCAGATTGCCGGAGCGGCGTGCACGTTCCAGGCGGTGTGCTTCGGGTTCCTGATTTTTTCGGGGCGACGGCTTTGGTAGCTCGCCACCGGCGATTGTCCAAGGTAGGGTTGCCTCTCCGAGGCAATCCTGGTTCTCCGGCAAGCATGCCTGGCCAAGGGCACGTTCATCCAATCTGAAACAGGATTGCCTCGGAGAGGCAACCCTACCTTGGACGATGCTACGCGGCCGGGGGTGCCATCAGCTCCCGCAGCACGTACGGCAGAATACCGCCGTGCCGGAAGTAGTCCACCTCGATGGCCGTGTCGATGCGTGAGCGCAACGTGACCTCCTCGCTCGTGCCATCCGCCCGTTGAATGACCAACGTGAGCATCTGGCCTGGGTAAGTATCATCCCCCAACCCGATCAAGTCGAAAGTCTCCGAGCCGTCCAGCCGCAACGTTTGCGCGGTCGTGCCCTCCAGGAACTGGAGCGGCAGCACGCCCATGCCGACGAGGTTGGACCGGTGGATGCGCTCGAAGCTCACCGCGACCACCGCCTTCACGCCGAGCAGGCGCGTGCCTTTCGCCGCCCAGTCGCGGCTGGAGCCGGTGCCGTATTCCTGGCCGGCGAAGATCACTAGCGGCACATTGTCATGCTGGTAGCTGATGCTCGCGTTGTAAATCGGCATCACCGTACCGTCCGGATGGTGCTTCGTCACGCCACCCTCCACGCCGGGAACCATCAGGTTTTTGATGCGGACGTTGGCGAACGTTCCGCGTGTCATCACGCGGTCGTTGCCGCGGCGGCTGCCGTACGAATTGAAATCCTTCGGCTCGACGCCGCGTGCGACGAGGTACTGACCCGCCGGTGAACTCGCCTTGATCGCCCCTGCGGGCGAGATGTGGTCGGTTGTCACCGAGTCGCCGAAGATGCCCAACGCGCGCGCTCTCTTGATCTCTCCGATGTTGCCAGTGTTCATCGAGAAATCGAGGAAGAACGGCGGCTCCTGGATGTAGTCGCTCTCCTCGTCCCAAGCGTAGACGCCGCCCACGGTCGAGGGAATTTCGTTCCACTTTGGATTTTGCTCGGCGAAGTCGGAATAAAGCCGGCGGAACACCTCCGGCTTGAGCGCGGTGGCCATCGCCTGCCGGACTTCGTGCAGGGTCGGCCAGATGTCGCGCAGGTATACATCCGCTCCATCCTTGTCCTTGCCGATGGGATCGGTGGACAGGTCGAGGTCGACGCGTCCCGCGAGCGCGAAGGCGACCACGAGCGGAGGCGACATGAGGAAATTCGCCTTGATGTTCTGGTGGACGCGCGCCTCGAAGTTGCGGTTGCCGCTCAGCACCGATGCGGCGACGAGGTCATGCTCCGTAATGGCTTCCTCGATTTTGGGGTGCAGCGGGCCGGAGTTGCCGATGCACGTCGCGCAGCCGTAGCCGACGATCTGGAAGCCGAGCTGGTCGAGGTAGGGCTGCAACCCGCTCTTTTCCAAATAATCGGTCACCACGCGCGAGCCGGGAGCGAGGGAGGTTTTCACCGCCGGATCGACCTTCAAACCGCGCTCGACCGCCTTCTTTGCCAGCAAGCCCGCCCCGAGCATCACGCTGGGATTCGAGGTGTTCGTGCAACTGGTGATCGACGCGATGAGTACGCTGCCGTGGCCGATGCGGGTGTCGCCCTGGTTAAACTCCGGCTCGTGCGCCTCTTCGAGCAACGCCACTGGGGTGGCCGTCGGCCGGTTGGTGATCATCTCGGCATGCCCCACCGTCTCGCCGAGCAGCTTGCCGCCGTCCACGACCATGCCGGCCTTGCTGTCGGTCGCCGCGGCGCTGCTGGCGGACACCACGGCCGGGACCGTGGGCTTCGCGTCGGCATCGAGGTGGACCGGGAAGCGTTCCCGCAAACTGGCGACGTTCTTGCCGTAGCCGCCGTCGGCGGGGGTACGTTCCATCAACTGACGGAATGCCTCGCCGAGGTCGGGCAGGTCAAGCCGATCCTGCGGACGTTTGGGTCCGGCGACGCTGGGCCGGACCTCTTCGAGATTGAGCGCGAGATCCACGCTATAGTCGATCTCGCCCCGATCCGGCATCCCGAACATCCCCTGCGCGCGGAAATACGCCTCGAACGCCGCGCACTGTTCCTCCGTGCGGCCGGTGAACCGCAGGTAGTTGACGCTTTCGGCGTCCACCGGGAAATATCCCATCGTCGCGCCGTATTCCGGGGCCATGTTGGCCACGGTGGCGCGGTCGGTCAGCGGCAGGCTCGCCGCGCCGGGACCGTAGAATTCGACGAATTTGCCGACGACCTTCGCTTTGCGCAGCATCTGGGTGATGTGCAGCGCGAGGTCCGTGGCCGTCACGCCCTCGCGCAACGCCCCGCTCAGATGGACGCCGACCACCTCCGGCGTCAGGAAATACACCGGCTGGCCGAGCATCCCCGCTTCCGCCTCGATGCCGCCGACGCCCCAGCCCACGATGCCGAGGCCGTTGATCATCGTCGTGTGCGAGTCCGTGCCGACCAGCGAGTCCGGGTAGAACAGCGTCCCCTCGCCCGT
>CAXTOX010000179.1:5722-6564 GCA_964245885.1 uncultured Chthoniobacterales bacterium | reverse complement strand
TGAGCCCCGGGAGAAAACGGCCCTCTCCCACAGCCCCGGCAGGGGCGGCAGAAAATGCGCTTGGGATACGCGGATAGGCTCCAACGTGAAAAACAGGGTAGGCACCCCGGGTTTGACCCGTTGATCTTGGGACGGGTTTTCGTCCCGCGGCAACTTCTTCCACTCGCGGTCACTCAAATCAGCGGCGTAGACCCGAGCCTTCATCCCCCCAAACGAACCATAGCGTCGGACAAAAGTGTAGCGGGAAAACTACCATTTCTTATAGACGAGGAACTTGCCGTTCATCGTGATCTTGACCCGGTCGCCCTTCGGATCGGGCACCTTGTCGATGTCCATGGTGAAGTCGATGGCGCTCATGATGCCTGCGCCGAACTTCTCCTCCACCAGCGCCTTGATCGTCGGTCCGTAGACATAGATGATCTCTTGAAGCCGGTACTGCAGCGGCTCCTTGGGGATCGTGGGCGCGGCCTCGCCCTTGTTGCACCACTCGCCGAAGGCCTCCACCGCCCCCTCGGGCAACTCCAGCAAAGCCGCGACCTTTTCGGCCTCGGGAGCTTCCAAGGCGTTTTCGCCCAAGCAGGCGCTGGTCGCGTAAACCTCCGACAACCCGGCGGCCCGCGCGATGGCGGCCCAGGTGAGTCTTTTCTTAGCCTTGGCGGTGAGGACGGCGGCAGTCAGTTCCTGTTTGGTCATCAGCTCGGTCATAGGATGTGGAAAAATTCGGATCGGAGATTGTGGCGAGACGCTGCTTAATTCGGATCAGAAACGCGCGTCGCGCTTACGACCCCGACGCGACGACGATCTCGTAGCCGGTCACAACCGCTGCCACCGGATGCACGTAC
>CAXTOX010000179.1:1844-5712 GCA_964245885.1 uncultured Chthoniobacterales bacterium | reverse complement strand
CGACGATCTCGTAGCCCGCCGCGCGCAGACGCCCCAGCGCCTCCAGGTTCGCGGGGCTGATCCGCTTGTCCTCACCCAACAGGGTGTCGTCCAGGTCGATGATTGCCAGGCGAGATTTCATCGGGAAGCGGTCTGGTGGTTCGGGGAAGCCGCGGCCAGCACCGTTTTCCCCGTCGCGGCGAGGATCAATCCGGCGGCGATCAAGAGGCAAAACGCCGTCGGCAATCCCGCGAGCACGGCCACAAAACCCACGGTGGGCGGACCACACAGAAAGCCGGTGTAACCCAGCGTGCTCACCATCGCCACCCCCGGCCCCGCCCCGCCCGCGTGGACCCGGCCCGCCGCCCGGAAGATCGTCGGCACCAGGTTGGCAATCCCCAGGCCGATCAGCATGAACCCCACCAAGATCACCGGCCAGACGTGTACCAGGGCCGCGAGTGCCGTGCCGAGAACCAGCAACAGCGCGCTGCCGCCCAGGACCACGCCCGTGCCCCGGCGCGCCGTCAGCCAGTCGCCCGAGAATCGGCCGGCCGCCATGGAGATCGAAAAAGCGGCGAACGCGACCGGGGCCGTGGCCAGCGAGACGTGCGCCACGACGTGCGCGTAGGCCGCGCTCCAGTCCAGCAGCACGCCCTCGCTGAACAACGCCAGAAAAGCCAAAGCTCCGAGCCACAGCAAGCGACGGTCCGGCAGAGAAAACCCCGCCGCCGCTTCCCGGGGCGGGACGGCGGGGTCATCCGCCAAGAGAGACCTCCCGACGGCCAGCACCGTCACCGCGAGCAGCACCGCCATCAGGCCCACGAACTGCGAGGTGGGTACGCCGAGGTGCAAGGCGAAGCTGGTCAAAGCTGCCGCCAGGAGTCCCCCGGAACTCCAGAACCCGTTGAAAGAAGAAACGACCGGCTTGCCGAGGGCGTTTTCGACGGCGATCCCCTGCGCCGAAACCGCCACGTCGAGAAAGCCTTTGCACGCGCCGAACAACGCCCCGGCCGCGACGAGCCAGCCGAGGTTCGGCGCCAGCAGCAAGGCCAACAGCGCGCCGGGAAAAGCGATCCCTGCCGCGGACCCCACCCGGTGGCTGCCGTGCCGGGCGACCAGCCTTCCGGCCAACGGCATGGAACCCATCGCGCCGACGACCAGCCCGACCAGCACGCCGCTCAGTTGCCCGGTGGAGAGACCGAGCTTTTGCTGGAAAGACGGGATCAGCGCCGCCCAGGTGCCGAAGGTCATCCCGTCCACCAGAAAGAGCACGGAGGCGGCTTCCCTGATCCGCACCGGCCGACCCGGTGACCGGGATAAAAAAGCGCCCGCCCGCATCAGTGTGCTCCCCATGACTTCGTCGTGGTTCATGCCGCACGGTGGCAGACCGGCAACCATTCTTCTAATGACATCTTCTTATCGGTTCGATAACCTGCCGGAATGGAATTGTCCGCCCTGCGCTCCTTTCTCATGCTCGCCGAGCAGCTGAACTTCGGCCGGGCCGCCCGGCTGCTGCACCTCAGCCAGCCGGCGTTGACCAAGCAGATCCACCGGTTGGAGGAAGAGATCGGTGGCCAGTTGCTCACGCGCGGGCGGCACGGCGCGCAACTGACTTCCATCGGCCGGCAGTTCCTACGCGGAGCGAGTGCCCTGGTGGCCGACGGCGACAAGCTGCTGGCGCTCGCCCGGCGGGCGGCGCACGGAGAAATCGGTCGCCTGCGCATCGGCTTCGGCTTTCACACGCTCGAAATCGTGCCGCGCCTGCTGGTGCGCCTGCGCCGGGGCCTGCCCGAGGTCGAGATCACCCTGCGCGACATGTCCACCCTCGAACAAATCGAGGGCTTGCGCGCGAACCGCATCGACCTCGGCTTCGTCCGCCTGCCCGTGGAAGGTGGTGACCTGGAGACCCAGCCGGTCATCAAGGATCGACTGATGCTGGTTTCCGGATCGTCCATGAACCTGCCGGCCGACGTTTCTCTCGCCGCCGCCAAGGAACTGCCCTTCGTGTTGATCTCGCGCGAGCGTTCCCCGAGCATGCGCCAGCACGTGCTCAACCTGTGCGCGAAGTACCGGTTTCATCCCCGGATCGTGCAGGAGGTGCCGGAAGCCACCACGGCCCTCGCGCTCGTGCGCGCGGGGATGGGTTTGTCGATGTTCTCGCAGTCGTTCGGCGTCACCCCGATGGCCGGGGTGCGCTTCCACCCGCTCGAGGACCCCGAAGCGGGCTGGACAGTCGGAGCCGCCTGGCGCAAGGGTGACCAGAATCCGATCCTGCGTCGCTTTCTGAGCATGATCAGCAGGTAGGCGCACAAAAATGATCCGATCTGCCGGGAAATGACATAACAGGTTCCCGACAAAGAACAGCGAACCACCGCCGGTTTTCACATTGCAACGGGCTAAAACACTCCCAAAGCAAAAAAAATCATGATTTTCATTTGCATTGATATATCCGATATGGAACAATTGGTCATACTCAAGTTTCAGTCAGTCATAACAACAGCCAATCTGAGACGAGAGTCACAAAACATGAAAACATACATCGCTCTGAGTACCGCCGCCCTTCTCTTGGCCGTTGCGCCTCTAGCGCAGGCCGGCACGAAAGCCACCGCCAAGAGGCACAAGAAGACCACCGAGACCCGCCAGCTCGCCTACGTGGACCGCGTGGTCGTGCAAGACCAGGCATCCGTCAAGCCGACGCAAGACGCGCGCGGCTGGACCGGTGGCGAGATCGGCAACAACGCTCCGCACGAGGAGCGCAACCCTTCCGACCACCCGGAGCTTTTCCGGATCAACCGCTAACATCACCCGGAGACGGTAGCCGTTTAACCGTCTCGCCTTAACCACACCCGGCGCCGACAACTTTGTTGTCGGCGCCGTTTTTTTGTCCACCCGCCGGCTGGCCGGCTCATCCCCAGCGGATGCGCGCAGGGAACCGGTTCAAGGCACCGCCATCCGGCACGACGCCCGGACGACGAGCCTACCTTCGAGTTGGATGCTGCGCGGCAGCAGCGAGGGCTGGCTGATTCGATCCAACATCGCGGTGACCGCCGCCCCGCCGATCTCCTGGCAGGGTTGGTGTACGGTCGTCAGCGGCACGGGCAAGAGGCTGGCGTAGCGCACGTCGTCGATGCCCACCATCGCCACCTCCTGTGGCACCCGGCAGCCGAGGGCGAGCAGGCTGTGCATGAGTTCACCTGCCAACCGGTCACTGGCGCAAACCAACGCTTCTGGATGGACGGCCTCCAGCATTTGCCCGACCGCGCCCACGTCCGCCGGGTCGAGGCGGTACACCTGGGCGGGTTCGGTCTGCACGTCATCGACGAACAACGCCTCGCGGTATCCCGCGATGCGCGCTTCGACCGCCGCGGCGGCGTCGGGCCGGGCCACGAACGTCACCCGCCGCCGCCCAGTCCGCAGGAGGTACTCGGTGGCGAGGTGGCCCGCGTGACGGTTGTCCAGGCCGACGAGATCGTGCGGCGAGCGCCGGGGATGAGGAAAAATGTCGCGGTCGAGCAGCACGACGGGGATCCCCGCCGCGTCCAGCGCCGCCAACAGCCGGGCGTTGGTTTGCGCACTGGTCTTGACCAGCCCGAACGGCGCGAAAAACACGCCGTCCACCTTCCGTTCGATGAACCGCCGACAGGCCTGCCAGACCTGTTCCTCGCGGGCGGCGAGATCGAGCTTGGCCGAGGGCGCGTTTCCCCACAGCAGTTCGAAGCGGCCCGCCTGCGGAGCGACCGCCATGCCACGGCAAATCGGGTCGAAGATCTCGGTGTCGCCCAGGTCGGGGATCAACAGGCCAAACAAAAGCCGGCGGGAAACGGGTTCCGCCTCCCGGGCGGAGTCCGGCGGCGCGGCCAGACGGACATAGGTGCCCGAACCGGCCCGG
>CAXTOX010000179.1:0-1834 GCA_964245885.1 uncultured Chthoniobacterales bacterium | reverse complement strand
CGTTCGACCAGCCCCAACTCGCGCAGTTCGCGCACCGCACGGCCCACGGTGATGCGCGAGGTGCCAAAAAGTTTTACGAGGTCAGCCTCGCTGGGCAGTTTGGCACCGTGGACGTAGTCGCCGCGCGTGATCTGGTTGCGAAGTTCATCGAGGACACGACGGTACTTCAAGGAAGAAGGGGGGAGCACGGGGGGCATCGGCGAGGATTATGACAGCTTCGTAACAAACATGACAGCTTTTCTCCTTTCGTCTATGATCGGCTAAGAATTATCTGATTCCATCAAAAGCCGATAGGCGGACGCTCGTGCGCTGCCCCAAGCTGGCATCCTGCCGGGTGGCACGGGTTAACAACCAACAGCGTTTTTCGTTTGCGTGTGGAGTCCTCCCAGCCCCTGCCGGGGCTGAAAACTTTACGAGCAACCGGAAAACGCTTTAGCAAGAGGTCCACTGGGGTGGGTTCGGTTCATCCAACCGCGGCACCTGCTCCACGCACAGGCCGATCTGGTGGTTGATCCGCGTCTCCTGAGCCTGCCAGAGCCGGTGTACTACGGCCGTAATCTTGAGCCAGTTGTTCGTGTGCTCGAAGGGGTAATGCTCGCCCACAAAAAGCCCTTTGGGATCGAGGTGGTCGCCGACCGAGAACGTGCCGAGGGGCATGTCGCTCTCGAAGTGGAGCACCAGCTCGCCCAAGAAGGAGTGCTCGTAAACACGCAGATAGTAGCGAACAGGAAGGGTTTTCTCGGTCATCGAGCCAGCAGGATAGCACGCTTCGGAACGGCCATCTGCCGGCCCGGCCCGCAGCCGGGCTTCGCCGCAAGGAAAGCGGCTCGCTCACACCGTCTTGAGCATGCCGCCGTCCACGTAGTAGGTCGAGCCCACGCAGTAGCTGGCCCGCTCCGAACACAGGAACACAAAGAAGCTCGCCAGTTCCTCGGGCGTGCCGAAGCGCTTGGTAGGCGTGTGTTCGTCGGCGACGGAGGCGAGGTAGCCTTCCCAGTCGCCGCCCGAGTCGGCGGTGAGCTTGCGCGCGGTGTTCTTCCAGTCCGGGGTGAGGATCAACCCGGCGTTGACCGTGTTGACGCGGATGCGGTCCTTGATGACCTCGGTGGAAAGCGTCTTGGAGAACATCATCAACGCTGCCTTGGTCGTGTTGTAGATCGGCTCGTACCACAGCGGCTGCTTGGCGCAGATCGAGGCGTTGTGCAGGATGACGCCGCCCCCGCGCCGGCGCATGGCCGGCACCAGCCCGCGCGCCAGGCGCACGGCGGCCATGACGTGCAGGTCCCAGTAATATTGCCATTTGTCGTCGGGCGCTTCGAGGATGGTCTCGTTGCTGCCGGTGCCCGCGTTGTTGATGAGCAGGTCCGCGCCGCCGAACTCCGCCTGCGCCGCCGCCACGATCCGTTCGCATCCTTCCGCCCGCGCCACGTCGGCGGCCACGCCGAGCGCGCGCACGCCGTACCGCTCCGCGACCCGGTGCGCCTCGCCCTCGACGCGCTCCGCACCTCGCGCCGCCAGCACAAGGTGTACGCCCTCCGCCGCGAGCGCCTCGGCCACCGCCAGGCCGATGCCGATGCTGCCGCCGGTGACGACAGCCACTTTGTCCTTGAGTCCGAGGTCCATGACCTCCCATTGTGAAAGGCAGCAGGCTGCCGGGTCAAACCAAATGCGCCCGGAACAAAACGGACCCGACGTGCATTGAACCTCCTGGAAAAAGGCGGCGCACCGTTGCGCGACGCTCCGCCCGCGGCCATCTTCCCCGAGAACCTTTACTCTCCTATGCAATCCCTCGTCCTCGAACAAAAAGACCGTCTTTCCCTGCGTGACTTCCCGT
>CAXTOX010000178.1:0-6625 GCA_964245885.1 uncultured Chthoniobacterales bacterium | reverse complement strand
ACGGCTCACGCCGTGGGCTGCACTCTTCCGCCCCTGCCGGGGCTGAGAACTTGCCGAACCGTACCACTACCTGGAAATGGCGGGGCTGCGAAAAAAGCAAAGGAAATGTTAAATTAGTCACTTTACTCTTTCCCGGAGACTGTGCTTCCATGGCGCGTCGGCAATGGGCCAGCAGGACCAACGGCGGTCTTATGCAACCTGTTCGTCGCGCCCCCCCTTGGCAGTGTTTCTCCCTTCTCCTCGCCCTGGCGCCTTTTTGTCTCCAAATGGAAACAAAGGAGCGAGCCCGACCCTTCACCATCCAGCCGTCGCCTAGTCTCAACCCCCTCAGAACAACTCACATGAAAACCACCATCCCCCCATTACTCACCATCCTCACCCTCGGCGTGGCCAGCCTGGTCGTCCCGGCTTTTCAGGCCAAAGCGGCGGACAAGCCGTTGATCGGGCTGTCTCTCGACACCCTGAAGGAGGAACGCTGGCAGGGCGACCGCGATATGTTCGTCAAGAAAGTCAATGAGCTGGGCGGAGATGTGCTCGTGCAGTCCGCCAACAGCGACGACGTACGCCAGATCAAGGATTGCGAGGCGTTGATCGGCCGCGGCGTGAAGGTGCTCGTCATCGTGCCCCACAACGCCGAGGTGATGGCCAAGGCGGTGAACATGGCTCACCAGGCAAACATCCCGGTGATCTCCTACGACCGGCTCATCAAGAACGCTCCAGTGGACATCTACCTGACCTTCGACAACGTCCACGTCGGCGAGGTGCAGGGCACCTACATCAAGGAGCACATGCCCGCGAGCGGCAAGGTCCGTCTGGTCCGCATCTGCGGATCGAAGACGGACAACAACGCCGCGTTGTTCAAGCAAGGCCAGGATAACATCATCCAACCCCTGATCAAGGAGGGAAAAATCGAGATGGTGCGCGATGATTGGGCCGACGACTGGAAGCCGGAAAATGCCAAGCGCATCATGAACGCGGCGATCACCCAGGCGGGCCACGACATCGACGCCGTCCTCGCGTCCAACGACGGCACGGCTGGTGGCGCGATCCAGGCGCTCTCCGAGGAAGGGCTGGCGGGCAAGCTCGTCGTGACCGGCCAGGACGCCGAACTCGCCGCTTGCCAGCGCATCGTCAACGGCACGCAGTCGATGACGGTTTACAAACCGCTCAAGAAGCTGGCGGACCGCGCGGGTGAAGTGGCCATCCAACTGGCCCAGGGCAAGAAGCCCGAAGCCACCAGCACCATCAACAACGGCTCCGGAGAGGTGCCGAGCATCCTGCTGGAGGTGGTGACCGTCACCAAAGACAACCTGGAAGGCACGGTGGTGAAGGACGGCTTCCACACCGAGAAGCAAGTTTACGGCAACAAGAAGTAACCCCCGGACTTTCATCTCTCATGCGCGAACCCGTCGAGACGATGAAAACGGCGGATTTCCCGGGCGAACCACCGGCCATCCTCCGGGCCGAAGGTTTGGTGAAAAGGTTCGGGAACGCCGTCGCTCTGGGCGGCGTTTCCCTTGAACTCAGGGCGAACGAAATCCTGGGTTTGTGCGGCGAAAATGGCGCGGGCAAATCCACCTTGATCAAGGTCCTGTCGGGCATCTATCCGGCAGGCACCTTTGAAGGTCAAATCTTCATGGGTGGCGAACCGGTGGAGTTTCGCGGCATCGCGGACTCCAAGCGTCGCGGCATCGCCGTGATCCATCAGGAACTGGCCCTGGTGCCGGAAATGACGGTGGCCGAGAACATCTTTCTCGGGAATGAGCCGCGCAACGGCTTCGGTTTGATTGATCGGAACAAGATGGCGCGGGCGGCGATGGAAGCGATGGTGCGCCTGCACATCGTGATCGATCCTACCCTCCCGGCCCGGATCCTCGGGATCGGTCAGCAACAACTCGTCGAAATCGTCCGCGCCCTCGTCCAAAATCCGCGCATTCTGATCCTCGACGAACCGACGGCGGCGCTCAACGAGCGCGAAACGCAGGAGCTGATGCGCGTGATCAAAGACCTGCGCCGCGGCGGCATTTCCTGCGTGTACATCTCGCATCGTCTGGATGAAGTCTTCGAACTGGCCGACCGGGTCGTCGTGTTACGGGACGGCAAATCCGTTTGCGCGCTCGACGCCAAAGCTGCCACGCGCAACGAGATCATCCGCAACATGGTAGGCCGGGAACTCGTTGATCTGTTCCCGAAAGTCGAGCGACCCGCCGGAAAAACGTTACTGAAGGTGGAGGGTCTGACGGTCGCACCTCGCAAAGGTGCTCCCGCCTTCCTCAAAGACATTTCGTTCGAGGTGTCCGCCGGAGAGGTCCTGGGCATCGGCGGCCTGATGGGGGCTGGCCGCACCGAACTGGTCTCGCACCTGTTTGGCGCGTGGGGGGTTCGTCTCGGGGGCAAAATCGAACTCGACGGGGTGCCCTTCGCCGCCTCGAGCCCGCGCGCGGCGATCCGGGCAGGTTTGGCCCTGGTCACCGAGGACCGCAAGCACTACGGCCTCGTGCTCGACCAGGGAGTCCATTTCAATCTCTCTCTGGCCACCTTGAAGGCAATCGCCACGGCGGGTTTTATCCAACGCGGGGCGGAACTCCAACGCAACCAGAACCAGATCGACCAACTCGCCATCCGCGCCCTCCAACTCAACCGGGTGGGCGATCTCTCCGGCGGCAACCAGCAGAAGGTGGTCATCGGCAAGATGCTGCTGGTACAACCCAAGGTGATCCTGCTCGATGAACCGACCCGCGGCATCGACGTGGGTGCCAAGGTGGATGTTTACCAGGTCATCAATCGCCTCACGCAGGCCGGTTGCGCCGTCATCCTGGTTTCCAGCGAGATGCCCGAGTTGATGGGCATGAGCGACCGGATCATGATGCTGCACAACGGCCAGGCACAGAACATTTTTCACCGGGCCGAGGTGACGCAGGAGAAACTGCTGGCTGCCGCCATGCGCGAAAACCGGCCCGCTGAAATGAGCGCGGCGTTCGTACACTGACTGCCCCCTGATAGAGTAAGGCCCGTTTCCGATCACCCCTTTTTTGTTCTCTCCTCCCATGAACAACAGTCAGAATGCGTCCATTGCCGTTTCACCCGCCGCCGATCCCGGGAACGTGGTTCCCCGGACGGTCCAGGGTACCACGGAGCAACCGGTAAAGACCACGAGCGGCGGCAAGCTCTCGGCCTGGCGCGATCTGGCGATGGTGTTTGCCCTGCTGGCGCTGTTCGTCTTTTTCACGGTGGCCACCCCCTACTTCGCCAGCCCGCGCAATCTGTCGATGCTCGCCATCGAACTGTCAATCACCGCGGTCCTCGCCTTGGGCATGTTGCTGGTCATCGTCACGGGCAACATCGATCTATCGGTCGGCAGCGGGGTGGGTCTGATCGGCGGCGTCGCCAGCACCTTGGTCTTTGACCACGATTGGTCGGCGCAAGGGGCGTTGCTGATCAGCCTGTTGATCGCCGTGACGCTCTGGTCGGCGATGGGTTCCCTGATCGTCTACCAGAGGATTCCAGCCTTCATCATCACGCTCGGCGGGTTGTTGGTCTTCAAGGGGCTGTTCTGGCTCGTGATCCGCAGCCAGACGATCCCGGTCGTCTCGGGTGGAGGAGAAAATCTCTACTCGATGCTGACCACCTACTACCTGCCAACCAGCGTCGGCGTCGCGCTGGGGGTCGTGCTGGTTGTGGGCGCGGTGGGGTTGAGCGTCGTGCGCGCCCGCGCTCGGGTCCGCTATAGCCTGCCGCCGTTGAGCGTCCGTGGCACGTACACCAAACTGGCGGGCTTGGCGGCGTTTGTCGCGGCTGCCATCTTTGTCGCCACGAAGTTCCGGGGTGTCCCGCTGCCTCTCGCCATCCTCACGGTGATCGCGCTGGCGGTGCATTTCATCACGACGAACACCGCCTTCGGCCGCTATCTTTACGCCATCGGCGGCAACGAAGACGCCTCGCGGTTGTCGGGGGTGCCGGTGGAGCGGGTGGTCGTCGGGGCGTTCAGCATCATGGGCGTGCTGGTGGCCATCACCGGGTTCATGCAAACCGCTTACGCCGGAGCCTCCACCACCACGGTCGGCGACCTGATGGAACTCGACGCCGTGGCCGCTTGCGTCATCGGAGGCACCAGCCTCAAAGGCGGGCGCGGCACCGTGCTCGGCGTGATCATGGGCGCTCTGATCATGGCCACGTTGATCAACGGCATGACGCTGATGGCGGTTTCGCCGGAGATGAAATACATCGTGCGCGGCAGCGTGTTGGCTGGTGCCGTCTGGCTCGACGTGGCCCTCTCGCGCCGCGGCGGACGCTGAAGTCCGGCCGGCCCCGCGCTCATCTGCCGGTCGATGATCGTTCTCCGACCCGGTGTGGTCCTTTTCCTTCACCCCCTTCCTGTCACCCTCGGTTCTCATCTACAACAAAAGAACGTTACGCATGTCTTCTCCTTTTCACCTTTCCAATAAGCCGGGCAAAAACGGCTTGGGCGCGGGCGTCTGGAACCTCGGCCCCGGAGGCGATCCGTTCGGCGGACCCACGCGTCCAACCATACCGATTTTGGATCGCCTGCCGATGATCGCCGAAGCCGGGATGATGTATTACGAAGCCCACGACACGGAGATCACCCCCGACATGGTCGCCGCCGGCCGCCGGCGCGCCGAGGAATACGGCTTGCAGTGCGCGATGTACACGCCTTCGTACTTCACCGATCCGATCTTCAAAGACGGCGCGATGACCTCCAACGATCCCGGCGTGCGCGCTCGCGGTCTGGAGAATGCCAAGCGGGCCGTGGACGCCACCGTCGCGCTCGGGGCGGAGACGATGGTTTTCTGGAACGGGCGCGAGGGTTTCGATTTCGTCCTGGCCAAGAATGGACGCGATGCCTTCAAGCGGTTGGTCGAAGGGTTCAACGCGGTCGGCCGATATGCCCTGGAGCAGCACGGCCAAGGCAAGCTGCGGATTGCTCTCGAACCCAAACCCAACGAACCCCGGGCCAACATGTATCTGGCCAACGTCGGCGAGGTGCTTTACCTGATCTCACGTCTGGACGACGGCGTGCGGCAAAATTTCGGGGTCAATCCCGAGACGGCGCACTCGCGGATCGCCGGGTTGGATTACATCTGGGACGTGGAGTTGTGCCTGGAAGCGGGAAAGCTCTTTCACATCCACCTCAACTCGCAGGATGGCCAGCGGTTCGACCAGGACATGCCTTTCGGCTACACCGAGCCGTTGAAGGACCTGGCCCTATGCGTCGTGCTGCAAGACGCCGGTTACGACGGCATCATCGCCTTCGACCTGAAGGCTCCTCGTACCGACGACACCAAGGACATTCAGGATATCCTGACCGTGTCCGGGCAAAATTTGGTGTGGCTGTGGGAACGTGCGGCGAAAATAGACCGCGGCCAGATCGAGGAATACCGCCGCACAAACCGCGCGACGGCTCTCAGCGGCTACCTGGCCAGGTGTCTCTACGGTCTGTGATCGTACCGCTTTTACGAACCGCCCAGAGGCATAGCAGCATGCTGGCGTGCTGCTTTTTGGCTCTTGAAGCCGATTAAGAAGCCTTTTTGTTCGAGGCGCGACGATCATTTGCTGCCGGGCCGTCTTGATCGTCAGCCCAACACCCCAAACCACCCCATGCCAAACAAACTCCAAGGAAAAGTCGCTCTCATCACCGGTGCCAGCGCCGGCATCGGCCAGGCCTGCGCCCGCGCGCTGGCGGCCGAAGGTGCTCACCTCGTCCTCACCGCCCGCCGCCAGGAACGCCTGGAAGCCCTCAAGGAAGAAGCCAAGGCGCACGGTTCCGAGACGGTCTTCGTGCTCGGTGACGCCCGCCAGGAGCAGACCGCCCTCGATACCGTCAAGGCCGCCCAGGATGCCTTCGGCCGCATCGACTTCCTCATCAACAACGCCGGAGCGGGCAACTACAAGAACCTGGTGGACACCTCGGCGCAGGAGTACGACGAGCTGATGGACACCAACGTGCGCTCCACCTTTTTGTTCACCCGGCACACGGTCCCGGTGATGCTCGCGCAACGCTCGGGCACGATCCTGATGCTTTCCTCCATGGCGGGTGTTTACGGCTTCGGCGGCGAGGCGGTTTATTGCATGACCAAGTTTGCGCAGGTCGCCTTCGCGCAGGCGCTCGACCGGGAACTGCGCGAGAAGGGGATCAAGGTGGGCGCGATCTGTCCCGGGGGAGTCAAGACGGAGTTCGCCCTCGGCAAGGGCCGCACCGAGGAAAAGGTCGCCCAGTCCGAGATGCTCGACCCGGAAGACGTGGCGGGAGTGGTCCTGATGGCTTGCACCCAATCGCCCAGGTCGCGGATCATCGAGGTGCAGATGCGCACCATGGCTGAGTCGTTGGCGTGAAGTCAGGACGGTCGCAAGGATCGCCCCTGCAAAGCAGGATGTTCCCAGCGTCGCACTTTTGTTCCGCTGGCACGGCGCCCCAGGCTTCAAGGGCAAGGAGGAGCAAGGCAAGCCGTGCGGGTCCAGGCAGCCAGCCGCCTCGACTCCCCCGCAAAAATGCAAATGCCCTTCCCACTCAGATCACTACAGCATTTTCCATTTGCCTGTGGGAGTTCCCAACCCCGGCAGGGGCGCAAGAGTTTAGCCCACGGCGTGAGCCGTGGGAAAGGTTCCC
>CAXTOX010000177.1:0-6704 GCA_964245885.1 uncultured Chthoniobacterales bacterium | reverse complement strand
ACACAGCGCCGCGACCACATCGAAAAGAGCCACCCCTTTACTGAAACTGCTCTAGGGTTTGTCCGCGGGAGTTACGTCCGGTAGCCCCTCGTTTTTACGCCCGTTTCCACCCTCCCATCCATGGACGCCTCGCGTTACAACTCCCCCAGCCGCAAGTCGCGCTTCCGTTCGCAGGGCGGGGCTCCGTACCGCCCGGCCGCTCCCGCCGAGGAGCCGCCCGCGCCGGAGGGGGAGAACAAGCCGGCTCCCGTCCACGCGGAGGCTAAAACCGAAGCGACCGACCCACTGACGACCGGGTATTTGCCGGCGGAGGAAGCGTCCACGCCGGCTATCCCGGCGGGGAAAGCGCCGTTGGAAGACGATGGCCTGCCCGCCGGCTTGCGCCTGACCCGTTCGGCGGACGCCCCGCGCGTGCATTCGCGGGGAGTTTCGGGCTGGGTGGCTACCTTGTTGGCGTTGGCGTGCCTGGCGTTGGGCGGTCTGGTCGGATACATCCTGCGTGCGAACGGCGCGGCGGCGATCCATGCCGCCGCCGTGAACAGCACGGCATCCGAGCGCACTGCCCCCGTCCTCCCCTTGGCACCGGCGGTCCTGTCCGATCTGGACGCGGCCTTCGGGGCCAACAAGGCGGGGCAGTTTGCGGACGCCCGCCGGCGGTTTGACGCCTTGGCGGACAAACATCCGAACTGGACCTCCCTGCGGATCGAGGCGGCGCGGTCCACCTTGTACGAACACAATTTCAACGCGGCCGCCGCCATCCTGGTCGATGTCGAACGTACGGGCGCGAACGCGGACGCGGCCTTCTTGAACGGACTGCTGCAAATGACCAAGCAGGCTTACGACAAGTCGGAGGAGGCGTTCGCGCGGGCGGTCGCCATCGACCCGGCGCGGCCGGACATCTTTTACTTCTGGGGAGAATGCCTGCGGCGCGAGGGCAAGCCGCAGGACGCGGCCCAGAAATTCCACGAGGCGCTGATTCGCAACCAGTACGAGACGGCCGAGGGATTGTACCAGCTCAAGCTCTGGTTGTCCGAAATCCAGGCGGACCAGGAGTCGGTCAAGGGCACCAACGCCAAAATCGACGCCGACCTGGCCTCGGGCCACCCGTCGGGTCCGGCGCTGTTCGCGGCGGCGGCGCGGGAGATCAAAGCCGGCCACATGAAGGAAGCCGCGGCGCGCATCGGGCAGGCGCAGAAGGTGATGGAACCGGCGGTGTTCCGCGTGGTCCTGCAAGACCCGACGTTCCTCGAACAGAACTTCCAGCCGGACCTCGCGCCGTTCTACCAACCTTGAGGAAGGGGTATGCCTGCGGCACGTTGCGGGGTGGCCAAGGGCGACGTTGCGGGTTGCGGTGCTACCTGCGGGAGTGTTGCGGGTTACGGTGGCACCTGCGGTGCCGTTGCGATGCGCCTACGGCGCGCTGGGCGGCTTCATCTGCGGCGCGGAGCGCCTCCTGGCAGCAACCCGCAACGTCGCCGCAGGCGACACCGCAACGTGGCCCTTGGCCACCCCGCCTCTATTTCGCCAGCACCACCCGGCCGGTCATCGCGCGGGAGAGGGTCAGCTCGTCGGCCGATTCGAGGCCGCCCCCGGCAGGCAGACCCTGCGCGATGCGGGTCACGGTCACCTCGGGGTAATCCCTGAGCAGACCGGCGAGGTACTGCGCGGTGGCCTCGCCTTCCACGTCGGCCCCGAACGCCAGGATGATCTCGCGGGCGTGGCCGTCGCGGACGCGTTCCAACAAACGGTCGATGGTCAGATCCTCCGGCCCGATGTGGTCGAGCGGCGCGAGCCGTCCCCCCAGCGCGTGGTAGCGGCCGCGAAAAACGCCGGTGCGTTCCAGCGGCAGGATGTCGGTCGCCTGTTCCACCACGCACAACGGGCCGTCGGCGCGGGCCTCGTCGCGGCAGATTTCGCAGCGCTCCTCGGTGGTGAAAAAGCCGCAGTCCGCGCACGGCCGCACCTCGGCGGCGTTTTCGAGGATGGTTTCGGCGACCTCCCGGCCGCGGTTGCCGGCGTCGGGACGGGCCTGGCCGCCCACCAGCCAGAGGGCGATCCGCTCGGCGCTGCGCGGCCCGATGCCGGGCAGGCGCTTGAGTTGGGCGACAAGACGCTGGAGCGGTTCGGGGTAGTCGATGCGGCGCATGGGACGGGAAGTGGAAGATAGCTCGAAACGAGGAAGATTTCCACTGCTCGGAGACGGAAAGTGTGCGCATAATCCCGGTGTCATGAGCGACGAAGTTCCCACTGGTCTGCCGCCCGTCGAAGACGTTCCGACCCCGCTGCCCGCCTCCCGCCCCAGGCCTTCCGGGGTCAGGCGGCGGCTGGCACACTGGCTGGCGGAACTAGCCACCGTTTTTGTCGGCGTCTACGCGGCGTTTTTCCTCAACAACCACGCGAGCCACCGACAGGAACGGCAGCGGCGCGAACAGATCCTGACCTGGGTGGAGGATCGTTACACGGGCGTGCGCGGCAATGCGCTGGAACAGAGCGCCGTGCTGCACGGCAAAATCGACGAGTTCAACGCGAAACTGGCTGCCGGGCAGATGCCCGAGGTCAAACCCATCAGTTGGACGGGCGACTACGATCCTTCCGACAGCGTCGGCCTGCTGCAAAGCGGGGGCTACGACCTGCTGGATGTCGAGACGATCCGTGACATGCGGGGAGTGGAAAGCACGTTGCGACATCTGGTTTCGGTGGCCACCCGTGCACAGCAACGCAGCGATGCCCTGATCCTGCCCAACCGCGGAAAAGACCCTGCCGTCTTCTACGATCCGGCCACCCACCAGTTGCGCGAATCCTACGATTGGGTGCCCAAGGTCTACGAGGATTTGAAGGAAGATTTCGAGGCTTTGCAGACCAGTTGCACGAAGCTCCTGGCGCAGGTACACGCGGAACGCGAGCACGGGCATTGAAGATCCCTCGCCGCAGGCGTTCGTCCCAAGGTCCTGTTGCCTCTCCGAGGCAATCCTGATCTGGCTTGGAAGACCAACGTGCGTACGACGCGCCTTGCCAGAGATATTTGGATTGCCTCGGAGAGGCAACAGGACCTTGGGACGAACGGCCGACTCACGGTCACAGCGAGTTGAGCATCCGCGTCGTCTCCCAGTCGGGGGTGGTCTTGCTGTGCTGGAGCTGCTCGATGCGGTTGATGTAAAAATCCAGCGGACCGTCGGGTCCCGGCGCGGTCGTGCGGGCCTCGTTGAACTTCTCCAAGGCGTCGGTCAGCCGCTTCTCGCGGTAGAAGATCACGCCGGTCCAGAACAGGTCGCGGCGCGCGAGGGCTTCCGGGGAAAGCTCGTGCGGTTCGCCCAGGAGTTCGTAGACTTCCAGCCAGTTCTCGTCCAGGCGGCGCCGCAGCAGTTCGAGCGGGCGGGCCTCGATGGTGGCTTCGGCCATTTCAAAGGTCCGCGCGCCGATCAGCACGTGCGAACCGTAGATCAGGTTGGCCGCGCAGAGCCGCCGGGTGAACGCCACCTCCTCGCCCGCCACGCCGAAGCCGCCCAGCCGCCGCGCGCCGAAGTGCCCGACGGCCATCTCCCCGCTGTTGACGCCCACGCGCAGGTCGCAGGCCAGGCCGTTCTTGTCGCGGGCGAGTTCCTCGTTAAGCGTGCGAACCTGCCGCGAGACCTCCAGCGCCGCCCGGCACGCGGCACCGGCGTGGTTGGCCATCGGCAGGGGCGCGCCGAAGAGCACGCGCACGCCCTCGCCGTCGCAGGCGGAGAGCGTGCCGCCCTTTTCCACGAGGGCCTCGGCGGCGGCGTTGAGGAAACGGTTGGTCACCGTGGCGTACTCGGCCGGTTCGAGGGCGTCCATCAACGCGGGATGGTTGAAGATCTCGCAGACCACGAGGGTCAGTTCTTCCAACTGGCCGTCGTCGCGCAGTTCCGAGCGGCCGTCGACGAGCGCGCGCATCTGGCGGCGCGACACCCGCGAGCCGAACGCCGTGTCGACCACGCGCTGCCGCTGGCCGGCCTGGCTGCTGGAATAAACGAACCCGGCCGCGAATGCCATGAGCGCCGCCGCCGCCGGCAAGAGCGGCGAGAAGTAGAACCCGAAAAGCGACGCCAGCGCCGCGAGGGTGAACACCTCCGCCAGGGCGAGGACGGCGACGAGGATTTTGAACGCCGGCCGGTTGATGTCGATGGTCGTCCAGGCGATGCCCAACGCCAGCGCAACGAAGGCGAAATGCTGCACCCAAGGATGGTCAAGCGTCTGGCCCGACAGGCCGAGACCCCGCGCGATGGACGCATCCAGAGGCCGGAGCAAGCCCGGCGCGTAGACGAGCGCCAGCACGAGACTGGTCTGCACGCCGAAGAGCAGGGCGAACTTGAGGGTGCGGGACACGGCTATCGAATTACAGAGGAAAACCCAAAACGCAAAGTCCAAAAGCAAAACCCGGCGAAGGTCCTGAAGGCTTCCCCCGGATCGTGTCTGGCTGGTGGATGGCGTTCCCGGAGCGGCATGGGTCCCGTTGCAGTCAGCTATTCTATCGGTCTAAGAAAGTGGGTGGGAAGCTCCGCCGCAGGCGTCGTTCCCTCGGGTAGGGATGGCTCTCCGAGCCGCTCCCTAGATTGGCTTGGATGATCTTTGTGCGCACGCCGCGTCTCGCCGGAAACATTTGGGACGGCTCGGAGAGCCATCCCTACCCGAGGGGACGACTGGCCGCCACGGCCTGCCCAGACGTTTCTCACCCGCTTTCTTATAGGACCCATGCGGCCCGTAGGACCTATCTTCTGGAAGCCTGCGGCGTGCCTTTATTTCTAAAGCTGCGAATGAATCAGATCGAAGACGAACGTGTTTTCCTTGAAGCCCTGGAGTCCCTCGGCCCCGGGACCCGACGCCGCGGCCACCGCGTCGTCGGCGACGTTGGCGGCTTCCGGCAAATAGCACGCCGCCGGGGCCAGCGACGGGGAAGCGTCTGGCGCGGGTCCGGCGGGTCCGGTCGCCCAGGTGACCGCCGGCAGCCCGTTCGCGTGGGTCCTTCCCAGGAGCGACTCACCCTGTTCCGAGCGCGGCGGATCGCCGTTGAGCGCCATCCCCCCGATGGACTCCCCGCCGGCGACGATCACGAGGCTCTGTGAGCCTGCGTACTGGAGCGCCACCGCCACGGCGCGGTCAAGTTCGACGAGTTCCTGCAAGCCGCGCTCGGCCCGGTTTTCGAGCGAGGCGCGTTCCACCAGCCCCGCGTCCACGACGAGCACGTACCCGTTGCGCTGCCGCTGGAGGGTGTCGATGGCCGCAGCCACCATCTCGGACAAACCCGGCCGGGAGACGCCGCCGGCCTGGAGTTGGTCGTGGTAGGGCATCGCCCCGGGCGTGAAGAGGCCGAGCAGCCGCGCGGGGCCGTTGCCGAACGTCGCCTGGAGGTCGGCCGGGGTGCGCAGGAGTTTGTACTTGGCGGCGACGGCAGAGTTCACGAGGCTTTCCTTCTTCGGCAGGAAGTCCGCCGCCCCGCCGCCGAGGATGACCTGTAAGCGCGGATCGGCGAGGAGCTGTGGGGCCAGGTCGTCGCGGTTCCGGCAATCGGGCGTGTGCGCGTAGAACGCGGCCGGCACGGGGTCGGTCAGCCGTCCGGTGGTGATGAGACCCGTGGCCCGGTGGTGGTCGGCGGCGAGTCCCAGCAGGGTGGGGAGCTGGCGGCCGGATGGATCGACGCACAACGCCCGGTGGTTGACCTTGACCCCGCACGAGAGCGCGCTGGCGGCCGCGGCGGCGTCCGGTACGGCGGAGTCCGCCGCGGACGTGCGCAGGAGCGCGACGTGGGGCAGGGAATCCATCGCTAGCCGGTGGCCCGCGCCGCCGTCGTAGAGGCGCGCGGCGGTCAGCTTGCTGGTGACCAAGCCCTCGCCCACGAACAGAATGATGCCGAAGGCTTTCTTGGGTTGGACGTAAACGTGAAAATACCAGACGCCCGACGCGGCAAACAGCGCCAGCAGAACCAGGGCGAGGAATTGGTTGCGTTGTCTCATCCGGCAGAACGAAAGACGGCAGGATGAGGGAGGAACGGCCGCGGTTGAAAGCAGAAAAGGCGGCCGGGAAACCGCCGGGCGAAAAATTGCTTCGATTCTTCCCGGTTCCGCGTTCAGTGTTCCGGCTTTCCAGATGCCACCTGTCATTCTCATCATCCGCGACGGCTGGGGGATCAATCCCCACGGCCCGCTCCAGGCCGAACAGGACGGCGACGCCACCGTGCTCGCCCACACGCCCTTTCACGACCACCTCTTGGCCATGTACCCGCACGGCCGCCTGAGCGCCAGCGGCCTGGACGTGGGTCTGCCCGACGGCCAGATGGGCAACTCGGAGGTCGGCCACCTCAACCTCGGCGCGGGCCGCATCGTCTACCAGGACCTGACCCGCATCGACAAGGCAATCGCCGAGGCGCGGCTGGCGGAGATGCCGGTGGTCAAAGAGGCGTTCGCCAGGGCCGGCGCGCCCGGCCGCCGCCTGCACTTCATGGGGTTGGTCAGCGACGGCGGCGTCCACAGCCACCTGGACCACCTCGTCGCCCTGACGAAAATCGCCCACGCCGCGGGCGTGCCGGAAATCCTCATCCACGCGTTCACCGACGGCCGGGACACGTCGCCGACCGGCGGCGTCGGTTCCCTCGAAACCCTCGAAAACGCCATCGCGGGCACCGGCGCGCGGATCGTCACGGTCATCGGCCGGTACTACGCGATGGACCGCGACCACCGCTGGGAGCG
>CAXTOX010000176.1:6236-6761 GCA_964245885.1 uncultured Chthoniobacterales bacterium | reverse complement strand
GCACCCACGGACGCAGCCGCAGGTTGAGGAAACCCTCCATGACGATCTGCCCCGCCAGCGTGCCGGTCAGAGTGGAATTCTGCCCGCTGGCCAGCAGCGCCACCGCAAATAGCACGCTCGCCAACGACGCACCGAGGGTGGGGGAGAGCAAATGGTAAGCGTCTTGGATTTCGGCGACCTCGTGCATCCCGCGATGGTGAAACGTCGCCGCGCTCAGAATCAGGATGGCGGCGTTGATGAACACCGCGAACCCGAGCGCGAAGTTGGAATCCAGCGTCGCGAACCGGATGGCCTCCGCGTGCCCGGCGTCGTCGCGCTCGTAGGCGCGCGTCTGCACGATGGAGGAGTGCAGGTACAGGTTGTGCGGCATGACCGTCGCCCCCAGGATGCCCAGCGCGAGGTAGAGCGCGTGGGGATTGGCGACGATTTCCCGCCGCGGCACGAGTCCGCCGAGCACGCCGAGCCATTCCGGGCGTGACGCGATCATCTCGTACAGAAAGCAGCCGGCGATGAGCACGATCAACC
>CAXTOX010000176.1:0-6226 GCA_964245885.1 uncultured Chthoniobacterales bacterium | reverse complement strand
CGCCGACGAACGCTTCCAGATAACGAAACCCCCGGTGCTGCAACAGCAGGATCACCAGCACGTCCGCCGCCGTCAGAAAGACTCCGACGATCAGCGGCAGGCCGAAGAGCAGGTTGAGCGCGATGGCCGAGCCGATCACCTCCGCGAGGTCGCACGCCACGATGGCAATTTCGCAAAACACCCACAGCGTGATGTTCACCCCGCGCGGGTAGCGCGCACGACACGCCTGGGCGAGATCGAGTCCGGTGACGATGCCCAGCTTCAGCGCGAGGTGCTGCAAGAGCATGGCCAGCACGTTGGACAGCACGACCACCGAGAGCAGCAGATAGCCGAACTGCGAGCCGCCCGCGAGGTCGGTCGCCCAGTTGCCGGGATCCATGTAGCCGACCGCCACGAGCAAGCCCGGCCCGGTGAACGCGAGCAACCGCCTCCAGCCCGGCGCGTTGCGAGCCGGTAACCGTACGGAGGCGAACGCTTCGGGTAGGGAGGGTTTGCCGGGAGCAAGGACTGGATTCATGGAGCAAACAAAGTTAGCCTAGCCTAACTTTGTTTGTCAAAATGAATTCTTGCTCATTGAGACAACGTTGGTGCGGCGAACGTCAGCGCCAGGTTGGGATGGATCTCCTCGCTGACCGGCGTGACCGCCCCGGCTTCAAACGCCAGCGCGGCGACGGCGGCGATCATCGCGGCGTTGTCGGTGCAAAGAGCAGGCGCGGACACGAGGAGTTCGAGGCCTTCCCGTTCGCAAACCCGGGCAAACTCGGCTCGCAGCAGCGTGTTCATGCTCACCCCGCCGCTGACGGCCACCCGCTGCCGGCCGGACGCGCGGGCGGCGAGGATCGTCTTGCTCACCAGCACGTCCACGACCGCCCGTTGAAATGACGCGCACAGATCGGCGAGCAATTGTGCATCTCCCTCCCCCGCCCCGCCCGGTTCCAGACCGATGCGCGGCAAGAGGTAGCGCACGGCAGTCTTCAGCCCGCTGAAACTGAAGGAAAAATCTCCGCTGCCCAGCATGGAACGCGGTAGGTCGAAGCGCGCCGGATCGCCGTCGCGCGCCAGCCGGTCGATCTGCGGGCCGCCGGGGTACGGCAGGCCCAGGAGCTTGCCCACCTTGTCGAACGCCTCGCCCGCCGCGTCGTCGAGCGTGCCGCCCAGCCGCCGGTACTGGCGGAATTCGGCCACGTCCACCAACAAGGTGTGCCCGCCGCTGACCACGAGGCCCGCGGCCGGAGCGACCTCATTCCCCACCCCGAAGAACGGCGAGAGCAGATGGCCTTCGAGGTGGTTGACGCCGAGGTAGGGCTTGCCGGCCCCGAGCGCGAGGCCCTTGGCGGTCGCCGCACCGATCATCAGCGAACTCGCCAGCCCCGGCCCCGACGTGGCGGCGAAGGCGTCCACGTCGGCCAGCGTCACCCCGGCCCTACAGAGCGTGTGCGGCAGCAAGAGGGGCAGTGCGGCGAGGTGCTGGCGCGAGGCGGCTTCCGGCACCACGCCGCCGTAAGCCTGGTGGAGGTCGATCTGCGAAGCGACCTCGCTGGCGAGCAGTTCGTCGCGTCCGCGCAGGACAGCCACCGCCGTCTCGTCGCAGGACGTTTCGATGGCGAGGATCAGCGGGCGATCAGACGATGGCATGATTTGAATCTACTCGGCCAAAGGCCAAGACGGGGCGACGTGTCGCCTTGGAGAAAGCGGTGTCGTGCCACCGCACTCCAAATTCAAGAGCGTTTCTCGCCGTCCTTGCGCGAGGCAACCTGCTGCTTGTAGATCATCATGCCCTTGAGCGCGTCGAGGGCGCGTTCGAGTTGGGAGTCGGTGGCGTCGCCGTAGTCGCGCTTCGCGCCGTCGCCGGTCGACTGCTCGGCGTTGTTGCGCTTAGCGTTGAGAGCGCGCTCCTGTTCGGAGGTCAGCGTTGCCCGGATCGTCGGCGTGACGCCATGCTGATGGATGACCTGCTTGCTCGGGGTGTAGTATTTCGCCGTCGTCAGCCGCACCGCCGAGCCGTCCGGCAGTGAGATGACGCTCTGCACGCTGCCTTTGCCGAAGGTCGTCTCCCCCACGAGGATCGCGCGGTTGAGGTCTTTGAGCGCCCCCGCGACGATCTCCGCGCCGCTGGCGCTGCCGCCGTTAACGAGCACCGCCACCGGGAAGTCCCCGCGCGGCTTGGACGTGGGCGGCGTCGTGTACTCGCGGCGCGTCGAGGGCGTGCGCCCCTCGGTGTAGACGACCATCGTGCGCGGCGGCAGGAATTGCCCGCACACGTCCACGGCGCTGTTGAGCAGGCCGCCGGGATTATTCCTTAAATCGAGCACGAGGGCCTCCATGCCCTGCTTCTGGAGTTCGTCGATGCGCTTGGTGAGTTCGTCGGAGGTCGGCTCGTTGAACTGGATGATGCGCACGTAGCCGACCTTGTAATCGCCCGTCAGCGCCGGGTCGATGAGATGGGTGTCCTTGACGCTCTCGACCTTGATCTCGGTGCGCACGAGTTGGATGTCGCGCACCTCCTTGCTCGACGGACGCAGGATCTGGAGCGTGACGGGATCGCCCGGACGCCCCTTGAGCGCGGCCATTGCGTCGGAAAGCTGCATCTTCTCGGTGGTGGCACCATTAATTTTGAGGATCTGGTCGCCGCCGACGAACCCGGCCTTGGCCGCCGGGGTGTCTTCCATCGCGGAGACGACGATCAGGACGCCGTCCTTGGCCGAGACGACCAACCCGAGGCCGTCGTAGCGGCTGCGGGTGTCGTCCTGCATGTCCTTGAAGCTGTCCGGCTCCATGAACTGGCTGTGCGGATCGAGCCCCGAGAGCATCCCGCGCAGGGCGTTGTAGGTGAGCGTGCGGAAATCGACCTTGTCCTCGTCCACGTAGTCCTGGCGGACCAACTGGAGGACGCGGGTGAAGATCGTCAGGCAGCCGTAGACGCTCGTGTCCTTGGCCGGGTCCACGGCGAGGCTGGCCGGGGGCAGCTCGGAGGTGTTGAGTCCGGTGGCCGCGGGCGGCGGGTTGTCCGGCTGCTGCGCGCAAAGGGACAGAAACGGCGTGCCGCCGAGGAGCGCCAGCCCGAGCGCCGCGCGAAAGCGCAGGGAAAGGTTCATGCTGGCTGCGAGCCTAGCATGGGGGTGCGGGGAAAACAATCACGCTGGCTTCACTGGACGCAACGGACGCGGCGACGAGGCCTTCGCGGCTTTGAACTGGCGCGAAAACTCAATCAACTCGGCCACGCGCCTCAGCTTTTCTTCGTAGGGCAGACGGGCAAGGGTCTTGCGCATTTCGGTGGTCATGGTGTCGGAAGTCTTAAGTGGTGACGGGAGAGAATCTCATCGAGCAGTGGACGATCAAGCTCGGATTGCTGGAGAAATTGCTCGATTCTCGCGAGGTCTTTCCTCCGCCCCACGCTAGCCGCGATGGCGATCAGGTGCTCGATCCGGAAAGTACGACCTTGTATGCCTTCAAATACAATCGGCAAAGCATCGCGGACGGCCTCTTCGGTGAGCGCATCCGCCGCCAGCCACTGGACGGGAAACCCCCGGACAAGCACATGCTCACGGTCAATCGAGTGGCCGAGAGATTGCAGATGCGAATAGATCGAGGGGATGCCCGCCGTCAGACCACGGTCAGCCGGGATGAAGAAAATGTCGGCATCATAAGTCGTGAACGGCTCGGTGTACTTTATCGCGGCCAGCGCGCCACCGAGAGAATATTCTACAATGAGCCCTGCAGAGCGCAGGCTGTTCGCTGCCGCAAAAATCTCGTCGAGCGGGATACCAGGAGTCGGCATGAAAACAGGGCCGCCAACAGGCGTGGCAGCTTCGGCGAAAGATTTTCGTCAAAAAGCATCTGCATGCGGCAGGACGCTTAAACGTCGATCACGGTCCGCCGCAAATGCAAAGCACGCTTGGATATCCTGCGCTGTCAGGTCTGAAAAATCGTCCAGCACTTCGGGGATGGTCATCCCGCCGCCCGAATAATCGAAGATGTCGGCCACAGCGATGCGTGTCCCCTTGATGCAAGGCTTGCCGCTGCGGATACCCGAATCAAGAGTGATGTGTTCTCTGTGATTCATTGGTCTTGCATGTGGCTCAGCATGTCCCTGGTATATCAGCGTAGAAGGGTCTCGCGTTAGCCGTGAGTCTAACATGGAGGTGCGGGCAGAACAACGCCTCGCGAGCAGGTCCGAGCAATCCAGCCGTTGTTGCAAGGTTGCCATTTGGCGATTGCGTAACCGCGGCCCATTTTCCAAGATTGGTGCGTTTTCCACGCTCGCACGATGACCATCCAGCAAACGCTCCAAAATGTCTTCGGCTTCACCTCGTTTCGCGGCGGGCAGGAAAGGGTGGTCGAAAAAATCCTCGCCGGCCAGTCGGCGCTCGCCGTCTTTCCCACCGGCAGCGGCAAAAGCCTCTGCTACCAACTCCCCGCGCTGCACCTCGACGGACTCACCTTGGTAATCTCGCCGCTCATCGCGTTGATGAAAGACCAGATCGACTTCCTGCACGCCCGCGGGGTGCCGGCCGCCCGGCTGGATTCGAGCGTGCCGCTGGAGGAATACCGCCGGATGGACGCGGACCTGCACGCGGGCAAACTGAAGCTCCTCTACGTCGCCCCCGAACGGCTCTCCAACGAGCGGTTCATCCACAAGCTGCGCGGCCTCAAGATCGCGCTGCTCGTCATCGACGAGGCGCACTGCATCTCCGAGTGGGGGCACAACTTCCGCCCCGACTACCTCAAGATCGCGCGGCTCTCGCGCCAACTCCGCGTCGAACGCGTGCTCGGGCTGACCGCCACCGCTACTCCTAGCGTTGCCGCGGACATCTGCCGGGAGTTCGACATCGGCGCGGACGCGTTCGTCCACACCGGCTTCTACCGGCCGAACCTCGAACTGCGCATCACCGCCTGCCGCGAGGCCGAACGCACCGGCCTGCTGCTGGACCGGCTGCACCGCCGTCCGCACGGCGCGACGGTGGTTTACGTCACCCTCCAGCGCACCGCCGAGACGGTGGCCGCCGCCCTCGCCGCCGGAGGGCTGCCGGCGAAGGCTTACCATGCCGGGTTGGCGAACGAGGAGCGTGCCGCCGTGCAGGACTGGTTCATGGCATCCGCGGATGCCGTCGTGGTGGCGACGATTGCCTTTGGCATGGGCATCGACAAGGCCGATATCCGCTACGTCTACCACTTTAACCTGCCCAAGAGCCTCGAAAACTACTCGCAGGAGATCGGCCGGGCCGGACGCGACGGCGAACCGGCCACCTGCGAAATGCTAGCCTGCGGCGCGGACGTGGTCGTGCTCGAAAACTTCACCTACGGCGACACCCCCGACCCTGCGGCGGTTGCCTCTCTGGTGGACGCCGTGCTGGCGCACGACGGCGAGTTCGACGTTTCCAACTACGACCTCTCGCGCCAGCACGACATGCGTCCGCTGGTGGTCACCACGCTGTTCGCCTATCTCGAACTGGAGGACGTGCTCACGGCGACCGCTCCGTTCTACACGGAGTACCAGTTCCGCATCCTGCGCCCGGTGGAAAAGATCATCGGCAGGTTTCAAGGGGAACGGGCCGACTTTGTGCGCGGGTTGTTTGCCCAAGCGACCAAAGCGCAAATCTGGTCTCACCTCGATCTGGCGAACGCGGTCGAACAACTGGGAACGACGCGGGACCGCATTGTCAAAGCCCTCAACTACCTGGAGGAACAAGGCGACCTGACCTTGAAGGTCGCGGGCCTGCGCCAGGGCTACCGCGTCAAGCACCGTCCGGCGGACCCGGAAGTGCTCAAGCGCGCGTTGGTCGAGCGTTTCCAGACGCGCGAGGCGAACGACCTGCGGCGTGTCGAGCAGGTGGTGGCCTTGGCGGAAGGTCCCGGTTGCATCGTGCGCCGCTTGCTGGCGCACTTCGGCGAGGAACGGAAGCGGGATTGCGGCCACTGTTCCGTGTGTCTGGGCGAACCGCCGCAGCCGGTTGCCGACCTTTCGCCATCCTCTCCCGTTTTTGATGCCGACGCCGTGGATGCCTTGCGGCGCGCGCATCCGAGGGCGCTGGGTTCGTCGCGGCAGGTAGCGCGTTTTCTGTGCGGCCTCCCTTCTCCGCAGCTCACCACTTCAAAACTCGCCAAGCATCCGCTCTTCGGCTCGGTGGCCGGGGTGCGGTTCCGCGACGTGGAACACGCGACGAAATTTGGCTAAGTAGGTAAGCGGATTGTTTCGTGTATGTAGTGGGAAGGGTTCACCATGGGC
>CAXTOX010000175.1:0-7126 GCA_964245885.1 uncultured Chthoniobacterales bacterium | reverse complement strand
CTCCTTTTTCCCGGCATGATGCTCACGGCGTCGGGGCCGCGCGTGCTGGAGTACAACGCCCGCTTCGGCGACCCGGAGACCCAGGTCATCCTGCCGAGATTGCGATCCGATTTGTTGCCCGTGCTGGAAGCGACGATCGACGGCCGGCTCGACGCGGTACAGATGGACTGGGACCCGCGCCTGGCCGTGTGCGTGGTCCTGGCGTCGGCCGGCTACCCGGGAGCGTACGAAACGGGCAAGGTCATCTCCGGTCTGGAGACCGTGTCGCCGGACCGTGACGATCTGTTCGTTTTCCACGCCGGCACCCGCCCGGATGGCGAGCAGGCCGTCACTGCCGGCGGAAGGGTGCTGGGGGTGACCGCCCTCGGACGCGACCTCGGCGAGGCACAGAGCCGGGCTTACGAAGCCGTGGAACGAATCACCTTCGACGGCCGCTATTTTCGCCGTGACATTGCGGCGGAGGAGCGGTTCGGCTAAACTCCGCGCCATGCCGTTCGGCCACCCCTTCCGCCGTTCCGCCGCCTTGTCCGCCGTCCGCGCCGCGTGCGCGGGCGTGTTGATCCTGGCACCGTTAGCGGTGGCGCAGCAGGGCGCTCCGCCGCCCCCACCGGCCGCCCCCGTGCCCTCTTCAACGCCGGCACCGGCCGCAGCGCAGAACCCGCCGCCTCCGACGCCGATTCCCACGTCGGTGTCTGCCCCCCCACCCCCCGCACCGGCAGGCAACGAACAGGCCGCGCTCGTCGATTCGTTGAACCCGGGGGAGTTGCAGGAGGCCGTCAACCTGTTGCGCGCGAATTACGTCCGTCCCGACCAGGTCGACGACCGGGCGGTCGCGCGCGCCACGCTCGACGGATTGCTCGACCGGCTGAACCACGGCGCGTTGCTTCTGCCCAAACCCGGCGGCAACGAAGCGCCGGCCGCTCCGGCCGGAGAACCGCTCCCCGACGCGTTCGCGGCCGAGACGGTCGACGACCACACCGGTTACGTGCGCCTGGGCACCTTGACCCGCGATCACCTCGGCGACCTCGACAAGGCGCTCAAGGAGTTCGCCGACAAAAAGCTGCCGGCCCTCGTGCTCGACCTGCGTGCGACCGCCGGCAGCGGCGACTACGAACTGGCCGCCGACGTGATCCGCCGCTTCGTGGCCAAGGGCAAGCTGCTTTTCACCCTCCGCAAGCCCAGCAACAACCAGGAAAAACTCTTCACCTCCAACGGCGACCCGGCCTTCGGCGGCACCGTGCTCCTCGCGGTGGATGCCGACACTACCGGCGCGGCGGAAACCATCGCCGCCGTCATCCGCAACTACGACCGCGCGCTGGTCATTGGCGAACGCACGGCCGGGCAAGCGGTGGAGTATGCCGACCTGCGGTTGAGCGGCGGCACGCTCCTGCGCGTCGCCGTCAGCCAGGTGGTGCTGCCGGCGAACCTGAGCATCTTCCCTGACGGCGTGAAGCCCGACCTGCCGGTGAAGACGCCGCACGCCGACAAGGTGGCCGTTTTTCTCCAGAGCCAGGGCAAGAGCATCGCGCCGTTTGTCTTTGAAGCCGAGCGGCCGAGGTTCAACGAACTGTCCCTGGTCAGTGGAGTGAACCCGGAGTTCGACGCCGCGGCGCAACGTCAGGCCGCCCAGCGCGAAGGCAAACCGCTGCCCCCGCCGCCTCTGCGTGACCCGGTGCTCCAGCGGGCCTTTGACATGGCCACGTCGCTCCCGGCGTTCGACGCCGTCAGGTCGCCGGAGGCACGCTGAACGGTGCCGCCGCTTCGGCGTCGGCGGCGTCCGCGTCCGCGCGTCGTTGCCGTTTCCGGCTTGCCAGACCGTAGAGGATGAACACCATGGCTCCCGGCAGTGCCCACAGGGCTTTGGTCGCAAACCCCAGCGAACCAATCAGCGCGCCGACGCCGGGGTCCACCCCGGCGAGATCGTGCAGGAGGTGCTGGAAAAGCGATTCGCGCAGGCCCACGCCCGCGAAGGAGACCGGCAAAGCGGTCAGCGTATTTTCAATCGGCATCAGGGAGAACACGTCGCCGACCGTCGGAGCCGGGGTAACCCCGCGGCTCACCGCTCGCGCCGCGCAACAGAAGCTCCCGTAATAACACAGGTGGGAGAACAGCGTGGTGACGAATGCCGCCACCGTGCGCGGCCAGTCCTTCGGGAACTGCCCGAACGCAGTCCCCAAGTCGTGCAGGAAACGCGGCACCGCCGGGCGGTCCAGCACGCCCGCGCGCGCGATCACGAGCGAGGCCACGACCGCCACCGCCCCCAGCCCCAGGATCGTCGCCACGGCCTTGACCAGCCCGGCGGCCACCGGCGCGCGGCTCAGCCACTCGTAGCGGGTTCCCAGGATGGTGGCCGCCAGCAGCATCAGCGAGAGCATGCCCATCACACGATCCGTCAGCACCGCCGTGAAGGCGTCGACCTTCTTTTCCGGTTGGTCGCGCACCAGGTAATAAATCCGCGCCACATCTCCGCCGACGAGACCCGGCGTGAACGTCAGAAAAAATTCGCCGATAAAGAGAATACCGGTCGCCTGTTTCCAGCCGATAGCGAAGTGCTGGATGTGGAGGAGGGTCTTCCAGCGCACGACGGCCAGCGCCTCGACCCCGCCGTACACGGCCAACCCCGCCGCGAGCCAGCGCCAGTCAGCTTGCAGGAACGCCGCAGCCATCTGCGCGCGTTTCTGCGGGTCGTGCAAAATCCATCCGAGCAGGGCCGCCGTGACGGCCAGCTGCAACACGAAGCCGAGGCATTTTTTGACGGTGGCCTTCGACATCGGTGGAGCGACGGGTTGCGAGCCGCGTTCAGGCCGACTTTTCGGCCGCGGCGAGCATCGCGTCGCGTTTGGGCTTGAACTCCCCTCCCTCGTGCCACCGCGGGAACGGGTCGCCGGTTGCCAGACGGTAGCCGAGTTCGAAGAACAGCGTGGTATCCTCCACCGCCCCGGCGAGGTTCCAAGAGGAATCGAGGTTGTCGGAGGGCTGGTGATAGTGCTGCGACACATACTCGTCAAATTTCTGCTGCCCATACCCAGCCGGTTGGCCGATGACCTCTTTACCCGCCGAGGTGTAGATGGCCGGTACTCCCTCCTTGGCGAACTCGAAGTGGTCCGCCCGGTAGAACATGCCTTTCTCCGGCTGGGTGTCCGGCACGACGACGCGCCCCTGCCGGGCAGCGGCTTCGGCGAGCAAACCGTCGAGGGTCGAGTGTCCGCTGACCATGTTCTCGATGTCGCGCGTTCGCCCCCACATGTTTACCCCGTCGATGTTGATGTTGGCCAGCGTCTTCGCCAGCGGGTACAGCGGGTTTTCGGCGTAGAACTTCGCGCCGAGCAGGCCCGATTCCTCCGCGGTCGGGGCGAAAAACAGGATCGAACGCCCCACCGGCTCAGCGAGGGCCTTGAACGCGCTCGCGAGGGCCATCACCGACGCGACTCCGGAAGCGTTGTCCACCGCGCCGTGGTAGATCCGTGGCGGGTTCGGCGCGTCGTCCACCTTGCCGAGGTGGTCCCAATGCGCGCTGTAGACGATCCACTCGTCCTTCCGCGTCGGGTCGCTGCCGTCGAGCCGGCCGAGCACGTTGCTCGATTCGAAGGTCCGGACGGTGTTGTTAACCACGAAACTCGCCTTCGCACCCGCCAGCTTCACGGGCCGGAAGTCCCGGTTTACCGCGGCCTTTTTCAGCGTGCCGAAGTCCTGGCCCGCGCCTGCGAGGAGCGTTTTCGCGGTGTCCAGCGTGATCCACGAGCGCACGGGCACCGCGCCTATGTTCTTGTCCGGCGCGTTGACGACGAAATTTTCTTTGGCCCAACTTGACCGGATCACCGTGTAAGGGTAACCGGCGGGGCCGGTCTCGTGGATGATGACCGCCGCCGCGGCACCCTTTTTCGCCGCGATCTCGTACTTGTAGGTCCAGCGGCCGTAGTAGGTCATCGCCCGGCCCTTGAACATCGACTCATCCAGGCGCGCGGGATCGTGCGGATCGGGCACCGCCGGGTCGCTGACGAGCATCAGGATCGTCTTGCCGCGCACGTCCACGTCCTTGTAGTCGTCCCAGCCGTATTCCGGCGCGACGACCCCGTAGCCGACGAACACGATCTCCGCATCATCCACGCGGATTTCGGGCACGAGCCGTGAGGACGACGCGACGAAATCATCCGGGTAGTTCAACGCATGGTCCTGCCCGCCGAACGTCAGTTTGAAGCTCGGCTGCGTCATGATCCCGGCGATGGGGACTTTCTGCACGTATGTGCCGTCCGGGTTACCGGGCTGGAGGCCGATGGCCTTGAACTGCTCCGTGATGTAGCGGACGGAAAGTTCCTCCCCGCGCCCGCCGAGTGCCCGGCCTTCGTACTCGTCGGAAGCGAGCGTGCGGATGTGTTGCAGGAAGGCGTCGGGATCGATGGCGGTAAGCGCTTCAGGAGGAAGGTCGGCAGAAAGGGGCATCGCAGCCATTTAAGCAGATTTCACCGGAAAGGAAGCAGGAAACTTGGCTCAGGGTTTTGTTGGAGTCGGCGTGGGAGACGGCGAAGCTGCTAGGCCGGGCGAAGGGGAAACTCCAACGGGTGACGGCGACACGGAAGCCGTCGCGGTGGGTGCAGGCGTCGGCGTGGGAGTCGGCGGAGGCGGGGGCAGGAGGCTGGGCCAGTCGTGCAGCGCGGCGCGGTTCCCACCGATCTCGTTGAGGAGTTCCTGACAACGCTGCCGGATGTGTCCCAGATCAGGCGGACCAAACGGTTGCTCGGCCGTGCCTGGAAAAACGAGGTAGGTGATTTTCAAATCGTCCACCGGGCTGCGCGTGGCGGACGCCCGGGGGTCCACCGCCTGCGCCAGCCGGATGCTCGCTTCCCCGAGTAGATGGTTCGGCCCCTTGTCGCCAAAAATCGCGGGGTACAGTTGGTTGCCCGCGACCACCACCACGTAATCGCCGATCTGCGGCCCGGGTGTCCCTGCCCCGCCGCGCACCATGAACGACGGCAGCACCACGTACGGATCGTTGCGCGCGATGAGCGAACTGTAGTGCTCCACGCCGTAAAGATCCTCGCGCAACGCCTGGAGCGAGGCCGCCGCGCCTTTGCGTGCGTTCGGAGCGCGCGTCTCGGCCTCCAATTTGTCGATGCGGTCCTGGTAGACCTTCACGAGAGGGCTAACCATCGTCGGCACCCGTTTGAGCCACTTGTAGTTGGTCAGGGGCTGGAACGTCGGGTCGCTGGCGTCGATGTCGTTCCAGCGTTCCGGGTCGGAGCCGTCGGTGTCCACGTCCATGTCGGTCTGGATCAGCAACGCCTTGCGCTTGGAGTCCGGGTCCTGGAGTTCGAGGATCGTGTCGGTGTCGTAGAACAGGTCGCGGCCGAGCAGAGCGTCGAGATGGACGAGGTTCTGGCGCAGGAGGTCAGTCTTGTTCTGGTAAACGGCGAAATAGAACTTGGAAACCTCCGCCTTTTCGAGCAGGGCGGGGAGCTTGGGCAACGAGGTACCGAGCGCCGGGGAACGGCGGGAAAGCTCGGCGAGCGTGCGCATCGGCGTCGGCACCTTGACCTGGAGGCGGAGATCGAGCGCGTAGTCTTCGAGCACCTCGCGTTCGACGCTGGCGGGCTGGCCCTGGGTGGCGTCGAGCGTCGTACGAACGCGGATGCCGTTGTACAGCCGCCCGGTGTCGCGCGTTTTCGGCGGAATGACGAGGGTGTCCGGCAACGCGGGCCGCACACTTTCGGCGGGGGTGGGCACCGACGGCGGCGTGGGTGTAATCGCCGCCAGCGGCACGGGCGTTGGCGGCGCGGGCGCAACGCCCTGGTGGTTGACGCCAGACAGCCATCCGGGCAGGCGTCCCGCGATCCAGAGTCGGCCGCCATCCGGTAGGACAACGCCCGCGACCACGCCCAGGACGACGCCGAGACCAACGAGAAAGCTCGGCCTCAGGCAGCCCCGACGTTGGCGGTCTCTCATCCTTCGCACCCGCTCACGGCTGGAGGACGGTGGTCAGCACCACCGCCGCCAGGATCACGCCGGCGACCGCCAGCGGCACCACGTACGCCGCCGGGTTGTATTTTCGCTGGAGCAGCGAGGGCAGGAAGCGTCCCGCCAACAGCAGGGACAGGATCAGGTCCACGATCATCCACGTGTACCAGCCACGCGGGATCGACAACGCGCTGAGAATGAAGATCAAGCCGCTGACGCCTCCAGCGATCAGCGACGGCACGCTGCGCGCCTTTACGAAGCCCATGATCCCACCGACCACCATGACGACGCCGAAGATCAAAAAATAAATCTGGGCGTCGCGCAGCAGCGGCGCGATCACGATGAGGTCGTCGGCGGGGAGCATCATCCTTCGGAGGTGCGGTAATGAGGGCGTAGTTCCGGTCGCGAGGAGCGTGAGGCAAAGAAGATCCGCAGCACGAACAACGGCAGCAGCGCGAAGAGAAACAGGGCGATCGACACCCAGAACCCCGGGATGGCGCGCGCTTGGTCGCGCATCACGGCGCGCAGCGCCACGCGGGCCACGTGATGCACGTCCACGTTCATGAAATCCGGCGCATGTTTTTGCTCCAGCTCGCCATCGCGCTTGGCGACGGCTTGAAACTCTGTGTCCACCGGCCCGGGGCACAGGTGCGTGACGCTGATACCCGTGCCGCGCAACTCCGCGCGCAGTCCTTCGGAGAAGCTGCTCACGTACGCCTTGGTGGCGGCGTAGACGGCGAGGTTGGGCACCGGCAGCACGCTGGCGATGCTGCTCACGTTGAGGATCGCCCCCGGACGGTGACGCCGCAGCAACGGGATGAGCCGGTGGCAGAGCGCCGTGAGCGCCACGACGTTGACCTCCAGCATCCGCTCGACCTTGCGCCATTCGCTCGACTCGAACGGCCCGGCATCACCGAAGCCGGCGTTATTGATGAGAAAATCCAGGTCGTAGCCGTCGTCGGTCAGTTCGGCGCAGAGCGCCTCGACCTGCTCCGCGTTGGAGAGGTCGACCCGGCGGCATTCCACCCGCAGATCCGGGTTGATGGCGAGCAGTTCCTCCCGCAGGCTTTGCAGACGGTCCATCCGGCGCGCGGCGAGCACGAGCGTGCCCGCCAGTGGAGCAAGTTGAATCGCGATCTCGCGGCCGATGCCGGCCGACGCGCCGGTGATCAAC
>CAXTOX010000174.1:0-7192 GCA_964245885.1 uncultured Chthoniobacterales bacterium | reverse complement strand
AGCAACGCGCGTTCCTCGCCCGCGCCGTCGCGCAGGGGGCGCACGTTTACCTCCTGGACGAACCCTTCACCGGCCTGGACCGCAACGCGCAGGCCGTTCTGAGCGGACTCCTGCGCACGCTGGCCGAACGCGAGGGCAAGCTCGTCGTCGTCAGCCATCACGACCTGCGCACGGTGGAGGAACTCTTTGACGACGTGATTTTCCTCAACGGCGAGCTGGTCGCCTACGGCCCGGTGCGGGAAACGTTCACGCCCGAGAACATCGCGCGCACGTACGCCACGGAAGTCTTCACCGGCACCCGATGAACGCTCCTTTTTTCGCCGACCTCCTCGGACCGTTCCACTATGAATTCATGCAGCGCGCGCTGCTGGGCTGCGTGCTGGTGGGGTTCACCAACGGCTTCCTGAGCGCGTTCATCGTGCTGCGGCAGCAGGCGCTCCTCGCCGACGCGCTCAGCCACTCGCTGATCCCGGGACTCGCGGTCGGGGCGATCTTCTTCGGGCTTGCGCCGATGGGGTTGTTTTTCGGCGCGGTGGCGGCGGCGCTGTTCGTGGGGTTGGGTGGCCAGTTGGTCGCGCGCAGCAGCCGGTTGAAGACCGACACGGCCATCGGCGCGTTGTACACGGTGGCGTTTGCCCTGGGGATTTTTCTGCTCAAGTTCAGCCGCGAACGTGTGGACCTGACGCACTTTATTTTCGGCAACCTGCTGGGCATCTCCGACGCGGACCTGTGGATCATCTACGGGGTGGGTTTCGTGAGCGCGCTGTGCCTCGTCAGCCAGCAGCGCGGGCTGTTGCTGGCGCTCTTCGAGCCGTCCGTGGCGCAAAGCCTCGGCGTACCCGTGGCGCGGCTCAACTACATGCTGATCACGCTCATCATCCTGGCGATGATCGCCAGCCTCCAGGCGGTGGGCGTGGTGCTCTCGGTGGGGCTGCTCGTGCTGCCCGCGGCGACGGTGTACCTGCTCAGCGACAGTTACCGCGCGTTGTGCTGGGCGGGCGGCGCGCTGGGCGCGGCGGGAGCGTGCGCCGGCTTGATGCTCTCGTACTGGGTGGAGATTCCCAGCGGCCCGGCCATCGTGCTGGTGCTGGGAGCGTGTTTCGTGGCCGCGCTGATCTTCGGACCGCGCTACGGCGTGCTGGCGAAGCTGCGTCCCACCCGGCACCTGCATGGCCAGTCGCTCGCGCGCTGGCAGGAAGGCGGCGAGGAGTTGCCGCAGACGAAGGCTCCGGCGGCGGAATGACCGCGCCTACTTCACCTCGATCGCCTTGTAGCCGATCACGCCGATGCGCCCGATGAGCGCTTGGAGTTTGATGCGCGCCGGGTCGTAGCGGACGGTTACCTTGTTGTTGAGCACGTCCACCTCGGCGTCCTGCACGCCATGGGCGGTGACGAGCGTGTGCTTGATCCCGTCCTCGCATGACGGACAGTCGATCTCGGGTTCCAGTTTCAGGACGGACTTGACGACCGCGCCCTTAGGTTCGTCCGCCGCGAGGCGGGCGAGCGGAAGAACCGCCACCGCCAAAACCGCCGCCAACCACACGCGCCGCAGGATGGATCGCTTCATGAATTCAGGAAAGCTCGACCTTACCGGAAGAATGACGCCGCCACAACCCGCCGGACCCGCCCTGGCCGCCGCGCTCGCCACGCACGTCGAAACCGTGCGCGCCTGCGTGCGCTGCCCGCGGATGCACCGTCCCGCCGTGCCGGGGTATCCGACGGTCAGCCGGGTGCTGCTCGTCGGCCAGGCTCCCGGCCGGCACGAACCCGTCAAGGGCCGGCCGTTCGCGTGGACGGCCGGCCGGACGCTCTTCGCATGGCTGCGTGAGGGCTGCGGCATCGAGGAGGAACGCTTCCGGCGCGAAGTGTACATGGCGGCGGTGTGCCGGTGTTTTCCCGGCGCAACCCCGGCCGGGGGCGACCGCGTGCCCGACCGGGCGGAAGTGGCGGAATGCAGCCGGTGGCTGAAGGCGGAGTTCGACCTGCTGCGGCCCGAACTGGTGATCCCCGTCGGGCGGCTGGCTATCGTGCAGTTTTCGCCGCCCGCGCCGCTGACGGAGATCATCGGGCGGCAGTTCCGGGGCAACTACGCCGGGCACGCGTGCGACGTGGTGCCGCTGCCGCATCCGAGCGGCGCGTCGCCGTGGCCGAGGATCGAGCCGGGCAAGACGCTGACCCGGCGCGCGTTGGAGTTGATCCGCGCGCACCCGGCGTTTCCGGCGGCCAAGGCGTCGTAATCTTCAGCGCGTACTCGAACTGGCTCACCGGCCCGAGCCGATCTGACCTCTGCCTCCTTGCTCCGCCACCAGCGCGGCGGTGAAAGGCCTCGGCCCGTCGCGGTGGCCGAGCTTTGCGTCGATCTCCTCCAACCGCCGGATCAGGTCGAGCACTTCCTTGCGCGAATACGCTCCGCCCGCCGCCGCACAAAAATGCGTGCGGCAGCCGAACGGCCGGTCGGCGTAAATCAGGCATTTCCCCGTGCGCGCTTCAAACATCGGGCAGTTGCCGTCCGCCGCCGGCGGCGCTTCCTTGCGGCCCGTGGCCTTGAAGGCCCGTACTGCCAGCATCGCCTCGCCGCGCGTGACCGACGGCGTCTGCCCCGTGCGCTTGAACTGGCAGCACTCCGTCAGCCGCGTACACGCGCGCTCCACCGGACGCCGGTCGAGCTCGGCGTAGACGGCGCGTACCTCCGCCAGCGCGGCGCGCACGGCCTCGGCCGAACGGTACGTGGGCGGTAAATTGTTCGCGGCGGTGCCCATCGGAAAAATCCTCGGCCCGCCCGGACGGCGGGGAAGGAGCTTACTCCGCTTTGCCCGCTTCGTCCAACTCGGACAGCGTCTTGGTCGCCTCCTCGAAGCGCGGCTGGTTCTTCTCGACCAGCTCGATGTTTGCCGCCGGCACGAAGTCCGGGAGCTGCGCTCCGCCGCCCGACGCCTTCGCCGCAGCCCCCATGCTGGCGAACATCGTGGACATCAGGCCCAGCAGGTAATCATGCGCGTCGATGCCCTCGGCCTTGAGCAACGCGACGACGTGCGGCGCCAGCTTGTCGAAGGTCGCGTTGATGGCGTCGATCGAACCGCCCTTTTCCCCGTCGATGGCCTGCATCTCCTTTTTGATTTGCGGATCGGACTTGGCCGCGGCGATGAGCTTCTTGGTGACGGCTTCCAGCTTGTCGAGTTTATCCAGGGTCAGCTTGTAGCCTTGCAATTCCTTCTTGTCACCTTCGGGGATGTCTCCCTGCGCCGCCGCGGGCCGGAGCGTTCCGAAGGTGGCGGCCAGCGCGGCCAACGCCGCCAGGCTGAAGGTGGCGAAACGGCGGAGAGTCATGGAAGGGTGCGAAAGGCGCATGGCCGCTTGTCTAATCCGGGACCTGCGCTAGATCAAGGGGAACCAGGACCGCCGCTCCGGTTTTCCCGCTTTCCCCGATGCTCTCCTTCTCGACCTGTTGGAATTCCTCGCGCCACACCGAAGGCGCGCCGATGATCCAGGAAATCCTCGACCTCGGCTTCGAGAACGTCGAGCTTTCCCACGGGATTCGCATCTCGCTCGCGGGCGGCATCCAGCAGATGTACGACCAGGGCAAGGTGCGGGTCTCCAGCCTGCACAACTTCTGCCCGCTGCCGATGGAGATACAGGGAAGCTCGCCGGATTGCTACGAGTTCACCTCGCACCGGCCCTTCGACCAGCGCCGCGCGGTCAAGCTGACGATCCAGACCATCGACTTCGCCAACCGCCTCGGTGCAGGGTTGGTTGTCCTGCACCTTGGCCGCGTGGCGATGACGCCGATCACGCGCAAGCTGGGCAAGCTAGCGAAGGAGGGCAAGTTCCTGGACCGCGAGTTTGTCCAGCTGAAGATCGCCGCCGTGAAGGAACGCGAGGCGCGGGGGCCCGCGTTCCTCGCGCGGGTCAAGGAGTGCCTCAAGCCCATCGTCGAGCACGCCGCCAACAAAAACGTCAACCTCGGCATCGAGGGCCGTTTCGGCTACGAGGAAGTACCCAGCGAACGCGAGTTGCCCGGTTTGTTGGAGGAACTCAACGCACCGCACGTCGGTTACTGGCACGACTTCGGGCACCTCCAGGTGAAGAACAACCTGCGCTTCACCGATCATTACGAATGGTTGAAGTCCATCCGGCACCGGCTGTTCGGCTGCCACCTGCACGACTGCGAATGGCCCGCGACGGACCACCGGGTGCCGTTCGCCGGGGGGATCGACTACGACCGGCTGATCCCGCTGCTGCCGCCGAACTGCCTGTTCGTGTGGGAGCTGAACCCGCGCATGAAGGCGGAAGACATCCGCGCGGCGCTGGCGCGGTGGAAGGAGAAGTTCGGGAGCGTTTGACGTTGGCCAGCCGGAGAAGCCTCTCGCGAAGGACGCGAAGGACGCAAAGGAGAGAAGAAGCCTCGCACAGAGGTCACAGAGGCCACGGAGAAGAAAAAGGTTGGAAAAGAACCCCTTCTTTTACTTCTTCCCTCCCCTCTGTGATCTCTGTGGCCTCTGCGAGGCTTCTTCTCTTCCCCTTTCTTCCTTTGCGGCCTTCGCGGCCTTTGCGAGAGGCTTCTTACCCGCCAGTCGTTGCCTCCCGGCACCCATCCTGCTTTTTCGCGGAAAGTTCGCTTTTCGATCTCCCGCCCTGCGGCTACCTTCCCGCGCCGGCCCCGTCCGTATGAAAAAAGCCCTGCTCACCACGCTCCAGTTCGCCGTCATGGCCTTTGCGTTCTACTGGGTGTTCCGCAAGCCGGAGACCCGCGCGCAGATGCTCGGGGCCTTGCAACACGGCGACTACCGCTGGATCGTCGCCGCCGTGCTGATGGCGGGCCTCGCCCCCGTCTGCGCGGTCGTGCGCTGGTGGAGCCTGCTGCGCGTGCAGAAGATCGACATGACGCTCTGGCGCGCCACCCAGCTCTACATGATCGGCATGTTCTTCAACCTCTTCCTGCTCGGCTCCACCGGCGGCGACGCGGTGAAGCTCTTTTACCTCCTGCGCGAGACTCCCGATCCGGGCAAGCGCGCCGGGGCCTTCCTGGCGGTCGTCATGGACCGGCTACTGGGGCTGGTGGCCCTGGCCATTCTGTCGATCACCTTCGTGCTGGCGCGCTATTCCTGGCTGACGCAGACCGTCGGCACGACCAAATGGGTCAACGGTTTCCTGTTCATCCTCGGCTCGGCGCTGTTTGGCATCATCGTGACGATCATCGCCGCGCAGTTGGACCTCGTGCGCCTGCTGCCCGCGAAGGTGCCCGGCCGCAAGCTCGTCGTCGAACTCACCGCCGCCATTCAGAGCAACACCCGCGCGTGGCGCACCTCGCTGGCGTGCATCGCCATCTCCTTCGTCGGGCACATGGCGATGTTCATAACCTTTTATTTTGCCGCGCTGGTGGTCCACGCGGCGGTGGCGTTCTGGGACGTGACGGTGGCCATGCCTATCGTCAACACCTACGCCTCGCTGCCGGTGAGTCCGTCGGGCATGGGCGTGCGCGAGGCGATCACGAAGGTGCTGCTGGGCGATCTGTGCCACCTGCCCGAGAGCATCCCGCCGTTGATCTCGCTGGTGGGCTTCCTGTGCTCGGTGGTGTTCTACGGGTTGTTGGGCGGGTTGTTTTACGTGTTCTACAAGGGCAAGGCCGGGGCGGTGCCTCCGCACGTCGAGGAAGTGGCAGCCCGCGACGAGGAAGCCGTCTTGCCCGCGATCATGGCGGAGGCCAGCCACCCGCGCCCGGCCGCCGATGCCTGACCCGCGTCCGCGCAGAACGCCGGTGATCCTCCGCGCGACGATCACCCTCGACGGCAAGCTCGACGGCGCGCCGCCGCAAACGGTGCGCGGCACGCAGGTCACCCCTCTCGCACACGGCCAGGTGTGCGCGTTGCTGACCGACGGCGACGTGGACGAGATTCATCTGACGATCCTTCCCCGCGTCGACGGCCGGCTCGACTCCCCCACCCTCAGCGGATCGCCGACGGTGGAGTTTTTCCCGCGCTCGCTCGCCTGCCGGTTGCTGCGCCTGGAAACCGCCGACGGCGGGTGTCTTCTGCATTACCGGGTGCTGCGCCGCCCCCGGAAGGCTCCTTGACGGGCGTTTTCGGATAGGTCCCATAGGTCCCATGAAAAATGTGCCCTGCCCGGCAGGTGCTCAACCGCGGCATCCACCCTTTCGCGGCAGACGTTTTGCCTTTTGACCAGTCGTCGGCGATGATCCGGCGTCTTCTCCGTTGCCGTCGATGCACACGACCACCGCGATCACCATGCGTGCGCCCAAGGAGCGCATCTTCGAAACCGCCGCCGATCTCTCCGGCTGGCCGCGCATCCTGCCCCACTATCGGTACATCCATTACTACGAGCGCGGACCGGAGCGCAACATCGTCAAGATGGCCTGCACGCGCTCCGGCCTCCCGGTGGCGTGGACGAGCGAACAGATCATCGACCGCGAACGGCTGGAGGTGCGTTTCACCCACCTGAAGGCATTCACCAAAGGCATGCACGTCGTCTGGAAGTTCACGGACCTCCCCGACGGCAGCGTACACGTCGAGATCGTCCACGACCTGAACTTCCGCGTGCCCGCGCTCGCGCCGCTGGCCAACGTCATCATCGGCCAGTTCTTCATCGACCACGTCGCCAACCAGACCTTGCGCTGCATGAAGGCGCACCTCGAAAACGAAGGCAGAAGGCAGAAGGCAGAAGGCAGAAGTACGGAGGATACTTCGTCGGCCGTCTGAGTTCCGTTTCTCTGAACTTCTGACTTCTGCCTTCTGACTTCCGACTCTTCTATGAAACGCGCCGTCATCACGGGCCTCGGGCCTATCACCTGCGTGGGCGTCGGCAAGGAAGCGTTCTGGAACGGCTTGCGCGCGCAAAAGAGCGGCATCGCGCGGCTGACGGCCTTCGACTCCAGCGAGTACAACGCCCACCACGCCGGGGAGGTGCGCGACTTCGATCCCGCGCAGTTTTTCCCGCCGCACCGGCTCAAGCGGCTGGACCGTTACGCGCAATTTTCCGTCGCCAGCACCCGGCTCGCGTTGGAAGACGCCGGGCTGGCGTATTCGCCCGAAGACCCGCAGCCCCGCGTGGGGGTCAGCTTCGGCACGGCGCTGGGCGGCATCGCGGGCGCGGAGTTCCAGCACGCGCACTTCTTGAAGAAGGGCACGCGCGGGGTCAACCAGACGCTTGCCCTCCAAGTCTTCGGCGGATCGGCGCA
>CAXTOX010000173.1:0-7238 GCA_964245885.1 uncultured Chthoniobacterales bacterium | reverse complement strand
TCTTTAAACACTGCGGCTATCACGGCTAATCATTATTAGCTATGCTCTAGGGTTGCACTCTTACGCCCCTGCCGGGGCTCGGCTCATGGATGATCGTTTTCCCACGGCTCACGCCGTGGGCTGCACTCTTACGCCCCTGCCGGGGCTGGGAACTTACCAAACTGTACCACTACCGACGGTTCGCGCCTTTGCCTCGGGTAACATGCTTATAGCGATTTTCAGAATGGTTGAGCGGGTTGGGCGAGCTACACCTTTCCCCTCGGGCCGTACCCCGTCTTGAACTTTCCGATGACGACGTTCATTTCTTCGTCCGGCAAGACCACCGGCGTGCCGAGCTGGAGGCTGAGATAGTATTGTTTGGCCAATACCTCCACCTCGTTGGCCAGCCAGAGCGCTTTTCGCAAGGTGACGCCACACGCGATCAACCCGTGGTTGGCCAGCAAACACGCCAGCCGGCCTTCCAACGCCGTGAGAGCAGCGTGGGAGAGTTCGTCGGTGCCGAAGGTGGCGTAGGGAGCGCAGCGGATTGTTGACCCGCCAGCGGCGGCGATCATGTAGTGCACCGCCGGAATCTCCTTGCCGATGATGGCGTGCGCGGTGCAGTAAGCGGGATGGGCGTGCACAACGGCCTGGATGTCCGGACGCGCCTGCAGGATGTCCCGGTGAAAGCGCCATTCCGAAGACGGGCTGTGCGGTCCGTGCGGGGTTCCGTCCATCTCCAGGTAGATGATCTCCTCCGGAGACATGGTCTCGTAGGGAAGCCCGGAGGGTGTGACCAGGAGTCCTTCCTGCCAGCGTGCGCTGACGTTTCCAGAAGTCCCTTGATTGATCCCCTTTTGCTCCATGGCGATGCAGGTGGAGATGATTTCCTTGCGCAGTGAGTATTCGGCGTCTTGCACGTGATGACTAATTTGGTTGGCAGCCCTCTGGGTGGTCAAAACTAGACGCTCGCCTGGAAGAAACTTGCTTCCAGCACGGCGAACGACGGAGCGACGAAGTCGGCACCTGCGTCGAGCAAGGCCGTCTCCGTGAATGAGGTTGTGATCGCCGCCACCAGGCAGCCAGCGGCCTTGCCGGACCGCACCCCGCTGGTAGCATCTTCGATCACCATGCACTTGCCGGCGGGTACACCCAGCTTGGCGGCCGTCAACAGATAAGGTTCGGGATCGGGTTTGCCGATCTTCACATCCTTGCCGGTGATGATTGCATCGAAGGATTCGGAAAGCCCGAAGGTTCTGAAAGCAAGCTGCTGGATCGACGGGTCCGCGGAGGTGGTCAAGCCGAGACGGTAGCCGGCGGTTTTGCAACGTTTGAGGAAGTGGACGGCACCCTCGATGATTTTCACCCGGTGAAAATTCTGCCGGATTTTCTCCAGGCGCAGTTCGATGACCTCGGCGGCGCCCAAAGTCACCTGGGGGAATTGTGCGAGCAGGAGATGAGCGGCCGTGGTCTCCGGCAATCCCTTGAAGGCTTGCAACTCCGCGTGAGTCTCGAAGCGCCGGCCAAAGAGCGCGCTGAGTTCCAGCAGGGTGAACTCGTGCAATGGTTCGGAGTCGATCAGGACCCCGTCCATGTCGAAGAGAATCCCTTCGACTTTGGAAGTCATGGCTCGATCCAAGGAATTTTTCGTCATGGTGGGCGGTGGGTGGCGGCACGTTTAACCACAGGTGGTCGCAAAGGCGTCCAACTGCCGGGTGTCGCCGGCCACGTCGAGGAACGAAAAGCGATCCCGGATGAAACGCGAGTAGCGTACCGCCCCCGGGTAGAAATCCGGCGGCAGACCCAGATCGGTCCCGGTGAGTCGGCAGCCGGCCTTCCGCATGGCGTCGTGCAGAGTTTGGTACGGCAGCATCACCGAGCGGAGACGTTCCGTCAGACGCGGCCACTCGGCCGTCAGCTTTTCGTTGAGTTTATCCGTGGCCCGACGGTCGAGCGCCTTGCGTTTGGTTTGGGTGATCATCTCGTCGGCGGCGGCACCGAAGCGCGCACGCAACTCGTCTTCCGGGATGTGGGTGGGGTGGAAGGTCGGCGGCTGGTTTGCCAACAGGATCTGGTTTTGCAGTCTGGACATGGTCAAGGTCGCCACGCCGACCTGTTCGCCGTGGGAACTGTGCGGATGGTCCTCGCCCGCAAACATGTCGATGAAGTGCGAGATCATGTGCTCGGCCATGGAGCCGACGTGCGTCGTCCCCGTGAACGAGGTCGCTAGACCCATCAACGCGGCGATGCGCGTGAGCATCGCCAGCGCCTCGAAGTCGCCGCTCACGATCTTCTCCGCGGCGGTGATCATCGGTTCCTCGTCGTACGCCAGCAGCGTGTAGGCGGTCTCATCGTAGGGCGTGCCGAAAAAGAGGTGTGAAGCGAGCCAATCGACCTGCGAAGTGGTCCGGCAGACCACGTCCGCGAAAGCCGCCGCGATCAACCGCTTCGGACACTTGGACACCACGCCCAGGTCGAAAAACACGCCCTTGGCCGAATGGCAGGTGAGCGACTGCTTGAAGCCGTCTACCGACACGGACGCCGTCGGCGTCGTGTAGGCATTCATGGGCGAGGTGGCGAAGACCGAGTATTCGCGCTTGTCCAGGAAGGTGCCGTACTTCACGCTGTCGCTGATCGTGCCGGACCCGACGGCGATCAACGCTTCGGCCCCCCGGGTGCCCTCCGCCAGTTCCTGGATGCCGTCCGGGGTGATGCGCGGGTTGGGCCACACGAATTCACTGACGCTCCCCCGGGAGCGTAAAGCCCGGAGGACGCGTTCGCCCAGCACGGCGCGGGTTCTTTCGTCACACACGACCGCCAGGGACTTGGCGGGGTGAACGCGCTCGATCAACCCGGCCTCGGCCCCGTCGAGCGATCCGGCGATGACGATGCTCTCCACGGGCACGGTGCGTCTCTGACCCGTTTTGGGGTCATGCCAGCGTCCGGCCACCAGTTCACCGATGATCCCTGAAAAATCCTCGTGTTCGCTCATGCGTTTCCTCCTGTGTCTTCGTTCTCTGCGGCTCCTCGCCCGCGCGCGAAGCCGACCAGCCGCCGGTTGATTTCTGAACAGGCGCCGTAGGCATCCCGGTAAATGTCGAGCAGCGCTTCGTAACGCTCGCCCGCTGTCGGGTTGGGCGACACGGTCTGGGTGCGGCCCGCCATGCCGTGCGCCGCTCCGGCGAGCGAAGGGAACCAGCCCGCGCCGTACGCGGCGGTCATCCCGGCTCCGAGCGCGGAGGCTTCCACGGTGTCGCTGACGAGCACGGGCTTGCCGGAAGCATCCGCGAGCATCTGCCTCCACAAGGGGCTGCCCGCGCCCCCGCCGATGGCCACGTAGTGGTCGATCTGGTAACCGCTCGCCGCCTCGGTGCCGCGGGTGCGCATGACCTGGTCTAGCGTGATGCCTTCGAGAATGGCACGGTAAAAATGCGCCGGTTTGTGGCTGCCGCTCTGGCCGAAGGTCACGCCGCGCGCGTTCACGTCCCAGTAGGGGTCCATCACCCCGGACCAGTACGGTTGGATCATCAGGCCGTGGCAGCCGATCGGAATTTCCTGCGCGGCGGCTTCCAGCCGTTCAAACACCCGCGGGTCCGTCCGCCCCTGCGGGACGAAATGGTCCACGAACCAATTCACCAGGAAAGCCCCGCTGCGGAGCACGTTCTCGAACACGTAGCCCTCGCCCTGCGCGGCCAGCAGGGTTCGCCAGCCGCGGCCGTAACGGTATTCCGGCGACCAGACGCCCGAGACGACGGCGGTGCCCAGGTTCACGTAGGCGCGGTCAGTGCGGGTGCAGTCGGTGCCGAGTCCCGCGTAAGCGCCGTCGCCGCCGCCCGCGAAGAGGGGTAAGCCCTCCGGCAGACCCGTTTCGCGGGCCGCGGCGGCGGTGATGTTCCCGAGCAGGGTGCCCGGAGGAACGGTCAGGGGCAGTCGTTCCGACGACAAACCGGTCGCCTCCAGCAGGAGCGGCGACCAGCGTCGCTCCTCCATGTCGAAAATGCCGAACGAATCGGCGCTCGTTGCGCTCGTGCGGAAAGGGCCGCCGACGAGGCGTTGCGCCAGGTAACCCTGCACGTCGACGAAGCAGGCCGTGCGGGCAAACACGTCCGGCTCGTTCCGGCGCATCCAGTCGAACTTGTAGATGGTGGGCGTCAGATCGGGATAGCGCCCTGTGATCCGGTGGATCGTTTCCACACCGACGCTTTTCCCCAGGGAGACCACGTTTTCGCGCGAACGTTCGTCCAGCCACAGGATCGCCGGACGGATCGATTGGCCCCCGTGATCCAGGAACGCTACCGTTTCGCGCTGGTGGGCAATTGCCAGGGACTCAATGCGGCGGGCGTCGATTTGCCGCAAGCACCCCTGCAAGGCACCGCAGAGCGACTGCCACCAGTCTTCCGGGTTCTGTTCAAAATGGTCGCGGCGCGGACTGGACATCGCGATGGGCGCGCTGCCGCTGGCGACGGCACGCCCGGAACGGTCCCAAGCGAACGCTTTGGTGCTCTGCGTCGACGAGTCCACCCCGATGACGACCTTGTCCTCAAAAGTGCTCATCGGTGGCTCGGCGAAGAGGGATTGTCACCGCCTTCCGCCGCGCTTTTTTCCTCCGCCGAGAACACGCGGCTGCGGGTCAGGAAGCGCACGCCTTCCGGCGCTTCCAGCGAGAACCCCGCTCCGCGGCCTGGCACCACGTCGATGATGAGCTGCGTGTGCGCCCAGCAGGCGTGCTGCGCCGCCCCGATGTAAAAGGGGCAGCCCGCGATCTCGCCGAGTTGCACGTCGCGGCGGCCCACCCGGAACTCGGCCGCCGGGTAGCACATCGGCGCGCTGCCGTCGCAGCAGCCGCCGGACTGGTGGAACAGCAGTTCACCGTGCCGCGCCCGCAGCCGAGCAATCCACTCGACGGCGGCCGGCGTGGCCAGGACGCGCTCGACCTTCATGGGACGGGGAGCCTCTGCCTAGAAGAACCCCAGCGCCTTCGGGCTGTAGGACACCAGCAGGTTTTTGGTGTTCTGGTAGTGGGCCAGCATCATCTTGTGGTTCTCGCGCCCGAAGCCGCTCTGCTTGTAGCCGCCGAACGCCGCGTGCGCGGGGTACTGGTGGTAGCAGTTCGTCCACACGCGGCCCGCCTGGATGCCGCGGCCCAGGCGGTACGCCCGGTTCATGTCGCGCGTCCACACACCCGCGCCCAGGCCGTAGAGCGTGTCGTTGGCCAGACGCAGCGCGTCGGCTTCGTCCTTGAACGTCGTCACCGAGACGACCGGCCCGAAGATTTCCTCCTGGAAGATGCGCATGCGGTTGTTTCCGCGGAAGACCGTCGGCTCGACGTAGTACCCTCCCTCCAGGCCGCCGCCCAGCGTCGTACGCCGGCCGCCGGCGAGCACCTCCGCGCCCTCGCCCTTGCCGATGTCGATGTAAGACAGGATTTTTTCCAACTGGTCGTTGGAAGCCTGCGCGCCGATCATCGTGTCGCTCTCCAGCGGGTTGCCCTGTTTGATCTTGGCGACGCGCGCCAGCGCCCGTTCCATGAACCGGTCGTAGATGGACTCGTGTACCAGCGCCCGGCTCGGGCAGGTGCAGATTTCGCCCTGGTTGAGCGCGAACATGGCGAAGCCTTCCAGCGCCTTGTCGGCGAACTCGTCGTCTTGCGCCAGGGTGTCGGCGAAGAAGACGTTGGGCGACTTGCCGCCGAGTTCGAGGGTCACCGGGATGAGGTTTTCGCTGGCATACTGCATGATGAGCCGTCCGGTGGTCGTCTCGCCGGTGAAGGCGACCTTGGCCACGCGCGGGCTTTGCGCCAGCGGCCGGCCCGCCTCGTACCCGAAGCCTTGCACGACGTTGAGGACTCCTGGCGGCAGCAGGTCGGCCACCACCTCCAGCCACACCATGAGGCTGAAAGGGGTTTGCTCGGCGGGCTTGATGACCACGCAGTTGCCCGCCGCCAGCGCGGGCGCGAGCTTCCAGGTCGCCATCAGGAGCGGGAAGTTCCACGGGATGATCTGGGCCACGACGCCCAGCGGTTCCTGGAAGTGGTAGGCCACCGTGTCGGCGTCGATCTCGCTGATGCCGCCTTCCTGCGCACGGATGACCCCGGCGAAGTAGCGGTAATGGTCCACGGCCAGCGGCAGGTCGGCCGCCGTGGTTTCGCGGATGGGTTTGCCGTTGTCGATGGTCTCGGCCAACGCCAGGAGCGGGAGGTTCTCCTCCATGCGGTCGGCGATGCGGTTGAGCAGGCGCGAACGCTCGGTCAGCGAGGTGCGGCCCCAGGCATCCTTGGCCGCGTGGGCCGCGTCGAGGGCTTTTTCCACGTCCTCCTCGCCCGAGCGGGCGACCTCGCAAAAGTCACGGCCGGTGATCGGCGAAGGGTTGGAGAAATAGCGTCCGCCGACAGGCTCGACGAACCGGCCGCCGATGTAGTTGCCGTAGCGCGCGCGCAACGGGATCCGGTGGCCGAGCTTGGCCCAGGCCGCGTGCAGGGGGGAAACGCCGCCCGTCGCGCCGTTGGCGGCAGGTGCGGGAGAACCGGAGGGAGCGGCGGTGGGCAGGACAGGGGTATCGATGGGTGTCATGGGGGAAGGAGGGTTCGACGGTTGGGCCGTTACGTTCCGATGAGCCTACCGGCTCAAAACCGGGGAGCAGCCCGCCAGGTTTCGGGGGTAAACGGCGGGGGTGGGGGTTCTTCTATTGAGATAGAAATTGCGCGGCGAGTCAAATAACAAATGTTCGGGCAGATAGAAAATTGTTCGTCCGGGCAAGCCGCTTGAAGCCACGGACGATGGCCGTGTCCTTCTTAGAAAGGTATGTGGGAAGCATCCGGAAATTAGCCGCAGATTCCGCAGGTGAACGCAGATGGGAAGAAAGGAGAGGAAATGGAACCGCTTTTCCCTTCCTCTTCTTTCCTCTGCGTCATCTGCGGCTCATCTTCTGCCTCCGGAGGCTTCCCACACGCTCTCTCAGAAAGCCGGAAACCTTTGGGACCGCTCGGAGAGCCGTCCCTACCCGCGTGACGACCGCCTGCGGCGGGACTTCTCACACGCTTTCTTACCAAACGAACGCCCGGGTACTATCCGTGAAGGCACGTTCGCCAACCTTTTTCTCCTTCCCCATGTGCCAACACCGACCGAGCCTTCCGCTTTCCACCTCGGCTCCAAAAATCGCCGCGCGTTGGAAGTGGTCCGGCGGTGGGCCGCTTCACTCCGGCAACTCGATCTGCACCTTGACGCTGCCGGGGTCCGGGCGCACGGCGTAGTCGAACGCCG
>CAXTOX010000172.1:0-7327 GCA_964245885.1 uncultured Chthoniobacterales bacterium | reverse complement strand
GTGACCTCATCCTTACCAAGGATGTGCTCTGCCAACTGAGCTATGTGGGCGACTTCCTGATCGGAGGTTTTGAGGCCCCCACCGGTTTGCACCGGCAGCCTTTGACCCGGCCAAAAAAGGGAAAAAGCTCCTGCGCCGACCGGGTTTATACCACCCAAGTCAGCCGGAATCTCTTTCCCCGTTTTTACCGAAAAAGCGGTGGCAAACTAACCGATGCGGCGGACGTGTCAAAGGGAATTTACGCGTCCACGCAAGTCTCCTGACGCCTTTAATCGGCCGGGGCAAACTCGCCTGCGGACGCGCGAATTTTCTCCCGGCCGGCCCAGCGTTTGCCGAGCGCGACGGCCGGCCGTTCGACCCAGCGGTAGGTCAGCGCGCACAGTCCGGCCGTCAGGGCTCCGCACAGCGCCATCGCGGCCCACAGTGGCCGGGGAATCAGCCACCCGCCTGCCTGCGCCTTTTCAACGACGCGGAGGACCAGGTACATGACGACCGGATGGAACAGGTACAGGGAATAGCTGATGACCCCCAGGTACGTCAGCGGGCGGAAGTCGATCCGCAGGGCGGCAATACCAGACCGCGAAGATCCCCATGGAAAGCACGAAGCCCGCCCCGCAGACTAGGTCGCCGATCCGCCCGTCCGCCAGCAGGCGCTTAAATCCGGGGTCGAACAGATCGGCCACCGCCGGGATGAGCAACACCAGCAGCCAGGTGCCCGGATAGGCGAAAGGCCGGCGGCGGAACCCGCCCGTCGCGTCGTAGACCAACCGGAATGCCGCGCCTCAGAACATGACGGCCAGGCTGATCATCCAGGAAGTGCCCGCGTCGGGCAGATGGACGTGGCGGGAGCCGAAGAGTAAGCCGGCCTTGTGGACGGCGCGCGGCAGAATCGCCGCCGCGAGCGCCAGCGCGCCGAGCACCCGGAACGAATCTAGGCCGTTCGCCAAGTAGAGCCCCAGGCAGAGCGCGTAAAACAGCAGTTCGATCTCCAGGGTCCAGTACACGCCGATCAGGTCCGGCTGGCCGAAGGCAGCGGGCAGCATCGTGGCGTTGGCGGCCAGCACGGAGGGCGTCAACCGCTGGCCCAGGACCCACCAGACCAACGCGCCGCCGACCATCGACGCCCAGAACGCCGGGTAGAGCCGGCAGAAACGCCGGATGAGGAAGCGACGCGCACCGCCCTCGCGCGGGCCGTTGAAGCTGCGGCAGATCACGAACCCGCTGACGGCGAAGAAGATCATCACCCCGACCCGGCCGAGGTTCAGGGCCAGGGGCAGCGTGAAAAGGAAGTCGAGACCCGGTGGGGCGACGGCCGAGATGGATTGCAGCGTCTCCGCGAAGTGCGTCCAGACCACCAACCCGGCGGCAACCGCGCGCAGGCTGTCCACGTGCCGCAGCCGCAGCGGCGCGGCGGGCAGTGACGACGCGGACGACCCAACTCGTTCGACAAGCCCCGCCATCGCTCATGCTTGGGTGACCCGCGCGTCGGTCGCCGCCGTGGCATGCATGGATGCCGTTGCTGCCGGCCGCAGAGAGTTCGCCGCCTGCGGACCATTCGCGCCGGCCGGTTCGTGCCGCTCCACCAGCCGCCGGATGCTCTGCGCACGGCCGTTCGTGGGGTCGATTTCCACGATGGCCCCGTGCAGCCGCACCTCGCCCTTCGCCACCGGGAACGACACCGGCATGCTCGTCAGGAAACGTCCGATGATCGCGTGCATGTCTCGTCCGAGACACGATTCCGACGGCCCGCAGAAACCCGCGTCGCAAAGAAACGCCGTGCCGCCCGGGAACACCTGTTCGTCCGCCGTCTGTACGTGCGTGTGCGTGCCGACGACCGCGCTGACCCGGCCGTCCAGGAACCGGCCCATCGCCACCTTTTCGCTCGTGGTCTCGGCGTGTACGTCCACGAAGATGATCGGCGTTTCCTCACGCAGCCGGTTGATCTCGGCGTCCATGGCGAGGAAAGGATTTTCCAAGGAGGGCGACGTGAAGGTGCGCCCCTGAACGTTGACGACGGCGACCTTGCCCTTGGCGGTTTCGAGCACGACGCTCCCCTGCCCGGGCGTGCCGGGCGGGTAGTTGAGCGGGCGCAGCAGGCGCGGCTCAGTGTCGATGTAGGCGACGATCTCCTTCTGGTCCCAGATGTGGTCGCCGGTGGTGATGACGGCCGCCCCGGCGCGCAGGAGGTCAATGGAGATTTTCGGGGTGATGCCCCGGCCGTTGGCGCTGTTCTCGCCGTTGACGATCACGAAGTCGATTCTCTCTCGCTCGCGGATGCGCGGGAGAAGTTCGATGACCGCGCGCCGGCCGGGTTCGCCGACGATGTCGCCCAGGAACAGGATGTTGAGCATCACGCCTTCTGAGCCTGTTCAGGCTGCGGGTCAATCGTGATCTGGCTGATGAGCAGAAATGTGATGAGGATCGTGCCGCCGCCATCCGCAAAAACAACGCCGCGCCTCCCGTTGGGGGCAATCGCCACATGATCGACGGTCGGCACACGGATTTGTTCGCCACTCGCCATATGGATCGTGAAGAAAATGAACGGTCGGTTGTCGCTCAGTTTGCGCAACTCTCCGTGCATTTTCGTAACGTACCGCCGACACCCGACCGCAACAAGGAAAGAGAAAGGTTTCACCGCCGGCACTCTCTCCTTCTGCTTGCCTCTCGGCGCGTGCATCTCCATGCTCCGGCCATGACCGGGGCCTTGAGGATCATCGCGGGCGTGTGCCTGCTCTTGCCGGTCACCACCCGCGCGCAAACCCTCAGCCCACTGGGCGACCTGCCGGACTACCGCCGGCTCGACGCGTACCAGGAGACCATCACCCGCGACGAGTTTGTCCGTCAACTCGACACCCTCTACGCCCCGCACGGCGGCTGGAAGCCGTTCGTCCGCGTCGACGCGCAGGCCGCCGTGATCCGCAAAACGAGCGTTCCCCTCGACGACCTCTACACCCTGCGGTTCGCGGCCGACGACGCCGGCAGGAAACCTCTCCCGGCGACCTTCTGGCGACCGCGCGCCGCGCTGCCCCCCACCCCGCCGCCCCCTGACAAACCGCTCGCGGGTCTGCGGATCGCGCTCGACCCCGGCCACCTCGGCGGACGGTGGGCGCAGTTGGAGGCGCGCTGGTTCCAGATCGGCGACAGCCTGCCCGTCATGGAAGGAGAACTGACCCTCCAGGTCGCCCGCCGCCTCGCCGAACGCCTCCGCACCCTCGGGGCCGAACGCGCTGACCTCGTGCGGGCGGAAACCGAGCCGACCACGCCGCTGCGCCCTCTCGATCTCATGGATGCCGCCCGGCAGGAACTCGCCGAACGCGGCGTCCGCAACCCGCCCAGGTTCTACGACGGTCCGTTCGACCCGAAGCGCGGCGAGTCGGTCCTCTGGAACGCGGAAGTGCTCTTCACCCGCGCCGACATCCGCGCCCGCGCCCGGCGGGTCAACGACTCCCTGCGGCCCGACCTGGTGCTCTGCCTGCACTTCAACGCCGAGGCGTGGGGCGACCCGACCCACCCCAGGCTCGTCGCGAAGAATCACCTCCACCTCCTCGTCAACGGCTGTTACGAACCCGACGAACTCGCCCGCGACGACGTGCGTTTCGAGATGCTCCTGCGCCTGCTCGGCCGCACCGGGCCGGAGGAACTCGCCGCTGCCGCGCCCGTCGCCGCCGCGCTGGCCGCCGCCACCGGGCTGCCGGCCTTCCGGTACACGGGTCCCAACGCGCTCGGCGTCGGCGCAAGCCCGTACGTGTGGGCGCGCAACCTCCTCGCCAACCGGCTCTACGGCTGCCCGGTCGTCTACGCCGAGCCTTACGTGATGAACAGCCCGGAGGTTTTCGCCCGGGCGCAGGCAGGCGACTACGAGGGCACGCGGGATTTCGGCGGCGTGCAACGGGCCAGCCTCGTGCGCGAGTACGCCGACGCCGTGGCCGAAGGACTGGCGGCGTACTACAAGCAAAGGCAGAAGGCAGAAGGCAAAAGGTAGAAGGACGAGCGGAAAGCAAAAAGGTGGGCAGCGATCTTTCTTTCTGCCCCTTCTACCTTCTACCTTCTGCCTTTTGCCTTTGCCTTTCGGCGCGTTCCATCCAGTAGGCGATCCAAATGCACAGTTCGTAGAGCAGGAACATCGGCCCGGCGAACACGCCCATGGTGACCGGGTCGGCGGACGGCGCGACGAACGCCGCAAAGATCAGGATGATCGCCACCGCGTAGGCGCGCGTGCGGCGCAGCATGCCCGAGTTGAGCAGGCCGATCCGCACGAGGGCGATGACCACCACGGGCAGGTCGAACGTCAGCCCGAACACGACGACGAACTGCGTGGCGAAGCTGATGTACGCGCTCACCGTCCAATCCGGGCTCATGCCCATGTGGATCTGGTCGAACCAGAGCCAGTGTAGTGTCATGGGTAGCACGACCTTGAAGCAAAAAAGCACCCCGGCCAGGAACAGGGCAAAGGCCACGCCCACGCCCGGCAGCACGAGGGCCTTCTCCTTTTGGGTCAGCGCGGGCAAGACAAAATCTGCCAGAAAGTACGCCAGCAGCGGAAAGGAAATGATGATTCCCGCGTAGAACGCCAAGTGCAGTGAAATCGTCATCGAATCGCCCGGAGCCAAGCCGCGCAGCATGTGCAGGTCGAAGCTGGGAATGATGTACAGGGGCAGCTCGATGACGTGCATGAGCGGCGCGCGAAAGCCGAAGCACACCATCATGGTCAGCCCGAGCACGGCGGACATCTTGAAGAGCATCCCGCGCAAGTCTTCGAGGTGTTCGAGGAACGGTTTGACCGCCTCGGTCTCGCCATGTTCGCGCAGGCTGAAAATCTTCTTCAACAGGGGGCGGATGAACATTGACATGCGGGGAGCAACGCAATAGCGCAGGAAGGGTCGGCGGGCAAGTGGGGGCGTCGTCCTACAAGGAAGGGATGACTCTCCGATCCGCTCCCTATTTTGGTTTGGATGACCGTGCCCGTCCTTTGACTTTCCCCTTCCAGAGAATCTAGGGAGCGGCTCGGAGAGCCATCCCTACCATGGTTGACGACGCCTGCGGCGGACAGTTCCCGCACGCCTTTACAACAACCCCCGCGCGCACAGCCGCGCGTACAGGCTCAGCGTGTTCGAGTTGTTGATCTCGCCTTCCGCCACCATCCACCGGAACTCCTCCGGCGCGAACTCCCGGCAGTCCAGGATGCCCTCGCTCTCCTCGTGCGACGCCCCGGCTTTCGACGGCACCACGCCACGGGCCAGAAACAGGTGGTTGTGCTCGTCCGTGAAACCTTGCGACGTGAAAAAATACCCCAGGTTCACCAGTTCGACGCCCGCCGCCGGCTCGTAACCGGTTTCCTCCCGCAACTCCCGCACCGCTGTCGCGCGCACCACGGCCTCGTCGGAGGAATCTTCCTCTTCGATCTGCCCGGCCGGGAACTCCCATAGTAGCGCCCGCACCGGGATGCGTTCCTGTTGTACCAGCACGAGTTTGCCCTCGGGGGTCATCGGCGCGATCACCACGGCGGCTTTACGGTGCACGACCGTCCACTTCGCGGGCTTGTCCTGGCGCGTCGGGGTGAACACCTCCTGCACCGTTACCTCGACGTTAGGGTCCTTGTACCTGGTTTCCTCGCTGACGGTGCGCCAGCCTTCCTTGTCGGCGATGATCGGGGATCTCTTCACGGGATAGGTTCTTCCTTGAGGGCAGTCTGCCAATGTTCGAGCCGCGCCCGCACGTTGTCGAACGACGGCGCGCCGGGCGCGTGGCGGCTTTCCAGGGAACGCCGCACGTCCAGCACGGCGTACACGTCATCGCCGAACGCCGGACTCGCCGCCCGGTAATCCTCCATCGAAAGCTCCTTGAAGCCGGCTTTCCGGTCCAAAGAGAGCGCCACCAGTTTGCCCACGACCTCGTGCGCCTGCCGGAACGGCACGCCGCGCAGCACCAGGTAATCGGCCAGGTCCGTCGCCAGCAGCAGCGGGTCGGCCGTCGCGCGGGCCATGTCGGCGGTTTCCACCCGGGCTTCCGCGAACATCCCCGCGAACACCGTCAGCGCCGCCTTGAGCGTGTCCACGCTGTCGAACACCGCCTCCTTGTCTTCCTGAAGGTCGCGGTTGTAGGTCATGGGCAGCCCCTTGAGGATCGTCAGCAGCCGGAACAGGTTGCCGTACAACCGGCCGGTCTTGCCGCGGGTGAGTTCGGCCACGTCGGGGTTTTTCTTCTGCGGCATCAGGCTGGAGCCGGTCGTGAACCCGTCGCTGAGCGTTACGAAATGAAACTCGCTCGTCGCCCACAGGATCAGGTCCTCGCTCAGGCGCGACAGGTGCATGCCGACAATCGCGGCAGCCGCCAGGAATTCACAGGCGAAATCCCGGTCGCTGACGGCGTCCATGCTGTTTTCGCTCACCTCGGAGAATCCCAGCCGGGCGGCGACGAGGTGCCGGTCGAGCGCAATCGTCGATCCCGCGATGGCTCCGCTGCCCAGCGGCAGCACATCCAGCCGCCGCGCGGCGTCGGCCAGCCGGCCGGCGTCGCGGTGGAGCATTTCCACGTAGGCCAGGAGGTGGTGGGCGAAGAGGACCGGCTGGGCGCGTTGCAGGTGCGTGTAGCCGGGCATCACCGTTTCCGGGTGGCGTGCCCCGAGTTCCACGAGCGCACGCTGGAGTCCCCGTAGCGCTTGGCGGACGGCGGCGATCTCCGCGCGCAGATACAGGCGCAGGTCGAGCGCGACTTGGTCGTTGCGCGAACGGGCGGTGTGCAGCTTGGCCCCGGCGGGGCCGATGCGCTGGGTCAGGGCCGCCTCGATGTTCATGTGGATGTCTTCCAGTTCCGTCCGGAAGGAAAACTCCCCGCGCGCGATTTCGCCGCCGATCTCGCGCAGGCCGCCCTCGATCCGGGCGCGTTCGTCCTCGGAGATCAACCCGGCGGCAGCCAGCGCGGCAGCGTGGGCGACCGAACCCTCGATGTCGTAGGGGTAAAGCCGCCAGTCGAAGGAGATGGATTCACCGTAGGCGCGCACGAGCGCGTCGGTGGCTTGCTGGAAACGCCCGGTCCACATGGGCGGCAATAAAAAATGCAAAATGCAAAATGCAAAATGCAAAAGTCCGGAAAGCAGAAGTTAAAGGGCGGAAAAAGATTTCAGCCCGGCGTTCTGTGCTCCGGACTTTTGCATTTTGCATTTTGCATTTCCGCCCCGTGCGGCCACAGAAACCCCGTGCTTCGCAGCCATTCACGGTAAGCCGGGTTGTGGGTGCTCAGCAACTCTTCCTCCAGCGAGACAGCAATGCCGCCACTCGCCACCGCCGGTTTTCAAAATCCTTATTGTCTCGGCTTTATCCATTTTCGG
>CAXTOX010000171.1:3387-7334 GCA_964245885.1 uncultured Chthoniobacterales bacterium | reverse complement strand
TTGGGCAGAGAAGGATTCGAACCTTCGAAGGCGTAAGCCAGTGGATTTACAGTCCACCCCGTTTGGCCACTTCGGTATCTACCCGCTTGCCGACGTTCACTCGCGCTTTGCCGCCCGGTCTGCTGACCGCGGGCTGAAAGGGAGCGAAGAGAGCGTTTCTATAGGGGATGTGCCGCGACTTGGCAAGGTCCCCACCGCGATTTTTCGCTTTTTCCTGCGTTGGGTCAACGAATTTCGATGCTGCGGATCGTCACTTTCTCCAGCGGATAATCATTCGTGTCGCGCCCGCGCCGGCTGATCGAATCGAGAAACTCCAACCCGCTCGTCACCTGGCCGAACACCGTGTAATCCTTGTCCAACTCCGGCTGCGGCCGCAGCACGATGTAAAACTGACTGCCGTTCGACGCGCGCGACGGATTGAGCGACGGCGGCAAGGCTGCCATCGCCACCGCCCCGCGGACGTGTTTGCGGCCGATCTCCGCCGGGAGCGTATAACCCGGACCGCCCGTGCCCGTCGCGCTCCGGTCTTTCTTGCGGCTGAGTGGATCGCCCATCTGCACGAGGGTCTCGGGCACGACCCGGTGGACCACGAGGCCTTTGTAAAACTTCTGGACCGCGAGCGCCTTGAAGTTCGCCACCGTCTGCGGCGCGTTTCCGTCGAACAAGTCAATGGTCACAAGCTGGTCTTCCTTGGTGTCGCCGACCTGGAAGTGAATGACAGCCTGCGACGCCGCCGCATCCGCTGCGGCCAGCACGGTGAAGGTCAGGATTGTCAGCAGGGCACGGAGGAGACTCTTCGTTTTCATACAAAAGGTAGGGCGCAAACTTCCACTGGGCACGGAGGGGTGGACACTCCGGATTCATCGGGAGCGGTGACGGCATCCAACAAGGTGCCAGGCGTCTCCCAACCGCGCCGCACGTACCCGAGCGCAATGAAGTCCGCTCCACCATGTCCAGCCGCCGCCGCGGCGCTGGTGATCCGTCCGATCTCCTTGGCCGATTCATCCCCCCCGGCCGGGAGCAAAATCATTCCCTCGTAGAGCGGCGAGGAATCCAGTGCCCGCAAGCCGCGCAACTGGCGGTTGACGTGCCCCACGCTCTTCACCCGCGAGACGATCTCCTGGCCGATGTAGCAACCCTTGGTGTAGCTCACGGCGCGTGCCTCTACGCCGGCCTCGGCGGGCATCGTGTTGTCGTCCAACTCCGCCCCCCAGCGCGGCACCCCGGCGACGATCCGCCAGGCTTCCTCTGCGTCGGCGTTGAGTTCCGTGAATCCCAGGTGCAGACAATGGCGAATCCGGGCGTCGAGCGCCGGGTCGTAGAAAATGTCCAGTCCCGGCTGGCCATAGCGCGTCGATTCCAGCGTCCACCATCCAGAGCCGAGGGTGGCCAGCGCGGCGTGCAGGTCCGGCAGCTTGGGTGCTCCGGTGTCCGCGGCGAAGTCGATCAGGTGCAGCAGCGCGAAAGTGTCCGTCACATCCTCGATCTGCACGTCGTCGGCAATGATGTAACGCTCCAACCGGGCCGCGAGCGGTTCGCGCAGCTCCGGCTCGGTGTCCACCAGAAGAAAATCCTGACCGGCGTGGATGAACGCGTCGGCGCACAGCTTGCCCTTGATGGTCATGACCCCCGTGTAAACCGAACGCCCGCCGCTGGCGTTGCGCACGTCGTTGCTGACCTGACCGTTGAGGAAGCGCACCCGGTCGGCGCCGGTCAACCGCAGCTTGGCGCGGTCCGAAAGGTCCAGGTAAACGCTTTCGACGGGCGGCGGGATGTGCATGGCGGAAGGGCGAAGCAGGCAGGGCGGAACCGTTCAGCGCGGCTCGGTCGGGACAGGTTTGAAGAAGTTTCGCACGAACTGAAAGGTGCCTTTTTTCTGCTTGTTGGCGGCTTCTTCGGAATCTGGGCGTGGGACGTTCGTGGGCAAAGCTTCCGGCTCTTTTGGCGTGTCTGCCGGCGCGGAAACTTCCTTGCCGACCGGCGTTGGGTCCGTCTTCTGGTCGGTGGAAGCAGCTTCCACGATGGCAGGTGCCGCTTGCGTGGCGGTCGGCTCTTTGTCTGGCGGCTCATCCGCGGACGCGGCGGAAAGGGGTTTTGCCGCGACCTCCGGCCGGGGCGGCAGCGTCAGTCCCGCCAATCGTTCCGCGGAAGCCGGTGACAGCGGCTTGCTCTCTCCGGCGGGTGTTTCGGAGGATGCTGCGACCGGTGCCGGCACCGGCTCCTCCTCGGCCGCCGGGGCCGGCGCGGGCGGCATTTCGATGGGTGCGGGTTGCTCGGCGGCAGGCTCGGGAGTTGTCGGCGCGGGCGCGGGGTAGAGCTGCGCCACCACGCTGAAATCCTGGTCGCCCCAGTCGTTCTGCATGCCCAGCGCGAGCACCTCCGCCGTGGTGTCCGCCACCGGCAGCGAAAGCTCGTATTTGTCCGCCAGATCCTGCGCGAAACGCACGTCCTTGAGCATGTGCTTGAGCGAGAAGTTCGGCTCGGCGTGGGCCGCGATCATCGCCGGCAGCTTGAGGTCGGACGTGCCCGAACGCGAGGCGTTGTTCTCCAGCGCCTCGACGAGCTTGGAACCGTCGATTCCCGCCGCGCGCACGAGCGCCAACATCTCCGCGAGCGTCTGCACCGTGCTGGCGGTCAGCAGGTTGGTGGCGATCTTCAGGACGGAGGCGTCGCCGATCCCGCCGACGTGGAGGATCGCCTTGGAGGTCGCTTCCAACACCGGACGCACCTCTTCCAGCGCGGGTTTCGGGCCGCCGACGTAGTAGACGAGCTGGCGGTTCTGCGCCGCCATCTTGCTGCCGGTGAACGGTGCGTCGAGATACCGCGCGCCCTGGCTCTGCACGATCCCGGCCACCTGGCGCGTCGCTTCGGGGGAAACCGTGGCGTGGCAGAGTACCACGTGTCGGGGCCGGAGCGCGGCGGCCATGGTGCGGGTGGTCTCGTGGAGTGCCGCGTCGTCGCTGATGAAAAGTTGGATCATGTCGCACAGGTCGGCGACCTCGACGACGGAGCCGAGGAAGTTCGGCGCGGCGCGGGGCGTGCGGCTCCAGACGTACACCTGATGACCGGCGGAGCGCAGGTTGGAGGCGACCCGGGTGCCGATGATGCCCAAGCCGATGACGCCAATCTTGCCGCGCGTTTTTTTGGGTGCTGCCATCCGGGTACGGTTAGCGTGAGGACTGCGGGGTGGCGAGGGCCGGGCTGCGGGAATCGTCGCGCAGGTCTGCCGCCACCTCGATCTTCGCCGCGTCGCGCAGCTTCTGGAGGAGCGCGGTGATCGCTTTCTGCCGCTTCTGGTCCACGATGTACGCCGTGATCCGCTCCCTCGCCTCGTCGAGCGTTTCGGTGTGGGCAGGCTTGCGTTCGGTGACCTTGATGAGGTGGTAACCGAACTGGGTGCGCACCGGCGCGCTGATCTCGCCGGGCTTCAGCTTGAAGGCGGCGTCGGCGAACTCCGGCATGATGCCCTCGCGGCCGAACGCACCGACGTAGCCCTTGTTCTTCTTGGCGGTGGGGTCGGTGGAAAACTGCAAGGCGAGGTCCTCAAAATTCTCGCCTTTCCTGAGACGGTCAGCGATCTCGTTGGCGCGCTTCTCGGCGGCGAGAGCTTCCTCCGGCGGGGCATCCCGGCGCACGCCGATCAGAATGTGGCTGGCGCTGACTTTCTCCGGTTCGTCGAATTTGTCGGGCGGGCCGTCCTGATAAAACTTCTGTACTTCCTGCGGGGTGACGTTGACCTGGTCCTTGATCTGGCCATCCGTCCACTGCTCGCGGGCATCAAACGGGAACACATCATTACCCGAGTAGATAAAGCGGGTAGGTTCGGTGCTTTCCAAATCCTTCTGGCTGATGTTATCCAGCAGGTCTTCGAGCGTATTAAAAGTTTTGGGCTTTTTATCTTTTCTGAACTGTACTATCTCTGGCTTGTCCTTGTTCTTTTTATCGGC
>CAXTOX010000171.1:0-3377 GCA_964245885.1 uncultured Chthoniobacterales bacterium | reverse complement strand
CGACGGATTTCGTTTTGGAACGCCTCGTCGTTCGGGTACTGGCTGCGAACCTCATCGAGGCGTTTTTCCACGTCGGTGCCGCTGACCGGCTCGTTGGCCGCCTGGGCCGAGACGAGCCGGTCCACGATGAGGTTGCCGAGCATCGAACGGTAAGCCTTCTTCTGCTCGACGGCGGGATAACCCTTCAGCGAACGCCCGCCAGCGTTCATGTACATTTCGGTGAAATGCTCAAGCTCCGTCCTGCTGATCGGTTGACCGTCCACGGAAGCAACGGGGTCCGGCAGGACGTACTGCGGAGGGGCCGCGGGAGTGGCCGACGGTGACGGCGATGGCTTGGGGGCAGGCGACGGTTTCCCGTGTTGCGCCGAGGCGGTCGCCGACAGCCCGCAAACAAAAATCGCGAGCAGAAAGAGTCGGAGTCCAAGACGGCGGGAGGCGGAGTGCATGGCAACGGGACGAACATTCTCACCCGGGCACGCCCAGATGCCAGCGGAATTTTCCGGGACGGAAGCACCGCGCCCAAGGGTCAAAACGCGGTCACCAGGAAAACAACCCGGCGGATTGAGGCAAGCAGGAATCCGGTCGCGGGAGCAGGGACGCCTGCTAGCCGTTGGGCTTCTTCTTTTTGTCGTCCTCGTTCCCGCCCGGCTGCCCCTTGGACTCACGGTTTTCGTGCGCTTCCTGGCGCGGTGCGGGAGCCTGAGGCGGTGCAGCCTGACGTGTCTCGCGCTCTGCCGGGCGCGGCGCGGGAGCCGAGGGCGGTGCCTGCCGGGTCTCGCGGACTTCCTGGCGAGGCGCGGGCGGCGGAGTCTGCGGGTGCGTCTGCTCCTGAGGACGCGTCGGCCGGTCTGCGGACTCCGTGTTCCTGGACGGAGCGGTCGTCTGCGGACGATCCGGCTGGCGCGGGGTATGACGGGTTTCCTCGGGGGCGTTGGCGGGCGCGTTGATGGTCGGCTCTGACGCGGGATGCGCGGGCCGGCGGTCCTCGCGCGTCACCTCGGCGCGCGGCGTCGTGGCCGGGGCGCTCGGCGGAGTGTTGGCAGGACCGTGATTGCGCGGCTCATGGCTTGGATTCGCTTCGCGCACCGGGGTGGGGGCGGTGGCCGGCTCGTGAGTCACGTCCTGCGTATTCGGCCCGTGGCGCGGGTCGCGCGGGGGGGTGATGGGCTGGCCGCCGGGAGTGGCCGCCGGGCTGGACGCACCGCCGTTGGTGCGGGTGGCATCCCGCTCGGCTCTTTCGCGCTGGGCAGCGTCGCGGCGGGCGCGGCGGTCCGCGTCGGTGTTGCCGGGCGGTGGGTTGACGGCCGCGGGATTGGCGGGCGGGGTCGGCGGCACGTTGGTCCGGTCTTCGCGCTCACGCTGCCGGGGATCGTTGGCCGGAGGATTGAAGCCCGTCGCCGGGTTGCCGGGCGGACGACCGGGAGGCGTGAAGCCCGCCGCGGCCGGGTTGTTGCCGGGTGGGCGGGTGGGATTCTCACGCGCCTGCTGCTGGAACTGCTGGTGCAGCCGCTGGACCGTCGCCTGGTCCGCACCGGTGTTGTTCCAGCCGTGTTCGACGCGTGCGTCCCGGAGGTCGCGCTTGACCTGCGGCGGGCGGAGGGTGGCAAAGTTCGCCGGCCGGGGTGCGATGGTCGGGGCCGCGATGCGGAAGACGCCGTCGCGGACGAGGTTGGGATTACGGTCGCGCGGAGCACGCGCGAAGTCAAAACGGTCGTCTCGCTCGATGCGCAGGCGCTGGATCGGGTGTTCGACGCGCCCGTTGACGAACCCGAAGTCCGGTCCGCCGTTGTACACGACCACCCGCGGGCCGCCGCGGCGGTAGCGGATGTCGGTCACGTTGATCGTGTTTTCGATGATCACGACGTTGCGCTGCGGCGGGACGATCACCTCGCGCAGGACCGGCGCGCCGAAGTAGCGCGTTTCCACGAAGCAGTAGTTCGTCGGGCCGATATCGTACTGTTCGTCCACGGCGGAGTTGTAGCCTTCCTCGGGTTCGACGGTGTTGTAGTCGACGCTCACGGAAGCACCGCCGCCGCCGTCGCCGCGTCCGCGCTTGGGAGGCAGCGGAGCCCAGCCGACGTAGTCGTCGCTCGTGCGCCAGGACACCCAGCCCGGACCCCATTCGTAGCCTGGCACCCACACCCAGCCGGTGCCTTCGAGGTTGGTCCAGCGGCCGTAGTGGTACGTGGCCCAGCCGAAGTTTTCGTACGACACCCAGGTCCAGCCATCGTCGGTTTGCGCCCAGTAGCCGTCGGAGTACGGCCGCCATTTGTCGTTCTGGTAGGCGATGCTCGGCTGCCAGACGTAGCCGTAGTCGGGGGTGTTGTACCAGTCGCCCTGATCGCCGAGGCTGTTGTAAAACACGTCAAAGGAAACGTCGTCCGCCCGGGCTTGGCTCAACGGCAGGGCCGAGAGCACCGCCGCGAGCAGGCACGTCAGGAGTGCGGGGATTTTCATGGGGTGGTTGGTTGTACGAACTGCAATGTCACTGATAGACCGGCGAGGCGCGGATTTATTCGATTGCAGTACCGAAAGATCGGATCTGCTGGGAATTCGCGTGTGTGCGGCGGGATGTGAGATGTGTGATACAGAGAGCGGAGCGTGGGCGGCGGATGAATGGTTTGCTTCTGCCATCCCACATCCCATATTCCACATCCCACGTCCGCTCCCGTGCAAACCATCGTCATCGGCCACCGCAATCCCGACATGGACTCCGTCTGTTCGGCGCTGGCCTACGCGCGGCTGAAGGCGGCGCTGGGTTGGTACGACGTGGTCCCGGCACGCGCGGGGAATCTCAACGCGCGCATCCAGTTCGCGCTCGACAAGTTCGGCACCGAGCCGCCCACCTTCCTGAGCGACGTGACCCCGCAGGTGCGCGACATCATGACGCGTGAGGTCGTGCGGGTGCGCGCTGACGACACGATTGCCCAGGCGCTGCATTCCATCGAACAACGCCGCCTGCGCGGGCTGCCGGTCGTCGGGGACGACGGCCGCTGCCTGGGCTTGCTCAGCGCCATCGAGATCGGCCACCAACTCTTTCCGCCGCTGCCCGAACTCGGCGCGACGCGTACCGTGCGCGCGTTCTTGCAGGACATCGTGAAAACCTTCGGCGGCGAGGTGGTGGCGGGCGCCGCCCACGACGATACCGAGCGCGATCACATCCTGATGGTCGCGGCGATGAAGGCCGAGTCGTTCGTCGAACGCCTCCGGCGGCAGGGCGCGGCCAACGTGGTGCTGTTTGTCGGCGACCGCGACGACATCCAAGCGGTGGCCATCGACGAGGGCGTGCGCGCGATGGTTCTCACCAGCGGGGTGAAGGTTTCACCGGCGGTCGCGCGGCGGGCGGCGGCAGCGGGCGTCACCCTCGTGCGTTCGCG
>CAXTOX010000170.1:0-7436 GCA_964245885.1 uncultured Chthoniobacterales bacterium | reverse complement strand
CCCTTACTGCCGCCTGCATCTCCTCTCTAACCAACTAACGGAGTAGTACTAGGGGCTTCCCACACGCTCTCTCAGAGGTAAAACGTGCTCCCTACTGACACGAAAAGCAACGCCGTGAAACCGCGCGGGCAAGAATGATGAGTCCCTTGCTCCAACCATTGAGCTACCAGCCCGCGTCATGTCCTCGCAACGTGTCGGGGCAGCGCGGCCAAGTCAACGGCCAAGTTCCGGCGGGAAACCGTCCCGGGCGGATGCCGCGGTGTTCACCCGCTCGCCAGTCCCGGCGATCACCAGCGTGATCTCCCCCTTGGGAGGGTGCGCGCGGTAGTGCGCCAGCAACTCCGCGGCCGTCCCCCGGCGGAATTCCTCGAACTGCTTGGTCAGCTCCCGCGCGACGCAGACCGGCCGCTTCGGCGCGTGGCGCGAGAGCACCTCCAGGGTGCGTTCCAGCCGGTGCGGCGACTCGAAGAAAATGCTCGTTTCCTCCCGCTCCAAGGCACGAAGCAGGTCGCGCTCCCGACCGCCGCTCTTCACCGGCAAAAACCCGGCGTAAAAGAAGCTTTCCGCCGACAACCCCGAACCCACCAGCGCTGTCAACACCGCCGACGGTCCGGGGATCACCGTGTAGGGTAACCCGGCCTCCACGCAGGCGCGCACCAGCCGCGCTCCCGGATCGGACACCGACGGCAGCCCGGCGTCCGTGATCAACGCCACCTGCGCTCCCTCCCGCAGCCGGGTCAGGAGTTCCTGCGTGCGGCGCGCCTCGTTGTGTTCGTGGAAGCTGACGAGCGGCTTGCGGATTTCGTAACGTTCGAGCAGGCGCAGGGAATGGCGCGTGTCCTCGCAGGCGATCACATCCGCGCCGCGCAGGGTTTCGAGCGCGCGCAGGGTGATGTCCGCGAGGTTGCCGATGGGAGTGCCGATGAGGGAAAGCAAAGCGAAGGCAGAAGGTAGAAGGTAGAAGGAGGATCAGAAAGAAGGAATGGAAGGCGGGGAACGGAAAAGTAAATTCGGCCTGCCCTCTTCTCCTTCTACCTTCTGCCTTCTGCCTTCTGCCTTCTGCCTTTCAGAACCCTTCCGCCACCGCGCTGACCAGGCGCACCGCCAACTGCTCGGCCGCGATGGGCAACGCCTGCCGCTCGTCCTGCGTGACATCGTTGCCGACGAAGAAGTTCGTCGTGCCGTTGGTTTGTCCCGAGTCGAGCACCTTGCCCGACTTGGCATCGACCAGTTGGAAACTGACCTCCAGGCTCAGATCGAACTCGGTGGTCAGCAAAACATTGCCCGTCACGGAGCGTTGGGGCGTGCGCGCGGAACGTTCGATGGTGCAGTTGAGGATGGCGTCCGCCGCGGCGCGCGAGGTCAGCGTGTACGTGCCGTCCTGCTGGAATTGCCGGGCGACGGTGTCCGTCACCATTCCCTCGACCTGCGGCAAAAGCGTGTTGTTGCGGAATACCGGGATGAAGAGCGTGTGCACGTTCTTCATGTACGCCGGCTTGGCTTCCCCGAGATGGTAGCCCGCGCAGCCAGAGAGAAGAAAAGGCAGAAGGCAGAAGGTAGAAGGTAGAAGGCGGAAAGCGGAGCGCAGGAAGCGGAAGACAGAAGCACGCGGTTTTCTCCCAGTATCCAGGGATAGTTTCTCCGTCCTTCTGCCTTCTGCCTTCTGCCTTCTGCCTTCTGCCTTCATCCTATTGGGAAGGCAGCGAGGGCTGCTCGCCTTCCGGCACTGGGGGCGGGGTCGGCTCGTTCCGCGGCGGCGCGTCGGGTAGTTTGGTGTCGGCACCGGCGGGATTGACGCGTGTCGGCACCGGCTTCGACGTGCCCGCGGTGTTCGCCGGCGGGGGGGGCGGGGTCGGCGCGCTGACGGGCGGGCCCGCGTAGTCGGGACGGTGGGCCGTGTCGGCTTGCGCCGGGAGCCGGCCGTCGCCGTTGCTGAGCTTGGGGGCCACCCCGCCGCCGTTGCGGTTGGCGGCGGTCAGCGGAGCCTTGTCGGTAAAATATTTCTCCCCGAACTTGGAGCGGATCGCGTCGAGCCGGGTCTTGGCCTTCGTGCTGTCGGGAGAATTCGGCTGCTGCCGGATCACGTCGTTGTAGTACACGACCGCCGCTCGGAAGAGCTTCTGCTTGTAGTAATAATCGGCGATCTTGAGCGAGCCGCCCGTCTGCACGTTACCCAGGGCCGCGAGGTTTTCCTTCGCTTGTGCGGACTTTTCGTGGTTGGGGTAGGCGGCCAGGAAGTCCTCGAACGCCTCCCGGGCACCCTGCGCGTCGCTCCGGTCGTAGGAATGGGCGCGCATCATCGTCATGTACGCAAAGCCGATCTGGTAGAGGGCATCGGCGGCGACGGGGTCGGTCGGGTACTTGTCCACGCACTCCTGGTAGGCCGTGATGGCTGCTTTGTTGTCGCCGGCGTAGGCGAACGATTGCCCGATGCCGAACTGCGCGACGGGCGCGTACTTGCTGAAAGGGGCGTTGCGCGTGATCACTGTGAACACGGCCACGGCCCTCTGGCGCGTGGTCACGAGAGGCACCACGCCGAAGACCTTCGTCCTGATGCCGTCGAGGTACAGCGTGCCGATGTGGTACTCGGCCTCCAGCGCCGCGTTGAAGTCGGTGCTGTGGGGATAGTTGAGGATCAGCCGCTCGTAGGCGTCGGAGGCGGCGCTGAGGTTCTGCTGTTTTTCGAGGAGAAAACCGATCTTGTACGACGCGGCGGCGGCCACGGTGGATTTCGGGAACCGGCGCACGGTCTTCTTGTAGCCGGAGATGGCCGCGCTGATCTTGCCGTGGTTCTCGGCCTCCAGGGCGGCGTCGAACTGCCCCTGGGCGTCCTTTTGGTTGGGGATTTCCTCGCCACCGGGCGGCACGTAGGAAGCGCCTTCACCGGGCCTGATTACCAGCGGTGCCGGGCTGCGGCGGGGTAAGGCCACGCATCCAAACACCAGCACCACAACGAACAGGAGGGTTTTCTTCATGGCAGGGAATGGCAGGCTAGCGGAAAACGCCGGGAGGTCAAGCGGGAGGCAAGGGAGGGCGGCAGAGGTGATCGGTGAGCCATGATCCGGTGGCAGGTGAAAGACGGGAGGCGTAAAGGACCAGACAGAAACGATCTACCAGCGGATGTTTGCGCATCGAGGTTTCGTTCTCCTCGTGCTTTGAGAATTTTCCGCTGACCACTTTTGCCCGCCTGTGCCCATGTCTTCCCATCCTGCCGACCAGATCAAACTCGGCACCTGCGCGTGGAACTTCGAGGACTGGCGCGACGTGTTCTATCCCGCCAGCCTCGCCTCCAACCAGGAGTTGGCCTACTACGCGCGCTACCTGCCGGCGGTCGAGATCGACTCGACGTTTTACCACATCCCCCGCCCCGACGTGGTCGCGGGATGGGCCGCCCGCACGCCGGACGACTTCGTCTTCACCGCCAAGATGCCGAAGCTCATCACGCACGAGGCGCGGCTGCGCAACTGCCGGCGCGAACTCGACGCCTTCCTCGGCAGCCTGCGGCCCATGGGCGAGAAGCTCGGCGCGGTGCTGCTCCAGTTCTCGCCCGGCTTCCGGCCGGCGCACGACGAGGACGCGCTGGCGGAGTTCCTCGACCTGCTGCCGACGGGCAAGATCTCGTTCGCGGTGGAGTTCCGGCACCCGGACTGGCACGCGCCGCGCATCGCCAAGCTCTTGGCGGAACACGGCGTCGCCTGCGCGTGGAACGACCTCACCGCGCTCGATGCGCAGAACGAGGGGGCGTTCGGCTTCCTGCCGATGACGGCGGACTTCCTGTACGTGCGGCTGATGGGCGACCTGGAAACGAAGTTCCGGCCGGACGGCGAGCGGCAGTTCCGCTACGGCAGCCTGTTGTGGGAACGCCTGCACGGGATGGAATTCTGGGCGGACCGGTTGAAGAAACACCTCGGCGACACGCGGCGCATCTACGTGATGGTGAACAACCACTACGAGGGGTTCTCGCCGCTGACCTGCCAGCGCCTGGGACAGCTTTTGGGCATTGAGATCGAGCTGCCGAGCCTTGTGCAACATGCGGCGAAGCCTGGCGAAGCGCCGCAGAAGCTGGATGAGCAGTTGGACTTGCTCTGAAATTGTCTCGGCTCGGTGGGGACGCGCAATCAGATTGCCGCCGGGCATCCGCCCTGCTTTGCTCTGGGTTTCATGGAGTTAATCCACGAAGACCAGGCCCCGGCCATCGCGCAACTCGAAACGCGCCTCGTCGAGTTCTACAACACCTTCACGGGTTACGACGCCTTCAACGCGCCGCCGGAGTACCCCGTGCTCTGGGGCGAGGTGCTGCGCCTGGCCTTGGCGCAGCCGGCTCGCCCCTGCCGCGTGCTGGAGATCGGCGCGGGCCGCTCGGGCTTCGCCAAGTTCCTGCGCGCGCGCGGGGCGCGGGAGGAAATCCACCTCACCTCGCAGGACATCACGAAAACGAACCTCGCCCATCTGCGCGAGAGTTCCGACGAGGTCATCACCGGCAACATCGACCGGCTGGAAGGCTCCTGGGACCTGATCTTTCACTCCTACGTCTACGAACACCTCTGCCGGCCGCGCGAGTTCAACGAACGGCTCTGGAGCCTGCTTTCCCCGGGCGGACACTTGCTCATCCAGTGTCCGCGCTACGATTTCCCGCTGTATTTCCCGCCGGCCTGGGACCACCTGGGGCTGCCCGCCAAGCTCTGGCGGGCCGCCCGCCTAGCCGCGGGGGACTTCCTGAAGGCCGGGCGGTTCACGATCTTCTCGGACCCGGCGGTGTTTCACCTGCCCTTCGTGCGGGACCGCGACGCCGTCCACCGCGTGCGTAAGAGCGACCTGCACTGGCTTTTCGGCACCCGGGCGACGGTGCGGGAGTTCGACCTCGCGCCGGGCAGCGCCAAGGATTGGATCGTGAAAAAGCTTCTCACGCTGAGGGTGGTCCTGCAAAAAAGGGACTGATGTCCGACGCCCCGCCTCCCCTGTTCTCCACCACCAGCAGGTTGCGCCTCCCCAGTTTCCTCCTGCTGGCGGTTAGCCTGTTCTTTGGCGCGGGCGGCGTCTGGCTGCTGTCGGTGGCCTCCCGGCTCTACTCCGCGCGGACCGACCTCCGCGCCCACGCCGAGCACGCCACGGGGACGGTGGTCGATTTCAAGCAAACCCGGTACGAAGACATCAAGCACAACCGGCACGGCATCGACTACACGCCGGTGTTCACCTTCACCGACCGCGGCGGCGTGGCCCGGCGGATCACTTCCGGGCTGAGCAACCGGGACCAACCCGACTGCCGCGTCGGGGACACCAAGCCCATTGTCTACCACCGGGACCGACCCGACGAGGCGGAGTTTGACACGTTCTTCGCGTTGTGGGGCGGGACCCTGATCGCCGGCGGGATCGGCACGGCGTTTTTGATCGCCGCCAGCGTCATCGCCGGCGCGGGCGTGCGCCAACTCCGTTGGCCCGGTGCCGCCGACGCCGCCAAACCGCGCGACCCGGCGATTCTGGAAGGCCCCTGAGCGACGCGCGAAACCCTTTTCCCCACGCCTCCACGTGCAAAACCCCGTACAGCAAAGCGGACCGGGGCATCAGCTTCCCGGTGGTGGTGACGTTCAGCGGCGGGAGCTGGCACCACGGAAGGAAACAACGGCTGCCCACCGGCGGCATCCACGTTCAGGGGGAGGTGGTGCAAACCAACCGTCAGCCGGGGGAAGATCGGGTTTTTACCACGAGTCCCCGGCCCTTCTACTCCGGCAGACCCTTGAGCAGCGCGCGGAACTCGTCGTCGAAGTCCCGCAGCTCGCTGACCATCTGCGGGCTTTTGGAGAGCACCGTCTTGGTCAGCTTCTCCATGTAAGTCGGGTTGCGCTCGGCCATCTCGGAGAGCGCCATGATGACCGCCAGCGCATTGCAGGCGCTGTGCTTGACCGCACGGAACTTGTTGTGGAGTTCCAGCAACTCCGCCCGGCTGACCGGCGCGTCGTCGTCCGCGGGAGAAGATTCCGGGGCCATGGAAGTCGTGGGCGTGAGGGACGAATTCATTGGCTTTGGCGGGCGCAGTGTGCTTTGCTGGACATCCCGGAGGATAAGCAATTCTGATGCCCAAGGGCAAAATTCGATGACCCAGCAGACTATCAGGATCGGCGGGGCGCGCCAGCACAATCTGCAAAACCTCAGCCTGACGCTCCCCCGCGGCCAACTCGTGGTCGTCACCGGGCCGAGCGGGTCGGGCAAGAGTTCCCTCGCTTTTGACACCCTCTACGCCGAGGGCCGGCGGCGCTACGTGGAGAGCCTGTCGGCCTACGCGCGGCAGTTCCTTGACCAGATGGAGAAGCCCGACGTGGATTTCATCGAGGGCTTGTCGCCCGCCATCGCGCTCGAACAACGCGCCGGCGGCGGCAACCCGCGCTCGACCATCGCCACGACGACAGAGATCTACGATTACCTGCGACTCCTCTACGCGAGCGTCGGTCAGCCGCACGACCCCGAGAGCGGCCGGCCGCTGCGCCGCCAGACCCCGCAGGCCATCGTCGACCAGATCCTCGCCTTGGAACCCGGCTCGCGGCTGATCCTGCTCGCCCCGCTCGTCAAAGGTCAGGTCGGCGAGTTCCGCGACGTGCTGGAGAAGGCCCGACGGGAGGGGTTCGTGCGGGTGCGGCTGGACGGCAAGATCGTCGAACTCGACGGCCCCGAACCCGTGCGGCCCGCCAAGACCAAGGAGCATGCCATCGACGCGGTCGTGGACCGGCTCGTCTTGCGCGAAGGCGTCCGCGCGCGGCTGGCGGATTCGGTGGAAACGGCGCTGCGTTGGGGCAAGAGTCAACTGGTCATCCTGCACGCGCCCGCGGGCAGCGAGGACTACGTGGAAACGGCCTATTCCACCGAGTACCGCGACCCGCAGACGGGTTTCACGCTGCCCGCGCTGACGGCCAAGCATTTTTCCTTCAACAGCCACCTGGGCGCGTGCCCGATGTGCCACGGGTTGGGCGTGCTCCAGGTGCTCGACCCGGAGTTGATGGTGCCCGACCCGCAAAAAACCCTCGCGGAAGGCGCGGTCTCCCCGTGGCACCGTGGGGTCGGCAAGCGGATGCGGGTGTATTACCAGACCGTTCTACGCGCCCTGGCCGCGCACTACGAAGCGCCGGTGGACAAGCCCTTCGCCGATTTACCGGAGAAATTCCGCCGCGCGCTTTTCGAGGGTACCGGTGACGAACCGGTTGAACTCCGCCCCGCCAAGGACCAGGAGAAAGCCAAGGTCAAGCGCAAGGAAAAGGCCGAGGCCGACACGGTGGCGGCGGGCAAGCCCTTCGAAGGGTTGGTCCACCAGCTCCAGCACCTGCTCGACACGACCGAGAGCGAATTGACCAAGCACCGGCTCAAGGCGTTCATGAGTCCGCAGCCCTGTCCGGCGTGCCACGGCGCGCGGCTGCGGCCGGAGATTCTCGCCGTGACGCTCACCGTCT
>CAXTOX010000169.1:0-7445 GCA_964245885.1 uncultured Chthoniobacterales bacterium | reverse complement strand
ATCGCGTTGAGCGGGGTGCGCAGTTCGTGGCTGATCCGCGAGAGGAAGAGGCTCTTGGCCGCGTTGGCCTTCTCGGCGGTTCGCCTCGCTTCCGAGGCTTGCGACAGCGCCTGCTGCACCTGCACTTCTACCCTTTGCCGGGTAATGGCGGCGGCCAGCACGTTGGCGACCGCTTGCAAGAAAGTAAGGTCGTCCGCCGTGAACTGCCGGGCACTGCGGCTGTACGTGCTCATGATCCCGAAGGGCAGCTCGCCCTCGGTGTAGATGATGGTGGTCATGCCGCCTTTCAGGTTCGCCTGAGAGATCGGGGCTGGCACGCGGAAGCGGGTCTCCGTCTGGAAATCGTTCACGACGACGGGCGCGTTGGCCAGGATGTAACCGGGCATGGAAGCGGCGTGGTTCCCCAGGTCGACGACGCTTCCGAGCGCGAACGGCTGCCAGCCGTAGGTCGCGCGCCAGCGAAAACGCCCCGGCTCGGCCAAACACTCCATGACGGTGCCAACGTCCGTCTCCAAGGTTTGGCTCACCAGGGTGATCGCCTCCGCCAAGAGGGCGTCGAGACCGCCTTCTCCCTCCAGGGCCGTGTCCCGCAGGGCCCTCAGGCCCAATTGCGAAATCACCTGTTGCTGCCGGGCGCGGGTCGCCAGCAACTCGCCGTGCTGGACCCGCTCGGTCACGTCGCGCACCAGGCCGAGGATGCGGCGGCCTTCCGGGGTTTCCAACGCGCAGACGCGCGCCTCGACGGGAAAGCTGCTGCCGTCCTTGCGCCGATGCCGCCCCTCGACGGTCCGAGCCTTCCCCGGTGGGATCTCCTGCCACATCCGGTGCAACTCCTTCGGTGGGGCGCTCCCGATGATATCGCCGACATTCATGGCCATCAACTCCTGGCGGGTGTAGCCAAGCGAGAGGTAGGCCGGGGTGTTCACATCCACGAGACGACCCTCGACATCATGGAGCAGCGCGGCGTCGCTCATCTGATCGAAGATCTGCTGAAAACGGCGTTCGTTGCGGCGCGATTCCGTGTCCGCCGATTCGCGTTGCAGGATGACCGCGGAAAGCTCCCGGTTCGTCCGGGTCAAGCCCTCCGTGGCTTCGTCCACCCGTTTGACGATGGAAGCGTGCAGGTCCTTGAGCGTTTCGTTCTGCGCGCGCAACGTCATCTCGGTGACGACCGTGGCGGCAAGGTCTTTCAAGGTCTCGCGCTGACGCGTGCCGAACCGCCGCGGGCGATGGTCGGCCACGCAGAGAGCCCCCAACACCTGGCCCTCCGGCGTCCGGAGCGCGGCGCCCGCGTAAAACCGCAAGCGGATGCCCGCGGTCACGAAAGGATTGTCCACGAAGCGAGGGTCCGCCGTGGCATCCGCCACCACGAACACATCGTCTTCCAGGATGGCGTGTGCGCAAAACGAGACCTCCCGGGAAACTTCGCAAGGCGTCATGCCGACCGAAGCCTTGTACCATTGGCGGTCGTGCTCCACCAAGGAGACGGCGGCCATGGGCATGTGCAGGACCCGACAAGCCAAATGGACAATCCGGTCAAAAGCCGCCTCGGGCGGGGTGTCCACGATGCGAAAATCCCGGAGCGCGGCCAGCCTGGCAGGTTCGTCGGGGGAGAGGGCCGCTGGCATGAAAAAGTACGGGGCGCTTGGTGGTGGATCAGCAATTACCAAACCAGTGAGCGTGGGGGAAAGTCCCCGATTGCCAGGACCCACCGTCTACCCACCCGCTCATCGCCGCTCGGCACGCAGGTTCCCGGCGGCCTGCACCGCCGCGGCCGTGGCGGCGGGCGACAAGGTCAGGGCGATGTGGTCCACGCCCGGCACCACCATGACCGGCACCTCCTTGCCAGCCTGCCGGAAGACTTCGGCAAAGCGGTCGGCATAGAACACTTCATCGTCGGCTCCCACGAGCACCGCACAGGGTTCCTTGATCGCGCGCAGGTTCGCCAGGTAATCGCGCTGGGGCCGGAAGTTCGCCGCCAAAGCGTACGAATATTCTGGGGTGAGGATTTTCTTGGCTTGGTCGCTCAGGGCGAAACGGATGACCGGCAGACGGTTGAAGGCATGGATGCCAAAGCCGTCGAGCAAAGAAAGCGCGATGATGCGCGGAACGCCCACGCTCGTCCACCCGCCATACCCGGGACGGGAAGTCGGCGCGTCCTGGCTCAGGAAGGGGGTGAGAAAGAGGTAGCTTTGGAAGAGCGGCTGGTGGTCACTGCCCGCAAAGCACACCACAAAGCCGCCGCCAGAGGAGAAACCGACCAAGGCGGCCGGCGGCGCGGGTGCGACCGAGCGCATGAAGTCTACCAGGTCATCTTCCAGTTGGTCGACGTAGGCGATCTGCCCCTTCTCACCCAAAGCCCCGTGTCCGCGCACGTCCAGCGCATCGGCTTGGTAGCCGGCGGCGGCGAACGCCTTGGCGAGCACGTGCAGGCTCGCACTGCTGGCGGATGAGCCGTGGATCAATACCACGCTGCCTTGGCCTGAAGCCGTGCGTGCAGGCGCGTAAACGCGGTAGGCCAAGCTCATGCCGTCACGGGCGGTGAAGCGAGCGAGCGGCGGCAGGTCAGAAAAGTCCACCGAGCGGAAGGGATCGTTGATGCTGGACAGCGGCGGCGTGCTCGGTCCGCCCAAGCCGATGACCAGCAACAGCGTCGCCACCAACAACGTGATGAACAAGCACAAGCCCAGGAAGAAGCGCTTCATGTTCCAAGGAGGGTAACGGCAACGCTTGCGCCAAATCAAAGCAAATTGATCACACCGAGTCGGGGCAAGCCGGCCAGAAAGCGAGTCGGATGGTCAGACACTGATCCCCCGGGTTGCCGGCTCGCAAGCAATCCACCCGTGCGCGCATGAACTCCGGCGTCGGCTCTGCCAAAGGATCAGTGGACGGCGAGGTGATCCCGAGAATCGCTCGGTCAAGGCTTCGGGGCTTTTCTGCGCCGGGGAAGTCGTAGCCGTGCCCGGTGATTGGGGTACTTTTTCAGTGTGTCTCGCGGTCGGTTAGAACCAGCTTTTCTTCAGCTTCTCCGGCTCGTGCTTGAACAACGCGGCCAGCCCGAGCCCGAGCAGGGCAGCCACCGCGATCCCAAAACCCGGCAACACCGAGAGGCGCGTGTAGAAACTCGTCTGCCGCACGAAGCCCGGATGATCGCTCTCCACCTGACCGTCGCGGCCCGGCTCGTGCAGCGCGCCCTCGGGATGGCGTGGGAACTCGTCGCGGAAGGATTGCGGGATGAGCGTCTTGGAAAGCTGGTCCATCAAGGCGGGCGCGACCCGGTTCAAGAAGCTGAACACCCGCCCCGCCCCGCCGATGTAGATGTCGCGCTTCGGATGCGCCGCGGCGTGCAGGATGCCGAAGGCGACTTCCTTGGGTGCGTAGAGAGGCGGCGGGAGCTTCGGCTCGCGGTCGGCGTCGTTGTGGGCGTGGTGCGCGAAATCCGTGTTGATGGCGGCGGGCTTGATCAGCGTGACCGACACCGGCGCTTTCTCGTAGGACAACTCGATGCGCAACGCATCGGTGAAGCCTTTGATGGCGTGTTTGGTCGTGCTGTACATGCCCTGGATCGGAAAAGCCACGTCCGAGGCCACGCTGCCCAGGTTGATGAGCGCGCCGCCGCGCCGCTTCAAGGTCGGCAGGGCGACGAGCGAACCGTTGACGACCCCCCAGAAATTCGTGTCGAAGAGCCGCCGAAAATCCTCCTCCTTGCCGTCTTCGATGCGCCCGACGATGCCCAGGCCCGCGTTGTTGACCCACGTGTCGAAACCGCCGAAATGCTCGGTGGCCGCATCGGCGATGCGTTGTACCTGCGCGCGGTCACCCACGTCGGCCACCACGTAGATGGCTTGGCCGCCGCCGGCGTTGATGTCCTTGGTGACGGCGGCGAGCACTTCTTCGTTGCGCGAAGCGAGGACCAAGTGGGCACCGTGCGCAGCGGCCATCCGCGCAGTGGCCAAGCCGATGCCACTAGAGGCTCCGGTGATGACGATGGTTTGTTTAGAAAGCGGTTTGAGAAAAACAGGCATAAAGCGGGAATTTGGGGGCGTGCTCGCGGCCGATGCAGCGATCTGTCCGCAACATGCCCGTTCACCGAGAGCAGCTAAATCGCTGGCGACACCCTGCGTGCTTGGCTGTTTTACGCCGAGAGGTGAGCCAAAAACCAAAGTCGGGAAAATATCGCCGCGCACGTCCAGGATTTGAGCCCAAGGGGGTTTCCGTGCGTCCGGCATGCGCGCTCAGGGCGGTGCTGCCGGCCATCCTGCTCCCGCCTGTGCTGATGATGGGCCGCTCGGTGGCCGATGCTTCCCTTGCCGCGGGCACCGTGCCGCGCAGCACGCTCAACTTCTTGGGCGACCCGATCATGGCACTGATGCTGGCTTTGCCCTACACGATTACCCGGCCCGAAAATTTGGGCCAAAGTTTCGCTCTAAAATCTTGCCAGCAAGTTGCTTAACTGCTGGAGCCAACGATGGGATTCGAACCCATGACCTGCTGATACGAATCCGATGAAACGGTTTTTGTCTACTCTGTAAATATTTGAACGAAAATGGTTTGAGGAGATGGGTGTGTATGGCTTCGGATGGCAGAATATGGTTGTTTTCAGCGATTGTGATATTTATCGGTACTGATGTTTCCTACTGATTGGCGAAAGATCAGGCGTCCTGAAATGTGGGAAACACAACAACTTTCGGTGATTGTGGTACTGATCGGTATTGACGTTGGCTGCTGATTGTCAACGACACGGGGCACAAAGTCTCCAAGGATGAACTCTGTACAGTAGGCTGATTGAGGGTGATTACGCCTCTCGCCGATGCTGACATCGACCACTCCCTGTAATGGGTATCTGTCGTGGCCGGGCAATCACGTGCAAACCCCACCGACCACAGCGAGCCGTGCCGCAGTGTGCAATGGACACGAGCAACTTCTTTTGTCTTGCTAGCTGCCGGCGATCCAACCCATGCACAGATACGCGAGCAGATGGCCATGCTGACTCGTACTCGGCGACAGGCGGTGGTGAGTAAGTATCTGTCGGGCGAGATGTTCGCCCCGCTGAACTCGCTTCTGGTCATTCCCATGTTTAGACCGATGAAACAGAATTTCCAGGTTGCGTCTCGGGGTTTGCCTTGCATATTTATCCAAATATTTTGGATTTTCGTGCATGAAATATCGTGATACGCACCAAGCCCAGCGGGCACTGTATGCTGTGGCTACCACGCAGGGCGGCTACTTCACGGCGAAGCAGGCAGGTGAGGCCGGCTATGGAAACCGTCATCTCGATTACCACGCCAAAGTCGGCAACTTCGAGCGGGCTGGTCGCGGCCTCTACCGCCTTCCCACCATCCCACTGGATGAACACGATGAACTCATCCGGCTGAGCCTCTGGAGCCGCGACCGCCGCGACCAACCACAGGCAGTGGTTTCCCACGACACGGCCCTGGCGTTCCATCAGCTCAGCGACGTGCTGCCGGTTCGGCTTCATCTCACCGTGCCGCCAGCGTTCAGAAAAGCCTCACCCTCCGCCACGGTGGTGCTCCACAAGGCAGTGCTAGCTGCCGATGACGTGCAGGAGGCAGTAGGCTTTCGCGTTACCAGTCCCAAACGTACACTCCTCGATGTCGCCGGCGAGTCATCGTTCAGCCGGGAGCAACTCGACAAAGCACTGGCCGACGCTGTGGAGCGCGGCCTCGTGCAGCGATCTTGGCTGCGGGCCATGTCGCGGCATTTTCCAAGAATTGGATGACTATTGCGGGAAAAAGGGCTGTGGGCGTAAACTGCGCACCGACATGGCGAGAACTTTCGGCAACGCACTGGCCTTCAAAACCTCTTTGGAGGATCGGCTCAAGCGCGTGGCGGCCGAACGCGGAGTGACCGTAAACTCGTTGCGCCTCAAACTGGTCATCGAGCGCCTGCTCGCCCGGCTCTTTGCGATTCCCGAGCCAGCCTGGCTTCTCTAGGGAGGGTACGCGATGGAACTGCGCTACCGCCCTCGGGCGCGCACCACCCGCGACATTGATCTGACGGTCAGCCAGAGTCCGACGGGCGGAACTTTGGCCACCCGGCTTGATCTGATCCGCGATGAACTCCAGACCGCCGCCAGCGTGGATCTGGGAGACTATTTGCGGTTTGTGATCTCGCCCGCCCAGACCGAACTCCAGGGTGCACCGGACGGGGGAGCGCGCTTCCCGTGTGTTGCATCCTTGGCGAGTAAAGTATACGAACGCTTCCACATCGACCTTGGCTTTGGCGACGCGGTGATGGGCACACCCGAACCGCTGGTTGGCGATGATTTGCTGGCGTTCGCGGAGATTGCCCCGGCGAAGGTGTTGGCTATTCCGCGCGAGCAGCAGTTTGCCGAGAAGGTTCACGCCTACACCCTGGCGCGAGGCGAGCGGGTGAACACCCGCACAAAGGATCTGGTGGATCTCCTGCTACTTATGGAAACGCAGCCTTTCAACCTCGCCTCGCTCCGTCTGGCCATGGAAGAAACATTCGGGCGTCGCGCCACCCACCCGGTGCCCAAGACTCTGCTGCCACCGCCAGAGTCTTGGGCGAGTGAGTTCACGCGCATGGCCGCCGAGACGCGGCTGGGTACGGTCGGCCTCAAGGAAGGGTTCACCACACTACAAGCATTTTGGGCCGAGGTAGACAACGTCAGTAAGCAACGCTGATTTCTCCACGGCGGTTGCGAAGAAAGTAAAGTTTTGTCCAAACCCCCGTGTAAGCGCGTGCATGGTTTCCATCGCGCCATCTGTAGGGCTTACCTAGGTGGCGGGGAGCGAGTCTAACTGATCCTATCGACGCCCGCGCAGCGGAATGGCTATTTGCCTCCGGTCAACGGGCTCAACCAAGGTTAAAAGAGAGTGCCGAGGGAGGATTGTTCAGGATCGGTGATGGCTTCTGCGAAGCGTCGACACTCAATCATGCAAAGCCTCCGGACCAACGCCTCGACCGAACCTTGCCTGCTATCGAAGGCAATCGCTCGGAGCAAGGTGTGAGCGGCGGGCGACAGGTTGATGACGAGCGTGTGTTCAAAACCCGTGAGTCCATCCTGCGGATCGCTCGATTGGAACTCTTCCCGCCGGGCTGCTGCTTCTGAGATAGCGGCTGCCGTCAGCTTCCAGCCGTTCTGAAGGCGGTCAGCGACGTATTTGAGCGCATGTTCAGTTTCGCTGACCACGACGCCATCGACGATGTCGATCAGATCATCTCCGGTCACGTGATGGTATCGCAGCACCGCCGTTGTCGCTTCGGGGCTCAGCGTCAGGGTCAAAGGTTCGAGGGTGGGCGAGAAGGGGAGCACGTCTTCCGCCATTGGCGACGGCAAATTGTCCGTAAGTGGCAGTTTTGCTGCCCACGCCTCCTCGTATCCAGGACTGAGTTGGCGGGTGCGCGGCACTTCCCTAGGGGGTGTTCACGATACATATGCGGTCCGTAGAGAGGAAGGC
>CAXTOX010000168.1:0-7510 GCA_964245885.1 uncultured Chthoniobacterales bacterium | reverse complement strand
ACCGCCCTGGTCCACGAAGCCTACCTGCGGCTGGTGGACACCACCCAGGTCAACTGGCAGAGCCGCACGCACTTCTTCGGCATCGCCGCCCGGCTGATGCGCCAGATCCTCGTGGACCACGCCCGCGCCCACGCGGCGGCCAAGCGCGGCGGACGGATCGAGAAGATTTCGCTCGACGAGGCGGGCGACCTTCTGAGCGACGAAGGGCTGGGACTCGTCGCACTGGACGGCGCGCTCCAAAGCCTCGCGCAGCTTTACCCGCGGCAAAGTCGCCTGGTCGAACTGAGGTTTTTTGGCGGGCTAAATACGCAAGAGATCAGTGAGGTGCTGCAAGTTTCGGAAAGCACCGTCGAACGCGACTGGCAGTTTGCCCTGCACTGGCTCAAACGAGAAATCACCGCCGATGAAAATCCCGCTCACCCTTGAAGAAGCCGCCCAGGTGCCTGACCTTTTCGCCGAAGTAAGCACACTTCCCCCGGAACAGCAGTCCGGTTACCTGGCGCAGGCGTGTCTGGGCGCGCCCTCGTTGCGGGCGGAGATCGAGTCGCTGCTGGGCTTTCGCTGCCGACTGCCGGAGTTCCTCGCGCGCCCCGTCCTCAGACACGGCCTGGAAAGGCTCGGCCTGGGTGCGGCGGGCGACCTGGTGCCGGGAACCATGCTTGGCGAGTACCGCGTTATCTCTCTACTGGGGGTGGGCGGCATGGGTGAGGTGTACCTAGCCGAGGACACGGTGCATGGGCGCCGGGTAGCTCTCAAGTTGATCGGTCAGGGCCGGGCCGAGGACGTGCGCGGGAAGCACTTCCGGCACGAGAGAAAAGTGCTCGCCACGCTCAGCCATCCGCACATTGCGCGCCTCTATGGTAGCGGCACGACGCCCGACGGGCAGGCGTACCTCGTCATGGAGTATGTCGAAGGCGAGCGGCTGGACAAGTTTTGCGAGGCAGGAGGACTGAAGATCACCGAGCGGCTGGCGCTCTTTCGCAAAGTCTGCGCGGCGGTGAGCTACGCGCACCAGAACCTCGTCGTCCACCGTGACCTCAAGCCCGCCAACATCCGCGTCACGGCCGAGGGCGAGCCCAAGCTGCTGGACTTCGGCATCGCCAAGCTGCTCGACCCGGAAGGCACGGTCAACGTAGACCCTACGGTGACCATGCAGGGAGCGATGACACCGGAGTACGCCAGTCCGGAGCAACTCAAAGGAGAGCCGATCACCACCGCCAGCGACGTGTACTCGTTGGGCGTGGTGCTCTACGAGCTTCTCTGCGGCCAGCGGCCCTTCGCGCACCTCAAAGGCCGCCGCCCCGATGAGCTGGCCCGCGCCATCTGCGAGGAGGAGCCGCCCCGACCCAGCACGGTGGTGAGCCGAACAAGCTCCGCGCCAGCTGCCACGACCCGGTCGGCGGACCCAGCCCCGGCGACGATGACGACCACGCAGAGGCGGCCCGCGACGTTGCGCCGCCAATTGGAGGGAGACCTGGATAACATCGTCGCCAAGGCGTTGCAAAAGGAACCCGCCCGGCGTTACCCCGGTGTGTCGGGGCTCTCCGAAGACGTCCGCCGTTATTGTGAAGGATTGCCGGTGAGTGCGCGCCGAGCCACGTTTGCCTACCGTGCGGGCAAGTTCGTGCGCCGCAACAAGGCCGTGGTAGCGGCGGCGACTTTGGCGGTGCTCGCACTGGTGACCGGCCTGGTGGTCGCCATGGTGCAAGCCCGCCGCGCCAACCGCCGGTTCGAGGACGTGCGGCGGCTGGCCCACTCCATCCTCTTCGAGATGGAGCCGAAGATTGCCCGGCTCTCCGGGAGCACGGAAACGCGCCAGCTTCTGGTGCAGCGCGCGCAGGAGTATCTGGACAGCCTGTCGGCGGAGGCTGGCAACGACCAGGACCTGCGGCGCGAAGTTGCCGTCGCTTACCGGACGGTGGGCGACATCCAAGGCAACCCCAGCTATTCCAATCTCGGTGACCTGAAAGGGGCGCTGGCCAGCTACGAAAAGGCTCAAGGGATGCTGGAAGCCATCGTGGCGGCAAACGGTCACGACTGGCAGGCACGGAACCAACTGGCCAAGCTGCACCAGCAGATCGGCGCGGCCTTGTGGTGGGCCGACCGGAAGGACGAAGCGTTGCGGCATCGCCAAGCCTCGCTGGCGCTACGGCGCGGGCTGCTGGCGGAACAGCCCGGCTCGGTGGAGTGTCGGCGCGAGTTGGTGGACGTACTGATGGACGTCGGCGACTGGCATGAAGACTGTTTCCAGCTTCCGGCGGCGTTGGCGGCCTACGACGAAGCATTGCCCATCGCCCGGGCGGTGGCCGCCGCGCCGCCGCGGGTGCCGGAGGATCAGGTCAACGTGGCGCGCTTCCTGGTGAGGATCTCGAAGGTCCACAAGGATGCAGCCGACTACCCGGCGGCGGAGAATGACTTGGCGCAGGCCGAAGGAATCGTCAACCCGCTCGCGCAAAAATTGCCTCATGATCGCAGCGTCCAACTGGAAAACTGGTACATCGCCCACAACCGGCTGCGGATGGCCGAGGTTCAAAAATTGACGGCACAAGGGCTGGAGTTCGGGGCTAGCGCCGTCAGGTTGGCGCAGGCCTTGGTCGCCGCCAATCCCGCCGACACGGCCATCCAAAATGATCTCGCCCTCAGCCTTGATGATTACGCCGCGGTCTTGCGTCAGGCCAAACGCTGGCCGGAGGCCCTGGCGGCGGCCCGCTCGGCCTGGGAGATCAATCTGCGCTTGGCCGCACGCTCGCCGGAAAACAGCGTCTACACCAGCGACTGCATCGGCGCGCGTTGGGCGATGGGGGAAGCGCGTCGGCACCTCGGCGACTACGCCCAGGCGACCGAGGACGCGCAGGCAGCTCAGACCATGGTAGAGGGTGAATTCGCCAAGACCCCGGACGACCCGGATTTGCGGAAGATGGAGGTGTCCATCTGCGAGTTGGAAGGCGACCTGTGTGAAGCCCGCTCCGAGCCCGTGCAGGCGCGGGAGTGGTTCAAGCGCGCGCAGGCGACACTGCAAGTCCTCACGGACAAAAAGCAGATCAGTGACAACGAGGCCGGAGATTTTGCTGACCAGCGCGCCAAGTTCACAGCGAAGGTCACGCTTGCCGACGCAGGTGGCAAGACAATGCACGAGGCCACCCGCTCCAATTCCGGCGCGACGACTCAGGCGCTGCCAACCCCTTAATTTCTCGACCAATGAACCGCTCGGCGGATTCTTCGAGGAAGTCCAAGGTCGATCAAGTAAACAGGAGCGTCCTTGCTGATAGAACCGATTGTTCTCTGCCAGCGCACGGACCGTTTGGATGCCAACGGGCAAATAAGATTGAACTCCTATCCTAAAAACCTCCGTTGGTGAGACATTGGTCTTATCGGAGCCTCTGAGGCGTCAAAGGACCGTTTTTTGACAGTAAGTATTGTCTCGCAGCAATAGGTCAGAGTTGCGCCCGGTGTTGGAGGGCGAATCGTACCAGGCCCAGGCTGCCGCGTACGTTGAGCTTGGCCCCAATGTTCTGGCGGTGGGTTTCCACCGTTCGCGGGCTCACGGAGAGTTGGGCCGCGATTTCCTTGGTGCTCAGGTCCGCCGCGATGAGCTTGAGCACGCGTCGCTCTGTGGGCGTCAGCGTGGCCAGGCCCGGGTGGAGCCGGTCGGGATCTTCCTCGCCTCCCCGGCGGGTGAGCACGTGGGCAGACAACGCCGGGCTGAGGAAAGGCTGGCCGGCGGCCACGGCCTTGATGGCCGCTACGATGTCTGTGACAGCGCTTTCCTTGAGCACGTAGCCCTTGATGCCTAGTTCCAGCGCCGCCTCGAAGAGTTCCTGCTCGCTGTGCATCGTCAAAAAGACGATCTCCGGTTGGCCTCCAGCTGCCGACAGGGCGCGGACCACCGCGAAGCCGTCGAGCACCGGCATGTCGATGTCGAGCACGACCACGTCGGGGGCGTGGGTCTGGATGGCCGCCAAGGCCACCTTGCCGTCGTTGGCCTCCGCGACGATGGCTAAGGCGTCATCCGCCTCGATGATCTGGCGTAATCCCTGCCGGACGATGGGGTGATCGTCAGCTAGGATGATACGGATAAAGGCGGGCATGTCAGGAGATGGTTTACGCGGAAGCCGGGAGCGGGAGGTGGATGGAAACCGTCGTGCCTGCTCCCGGTTTGGATTGGAAGGCGCAGGTGCCTCCGAGTAAACGCACACGCTCGGCGATCCCCAACAGGCCGAAGCCGCGCTGCTCGCCATTGAGAGGCGTGGCCGCATCGAAGCCCACGCCGTCATCTTGGATCGTCAGATTCACCGTGGCCGGCGCGGCCTGGACCCGCACGAGCACGTGCCTGGCGTCGGCGTGCTTGAGCACGTTGTTAAAACTCTCCTGCACGATGCGGTAGATGCTCATCTCGGCCTCGGGCGGGAAGCACCCGTCGATGGGATCGAGTTTGACCGTGATGGCGAGGCCCGAACTGACCTCGATTTTGTGGAGCATGGAGCGCAGCGCCTTGGTCAAGCCCAGGCGGTCGAGCAGGTAGGGCCGCAGGTTGTAGGCGATCTCGCGCACCTCGCCGATGGCGTGCGTGGACTGCTGGGTGATCTGCTCCAACTGCGCTTGCGCGGCGGGGTCGTGCGTGCGGCGGGTGCCGGCAACCGCGCTGTTCTTGATCATGGCCAGCGTCTGCCCGAGGCTGTCGTGCAACTCGGCGGCGATGCGGCGGCGTTCGGTCTCGTGCGCGACGATCAGGCGGCGGGAGAACTCCTGTTGCACGGCAAAGCGTCGTTGGAGTTGCCGGCCCCGCCAGCGAAAACCGCCGCCGACCAGCGCGAGCACCAGGCCCGCCGCCAACGCCAGGAACCACCATGTTCGCCAGAACGGCGGCCAGACAATCACCGGCAGACTTACCGCCTCGCTCCACGCGCCGTCGCCACCGTCCGCGCGCACCCGGAACGCATAGTTGCCGGGAGGCAGGTGCGGAAAGTACGCCGTGCGCCGCGTGCCCGCGTCCTGCCAGTCACCATCCAACCCAGTGAGTTGATACTGGAAGCGCACGCGCTCCGGCTGCTGCCAGTCAAACGCCGTGTACTGGATTTCCAGGTCTCCTTGTTCTGGACGGAGTTCCAGGGCGCGACTGGCGGCGCGCGGGGCGTGGTCGACCGTGGCGGCTTCGATGGCTGGCCGCGGCGGGGGGTCGCGGCGGGCCGGGTCCACGACCGCGACCCCTCCGATGGTCGCAAACCACAGCGTACCGTTATGCTCTTTCCAGGCGGCAGGTGAGCCGCCGCTGCACTCCCGGCTGAGCATCCCGTCGGCCGCGCCGTAGGCGACCGAGTCCACGTGGTGCGTGCGCCCATCCGCGCAGGTTTCGAGGTCCTGCCGGCGGGTGCGGTAGACGCCTTTGTTGCCGCTCATCCAGAAGTTGCCCGCCGCGTCTTCGAGGATCGAGAAAGCCACGCTGTCGTAGAGGCCATCGCGCGTGGTGACGATGGCGAACTTTCCGTCCTTGAAGCGGCAAAGCCCCCCGCCGTGGGTGCCGACCCACAGCGTGCCCGCCGCGTCTTCGTGAAACGAGAGCACATGGTTGCTGCCCAGGCCGTCCGCCGTGGTCCAGGTGGTCACACGCCCATCCCGGTAGCGGCTCAGGCCACCGTCAATTGTCCCGATCCAGACCGCACCCGCGCGGTCCTCGAACAGGCCCTCGATGTAACCGTCCAGCACCTTTTTCATGCCGGTTGCCGGCAGCGATGCATCGGCGGACGACCAGCGAAACAATCCCCCGTTGGTACCCAGCCAGAGGCCGCCTGCGCGGTCGGCCAGCAGGGCGTAGGTTCCGGCCAGCTTGTCGGTGGTAAGCAGCGGGATCAGTCGGTCGCCCTCAACCCGGCAGATCCGGCGTTTCTCGTCGGTGGTGGCCGCCCAGAGCGTGCCTTGGGAGGTAGCGGCGACGGCGGTGATCGTCATGCCGACCGACTCGCCGACAGGGACGAAGCGGCCGTCTTGCCACCGGTCCAACCCACCGCTGGTCGCCACCCACATCGTGCCGGCGGCATCCTGGCACACGGCGCGCACGAGGTCCGTGCTCAGTCCGTCGAGGGTCGTGTACGCGCTGAACAGACCGTGCCGTAGGCGGTAGAGACCTGTGGTGTCGGTGCCGATCCACACGTTGCCCTCCGGGTCTTCGCGCAGGGCCAGCACCGCATTGATCGCCAGTTCGCCCTGCGTGCGGCACGGGGCAAAGTGCCCGTCCGCCCCCCGGCAGAGCACCTCGCCGCCGTGCCCGATCCAGAGCGTGCCGTCCCGCGCCTCGCAGACCGCCTGCACGAAGTCGACGCGTCCGCCCTCGCCGAGGTCCACCGGGACGAGCCAGCCATCGTCGAGACGTTGCAGACCGAGGGAGGTTCCCACCCAGAGCTGGCCGGTGTGGTCGCAGCACAGCGAGCGCACTCGCCGGTCCGAGGTGCCCTCCGGCGGCGGGTAGGCGGTGGCCGTGTCTCCGCGCACGCGGAAAAGGCCGTTGGGCGTCCCCGCCCACACGTCGCCGGACGGGTCTGCGGCCAGGGCGGAGATGTCGCTGTCCGCCAACGTGGGCACGGCCGGGCTCCAGCGCCCGTCCCGCCACCGGTTCAGGCCGTGCGTGAGGGTGCCCGCCCACACGGTGCCAGCGCGGTCTTCGCACAGGTGGGTGATGTAATTTTCCGAGAGGCCATCGCGGGCGGTGTACGCGGTGAACGCGCCGTCGCGGTAGCCGATCAGTCCGCCGCCCGCCGTGCCGATCCAGAGCGTCCCGGTGTGGTCGGTGAGCACAAACGTGACGTGGCTGTTGCCCAGCGACGGAGTGTTACCCACGTCAAAGACCGTGAAGCGCACCCCGTCGAAACGCACCAAGCCCTCCGCGGTGCCGAGCCACAGGTAGCCATCCGGCGTCCGGGCGAGGGAGTAAACCGAGTTCTGGGGCAATCCTTCCGTGTCCCTCCATTGCGTCACCTGGTAGCGGGACGGCAGCGGCGGCTCGTCCTGCGCCTGGCTCCAGCCGTGGGGCGTCAGCGCGGCGAGGATCAGCACAACGATCCAAAGAAGGATGGGCGGCTTGGCGCGTGGCATGGCACCTCGGGAGTGTTGGTGGTCCGGCTGGGGCTTTGCGCCAGCCAGGAACGTCCGAGACGCGCATCCTGGCAGAAAGCTGTGCAGTTGGCGACCACCGCCAGCGCGGGACGGGCCAGCGTCACGCTTGGCCGGGCCGTCCCCGCCGCCGGGCTTGCCGCACTACGAGCGCACCAACCCCGACCAGCAGCCACACCCACGTGCCAGGCTCGGGCACGACGGTGCCGAGGTAGAACAAGGTCACATCGTTGGGGATGAACCCGCCGTCGAAGTTGGTCGCGTAGTTGACCACGAACTGCAACCCGTTCGCCGTGGTGTAGATCCCGCCCGGCGCGTTGGCGAAGGCCCCGCTGTTTCCGCTGAAGAGATTCGTGTTGTCGAGGATCGTAAAGGGCTGGCCGAGCGCCGGCGTGAACCCGTTGAC
>CAXTOX010000167.1:0-7737 GCA_964245885.1 uncultured Chthoniobacterales bacterium | reverse complement strand
TTTGCGTCTGTTCGTGCATCATTACAACCTTTCACTCAGCCCGTAACCACTGCCCAAATTTTGTCTGGATGACCGCGCCCAGGTCCTGACGCTCGCAGCCAGAAAATCTAGGATTTCCTCGGAGAGGCAACCCTACCTTGAAACGACCGCCGCTTCGCGGCTCGGCTCGGCCTCCTCCGCCGGGTCGAGCACCGCGAGCGGCCGGATGTACTCCAGCGCGTCGACCAGCGTTGTCACCACTTTGTCCGCCGCCAGCCGTTCGCGGCGGCGCGTCAGCTTCGCCTCGTCCATCTCGGCGTCCCACAGGCCGACGATAATGTACAGCTTCGGGAACTTCGACCGCAGCAGCTTGCACAAATAGCGCGTGTGCAAACCGTCGTGCGGCGGCGTGGCCGAGATGCACACCACCGTGCAGCCGGTCTCGGCCACCTGCGTCACCATCTCGTTGGCCAGCGTCTTGCAGGAAAGCGATTCCGCCTTGTAACCTTCGCGTTCGAGCGAATGCGAGAGCATGATGGCCACGATCTCGTCCGCCTCGTCCGCCGCCGGCAGGCAGAACACCGGGTGCTTGGACAACGTCGGCGGCTTCTCGCCCGCCGCGATGCTTTCGCCGTCCTTCGAGTCGGCTTTAGCGTCGGAGGACGCCGTGCCGCTGTCCCCGACGATGTCCTCGATCAACTCGCGGGTCGTGTCGAAGATGAAACGCTGGTGACGCGCGTCCAGCGCGCCGCTCTGTTCCTCGCGTTTCTCCGCCGCCAGCGCGGGCACGAACAGCAAGGAATACACCTCGGTCGCGGTATGTTCCTTGCGGTATTCCTCGGCGACGATGCACGCCTCGCGCCGGTCCATCGCGAGCAGCCGTTGATAGAACCGGTCGTTGACGCTCAAGGTCGGCTCGTCGCCCAGCAACGCATCAAGGAAGCTCAAGCTCGGGATGTATTTGCCGAGCACCGCCACGCAAACGGTCAGCGGCGTCGCGAGCAGCAGCCCCACCCCGCCCCACAGCCACGTCCAGAAGATCGTCGCCAGCATGATCGCCACCGGCGACAGGCCCGTGTGCGCGCCGTAGAGCCACGGTTCGAGCACGTTGCTCGTGATCAACTCGATGGTGGCAAAGAGCGCCAGGGTCTCGACGGGCGCGGCCCACCGGTCCGTCGTCGCCAGGGAGAGCAGCAACGGAAAGCCCAGCGCGATCCACGCGCCGACGTACGGGACGAAGCGCAGCAGGGTGGCCAGCAGCCCCCACAGGAACGCGTTGGGAATGCCGATAAACCACAACCCGAGGCCCACCGGGATGCCGAAGGACACGTTGATAATGACCTGCATCGTCAGGTATCCGGTGACCTTGCCCGCAGCCTCGTCGAGCGCCTGGGTGGTGACGTTCAATTTGCCCTTGCCGATGAGGTGGATGATGCGGTCGCGCAGGTCCTCGCGCTTGAGCAGCATGAAGAGCACGAACACGACGACGACCGCTCCTGTGCCCACGGGTCCCAGCACCGGGCCGGCCACGCTTCGCACGATGGCGGCGAGGCTCGTGGCGGGTTCGACGACCTCGACCTTCTGGATGCTGCCCTTGTTGGCGGAGGTGGCCGCGTCGGGACGGTTGCCGTTGGCCTCGGCGGTGCTGTTGGCGAGGTTGGCCTGGAGTTCCTTGACGGTCTCGGAGGCGTCGGAGAAGGCACTCTTGCCGCCCGTCTGTTTTTTGATGGAGTCGATCCGGTGCTGGATGTTGACCTTGTACGTGGGAAGCTGGCGAGTCAGGTCGAGGGTCTGGTTGACCACGAGCCAGCCGACGCCGACGACCACGGCGAGCGCGAGCCCCACGGAGAGCAGCACGGCGGGTACGCGCGGCAGCCGCCAGCGTTCGAAGCGCGTGACCAGGGGCGCGAGCAGGAAGCTGAACAGCAGCGCGAGCGCGAGCGGGACGAAGATCTCCTTGGCGAAGTACAGGACCGCCACCACGATCAGGATCATCAGGATCGAGAGCAGCGACGTGATCTTCTCGGAGTTGCTGGCGGGGGACAAAGCAGGCATCGCAGAAAATCGCGCGCGGGGGGGGGTGCCGGGCGTGCGACACATCCGGGTCATCGAGATTCGACTTTTCTACCCCGATCCATTCGGCCCCTTGAAGGCAAAGGCGAAAAATGCCGCCACCGCCAGGAACACAAAAGCCACGAGGTAGTTCCAGGCGAATTTTTCCTTGAGGAACGTGACGGCGAAGACGCAGAAAACGACCAGCGTAACGACCTCCTGCGTGATCTTGAGTTGGAAGCCGGTGAAGCCTTCCCCCATCCCCAAACGATTGGCCGGAACCGCGAAGCAATATTCAACGAAGGCGATGCCCCAGGAGATGATCACCGCCTTCCACACCGGCCAGCCGTGGCCATATTTCAGATGGCCGTACCAGGCGAAGGTCATGAAGACGTTGGAGCAGAGCAGGAGCAGGATGGTGCGCATAGAAAGGGATAAAAACATTGACCGGACGTTCACGTGGCTGGCCGGGCTGATCCGGCGGCACGCGTCTCGGGCATCAGGACGCCGAAAAATATCAACGCCACCACCGCGATCGCTGCCAGTGAGAGAAATCCGGCGGGATACCCGAAGCCCTGCACGATAAAGCCCGACACGACGTTGCTCAACCCCGCGCCTGCTCCAACCGCAAGCGCCACAAGACCCTGCGCAAGATTGAACCGTCCGGTGCCTCGCATCAGGTCGGCGGCGATGAGGATCGAGACCACCCCAAAAATGCCCGCCGCCACACCGTCAAGAAGCTGGACCGCCACCACGCCCACCGGACTGGACGTGAAGCAAAACAAGATTCCACGCACCGGTAAGACTCCCAGCGCGACGAGAAAAATGGTCTTCCGCCCGACCCCACGTTTGATCGCCACACCGACGGCGGCGGCCACGCCGATCATCACCAACTGCGCGGCGATGATGCAGGCGCTCAGTGCCGTCACGTCCGCGCCAGGGTGCGTCTTGGTCAGCACCTGCCCCGCCATCGGCAACATCGCGGCATTGCCGAAATGAAAAAGCAGCACCGAGACGAGGAAAATCAGCAGGTCGCGCCGTTTGAACAACTCGCTCAAGTTGAGAGGCTCCCTCCCGCCGCCGTCGATGTCCCCACCGCGCGCCAGGTCGTCGTTGATCTCCCGAGATTTGATGAGATTCACCACTGCCGCCGAGGCCACCGCGAAGGTGCAAACGAGGTAGAAAATCCAGTTGTAGCCGAGCCGCTGGCCAAGGCTTCCCGCCAAGGCCGCCGCCACGAAGTTGCCGCCGTGGTTAAAACTTTCATTGCGGCTGATCCGCGCGTCGAGCCGATGGCGGCCAACCAGGCCGAGGCTCAAAGGCCGCCAGCGCGGGCGGGATGATGGCGCTCGCTCCACCGATGGCGATCTGCGCGAATATCACCGACGCAAACGTCGGATGGAAAGCGATCAGGACGCAACCCACCGCCACCCCCAACCCGGATAGGGCCACGAGCAACCGCTTGGCCTGGAGGTGATCCACGAGCAACCCGGCCGGGATCTGCAAAAGGGCGGCGGCCACGCTGCTGGCCGCCATCGCCACGCCGATGTGGCCTGGTTGCCAATGCTGCCCGCCCTTCAGGAAGACCGACAGGTACGGCCCAAGGCCGTCACGCACATCGGCCATGAGGAAGTTCAGCCCGTCGAGTCCGTAGAGACTCCGGCGCGAGGGAGCAGGGTCGTCCGGTTGGCTCGTCGAAGTCGTGTTCATTCGGGGAAAACACGACGGCTTCGAGGATCGTCTCCAAGGCGGCGGTCTCTTTCACATCCCCTTTACAATTCCCGTCGCAAAAGAGTCTCGGAGAGTGGGTGAGAAGCAAGCCGCCGCAGGCGTCGGTCAACCAAGGTAGGGTCGCCTCTCCGAGGCAACCCAAAGGGTTCTGGAAGTCGTTTGCCTACCGGGACGCTCAGCCAAACCAAATTTGGATCGCCTCGGAGAGGCGACCCACCTTGGTTGACCGACGCCTGCGGCGGGGCTGCTCACACACTCTCTCAGACTCCTGCCGTTTGGCGCTCCGCTTCTTCTTTCTTCCCCTTACCTGCCTCTCGTTCGCGCTCGATGCCGCTGCCGGGTTGGCCGGCGGGATCGGGAGCGACGTCCGGCACTTCGTTGACCGGTCCGGGTGCCGCCGGGGTCGGCGAAAGACGCTGGCCGCCGTCGTCTCCGCCCCCGTCGTCGTCCGGTTCGGAGCCGTCGGTCTGCGACGGCGGAATGTACGGGTCGGCGAGATGGTCGATCGCCAGGAAATACGCCTTGGCGTGCCGCGCGAAGATCACGTTGACCACCACCGCCGTCAGCGCTGAGAGCGTGATGATCTTCCACGTCGCCATGTCCGTGTGCCAGACTTGCAGGTAGATGAACACGGCCACGCCCGCCGCCGCCGCCACGATGTACCCCACCGCCCAAATCGACATCAGAAAATATCCCGGCTCGCGCTCGTACGGGTAGCCGCAAACCGGACAGCCGTCGAGCGGGGTCAGCCAGTCGTTCAGGCTGCGGGTGCGGCTCAACGGCGGGAACATCGGCCGCGTGCCGCACACCGGGCACTTCAGCCACGTCGCCCGCCAGAAATAGTTCCAGCACTGGCGCAGGAACGTCGGTTTTACAGAGGATGGATCGCCGGTGGCCATGCGCGGGGAAAAGTCAGAAGTCCTGCGACGAACCAACCGGCAGGAGCACCAGCTCCTTGCCCGCGGCGGCGAAACGCCTCTTCGCATCCTCGTGGTCGATGCGAATGGGCGGGAACGTGTCGTAATGAATGCCCAGCACGCGGTGGCACTTCACAAAATCCGCCGCGCGCACCGCATAATCCACGCCCATCGTGTAATGGTCGCCGATGCACAGAGCGGCGAACGCCAGCTCCGCCGCCTGGCCGATGAGCTGCATGTCCATCGTCAGCGCGGTGTCGCCGGAGTGATAGAAATTTCCCTCCACGGTCTCCACCACGAACCCGCCCGGGTTCCCGCCGGCCGAGCCGTCCGGCATCGTGCTGCCGTGGATGGCGTTGACGTATTTGACGCGGCCAAAGGGCAGTTTCAGGCTGCCGCCCTGCGCCATGCCGACCGTTTCCTTGACCCCCTGCTTGCCGAGCCAGGCGCAGACCTCGGGGTTGGAAATCACGGGCGCACCCGTACGGTTGGCGAGATCCACGGCATCCGCGACATGGTCGAAGTGACCGTGCGTGACGAGGATGTAATCGGCGCGAATCGCTTCCACGTCCACGTTTTTGGCCAGTTCGTTCTGGCGAATGAACGGGTCGAAAAGAAGGCGCGTCCCAGCAAGTTCGACGGCGAGGCAGGACTGTCCATAGAAGGTGACTTTCATCCACTGACTTCTTCGGACCGCGGGAGGAGATTGGTTTCCACGAAATTTGTGGACAATGCTGGAACGGCTGTCGAGCGAAATCTACGCCGCGGCTTCCGGCGGCGGCGCGCCGAGGTGTTCCAAAGCCGGACCGGTGACGCGGCAGATGCGCCAGTCTTCCATGACCTGCGCGCCGAGTTTCTTGTAGAAGCCGATGGCGTCTTCGTTCCAGTCGAGCACCGCCCACTCGAAGCGTCCGCAGCCGCGCTCGACCGCGAGACGAGCGACCCGTTGCAGCAGCGCGCGTCCGAGGCCCTTCCCGCGGAACTCCGGCCGGACGAACAAATCCTCCAGGTAGATCCCCGGCCGCGCGAGGAAGGTGGAGAAATTCTGGAAGAACAGCGCGAACCCCGCCGGCGCGTCCCCGGAGAAGACAAGGAACACCTCCGCCACCGGTCGTGGTCCGAAGAGGTGCCGGGCGAGCAGGTCTTCGGTGCCGACGACTTCGTGAGCGAGGCGCTCGAACGTGGCGAGTTCGTGGATCAGGGTGAGGATCAGCGACACGTCGGCGGGCGCGGCCGGACGGATGGTGAAAGGCGGCATGGATGGTGGATTGGACATGAATACTTTAACACGGAGACACGGAGAACACGGAGACCGAAGGAGGAAACAAAAAGAGAAGACAAAGGACCGTTTGCTCTTCCCCGAACCTTTTCTTCTCCTCCGGTCTCCGTGTTGAACTGCCGCCTGCCGTTCACGATGCGCTTGCCACCGGACACAGGCCATCCGACCTTTGCCGCATGGCCGCCAACCGCTTGTTGCCCCTTCTCGCCGCCGTTTGTCTCGTGCCCTCCCACACCCCGGCTGCCGACGCTCCCAAGGCCCTCGCGGACTTCCTCGCCGCCGAGTGGGAATACACGATGGAGCACAACCCGACGTGGGCCTCCAGCCTCGGCGACGACCGCTGCAACGACCGCTGGGGTGACGAATCCCTCGCCGCCATCGAAGCCGGGTACACCCACGATCTCCAGGCGCTCGAACGCCTCCGCGCCATCGACCGTGCCATGCTCAACCCGGCCGACCAACTCAACCACGACCTCTACCAGCGCAACTTGCAGACCGAGATCGACGGCTACCGCTTCCGTTTTTTCCTGTGCCCGGTCAGCCAGCAGGGCGGCGTGCAGAATGCCGATGACCTCCTGACCAACCTGCGGTTCGCCAAAAGGAAAGACTACGAGGACTGGTGCGCACGGCTGGAAAAGCTGCCCACGCTCATCGCACAGGACACCGCCCTGATGCGCCAAGGCATCAAGGAGCACATCCTTCAACCCAGAGTCGTCATGGCGCGCATCCCGGCGCAGGTCGCGAAGCAGCTCGTGGACAAGCCGGAGGACAGCCCGTTTTACCGGCCTTTCAAAGGTTATCCCGAACCCAAAACAACCGAAGAACAACAGGTTTACGAGGCTCTCAACGACCGCGCAATACGAGCCATCGAACACGGGATCATCCCGGCCTACCGCCAATTCAAAGATTTCTTTGAAAAGGAATATCTCCCAGCGTGTTACGACCAGGTCGGCGTCTGGCAGATGCCCGACGGCGCGGCGGCCTACGCTTACTTCGCCCGGCAGCACACCACCACGGACCTCACGCCCGAGCAGATCCACGAGATCGGCCTGAAAGAGGTCGCCCGCATCCGCGCCGAGATGGAAGCCCTCAAGACCCGCGTCGGTTTTGCGGGCACGCTGCCGGAGTTTTTCCACTTCCTGCGCACGGACCCTCAGTTCTTCTACACGAACCGCGACGATCTCCTGCGTGCCTACAAGGTCCAGGCCAAGACGACCGACCCGCTCCTACCACGCCTCTTCAAAACCCTGCCGCGCCTGACCTACGGCGTCGAACCCATCCCGGAAGCCATCGCGCCGGACACGTACACGGCGTTCTACCGGCCCGGGTCGGCGGCGGCCGGGCGGCCGGGGATGTTTTGCGTCAACCTCTACAAGCCTGAGACACGGCCCAAATGGGAGATGACCGCCCTGGCCCTCCACGAGTCCGTCCCGGGCCACCATCTCCAGATCGCCCGCGCCGAGGAACTGGGCGACCTGCCGAACTTCCGCCGCCACGGCAACGGGTACACCGCCTACGTCGAGGGTTGGGCGCTCTACTCCGAGTTCCTGGGCGAGGAGATGGGCGAGTACAACGATCCCTACGCCAAGTTTGGCGAACTCACCTACGAGATGTGGCGCGCCGTACGCCTCGTGGTGGACACGGGCATCCATTACTACAAGTGGGATCGCCAGAGAGCCATCGACTACTTCATGGACAACGCCCCCAAAACCGAGAACGACATCACCAACGAAGTGGACCGCTACATCGCCTGGCCCGGGCAGGCGCTCGCCTACAAGA
>CAXTOX010000166.1:0-7800 GCA_964245885.1 uncultured Chthoniobacterales bacterium | reverse complement strand
GCCGCAAGACCTCGAAGCCGTCCAGCCCGCCGGGCAGCATCACGTCCAGGATCACCGCGTGGAACCGTTCGCCGCCCAGCGCGTGCTCGATGCCGGTCGGACCGTCGTACGCGATCAGCGTCTCGTAACCGAGCGGCGCGAGGTAGTCGCGGATCAACTCGCCGAGTTCACGGTCGTCGTCGATCACGAGGAGTTTCATGGAAATTCTTAACGGTGTCTTAACAATTTTCCCCGCCCACGCAAATACGGACTTAACAATGCGGTGGCAGGTTAGGAAAAGTTGTCTCCTCCCACGCGGCCGCGTTTCCTGCAAATCTACACCCAACTCCACTCGCCACCCAGATGAACCTGTCCAAACCGACCACGCTCACTGCCGCCGCGCTCGCGGCGGGGCTTTTCCTGCTGCCGGCCTCGTCTGTTTTTGCCCAGGACGCGGCCTCGACCCCGTCCGTTTCCTCCGCGGCACCCCCGCCTCCGCCTAACGGCGAGCGTCCTCCCGGCAACCCGGAAGATTTCCGCGCCCGTATGACCGAACGCCTCAAGTCTCAGCTCAAGGCGAGTGACGACGAGTGGACCGTGATCCAGCCTCTGCTCGAAAAGACCGCCGAGAAACTCGCGGCGACCCGCGGCCCCGGCGGCGGCCCCGGCGGCGGTCCGGGCGGTTACGGCGGCAACCGCGGCCAGCGTCGCGAAGGCGGCGGCAACAACCCGAACGCCGGGGGCAACCAGTCGGCTGCCGGGGCCGAGAACAACCAGGGTGGCGGCAACCGCGGTCAGCGCCGTGAAGGTGGCCCCGGCGGCCCGCGCGGCGGCACGCCCGAGACGCGGGCCTTGCGCGCGGCGCTCGACGACGACAGCTCCACGGTCAACGACGTGAAGGCCAAGCTCCAGGCCGTGCGCGACCAGCGCAAGCAGGCCGCCGCCGATCTGGCCCAGGCCCGCGAGGAACTCCGCAAGGTGCTCAACATGCGCCAGGAAGCCGCCCTTGTGATGGACGGCATCCTCGACTGATCCGAAGGCGGAACGCGGAATGGCAGAGGAAGAAAGCTGCACTCCGTCCTCTGCCTTCTACCTTCTGTCATTCCGCGTTCCGCCTTCCGCCTTCTGCCTCCCATGAGTTCCGAACTCGCCACGCGCATGGTCGAGAGCCGCCAGCTCTCCGCCCTCGATGCCGACGCACTCGCGCGCATGAACGGCTCCGGTCCCGAGAGCGAGGAGGACATCCTCCGCTGGCTCGCCGGCGAGTACGGTCTGGAATACACCGCGCTCGAAAACGCCGAGCCTGACCGCGACATCCTCGCGCGGTTCCCCGCGCGCATCCTCCTGCGCGAGGAGATGCTGCCCTTGCGCCAGACCGATGGCCACGTCGAGGTCGCGCTGAGCCGGCTCTTTGCCGCGCCGGGGTTGGACAGCCTGAAGTCGTTCACGGACCTGAAACTGCGGCCCGTGCTCGCCCCAAGCGCCGCGCTTCAGCGCGAGATCAAGAAACACCTCGGCGTCGGCGCGGACACCCTCAACCTGCTCGAACAGGAGGAAGGCTTCCAGGTTGTCGCCGACGACTGCCAGGACGACGGCGACCTCGACAAGGCGGCCGAGGACGCGAGCATCATCCGCTTCGTCAACCAGATCCTCGGGGACGCGCTTTCCATGCGCACGAGCGACATCCACGTCGAGCCCTTCGAGCACGAACTGCGCATCCGCTACCGCATCGACGGCCTGTTGCAGGAGGTGAGCGTGCCGGGGCAAATCAAGCGGTTCCAGCCGGCCATCGTCTCGCGCATCAAAATCCTCAGCAACCTCAACATCGCCGAGAAACGCGTGCCGCAGGACGGCCGCATCAAGATCCGCGTGAAGGGTGCCGACGTGGACATCCGTGTGTCGGTCATCCCGATGCTCCACGGCGAGGCGGTCGTCATGCGATTGCTGCGCCAGGGGGGCGGCAGCGTGCCCGGCCTCGCGGGCCTGAACATGGCCGAGCGCGAACTTAAACTCTTCGAGCGCGTCCTCGACATGCCGCACGGCATCGCGCTGGTCACCGGGCCGACCGGCTCGGGCAAGACGACGACGCTCTACAGCGCGCTGGGCCAGATCAACGATGCGGTGCGCAAGATCATCACCATCGAGGACCCGGTCGAGTACCAGATCAAGGGCATCAACCAGATCCAGGTTTCCGAGAAGGCGGGCATGACGTTCGCGCGGGGCCTGCGCGCCATCCTGCGGCATGACCCGGACGTAGTCCTCATCGGTGAAATCCGCGACCAGGAAACGGCCCAGATCGCCGTGCAGGCTTCGCTGACCGGCCACATGGTTTTCTCCACGCTGCACACCAACGACGCGCCCGGCGCGCTCACGCGCTTGGTGGACATGGGCGTGGAACCGTACCTCGTCGCGTCGTCGTTGGAGGCGGTCATGGGCCAACGGCTCGTGCGCAAGCTCTGCCCGGATTGCAAACGGCCGGACACGAGCGTGCGCACGCGCGAGTTGCAGGACAACGTCGCGGCACTGCGCGGGGTGGAGGTTTTCGGCGCGGTGGGATGCACATCCTGCCGCATGACCGGCTACAGTGGACGGCAGGCGGTGTTTGAACTGATGGGCATGAGCCCCGGCATCCGACAGGTGCTGTTGCGCGGCGGTTCGAGCCTGGAGGTCAAGGAAGTCGCGCGCCGGGAAGGCATGCGCACGCTGATCGAAGACGGCTGGCGGCTGGTGCGCGCGGGCATCACGACGCCGTCGGAGGTTCTTCGCGTCTCGAAGGATGAAGACGCGGCCATGATTGATCACCAGAGATAACCACTCCGTAACAACCCATGAAAACATCCGCGAAACTTCTCTTGTGCTCTCTCCTGACGACAATGCTGCCTGCCGTCAGCGCATTCGCCGATCCGGATAATCCTAACATCGACATGTCCGGCTTCCTGAAGGTCGCCAACGAAGCGGCGGCGCAACGTCAGACGCACCGTATTTCCGAGGACGAGTTCATCCGGATGAGCCGGGAACCCGGGACGGTCGTCTTCGACGCACGCAGCCGCGCGAAGTACGATCTGCTGCACGTCGCGGGTGCCATCAACCTGAGCTTCCCGGACATCGACATCGAAAGCATCAAGAAGACGCTGCCGGATAAAAACGGTCGCATCCTGATCTACTGCAACAACAACTTCCGCGGCAACCAGACCGCGATGGCCAGCAAGGCTCCGTCCGCGTCGCTGAACATCTCGACGTACATCGCCTTGTACAACTACGGATATCGCAACGTTTACGAACTGGCTCCGTACGTGGACGTACACACGACCAAGCTGCCACTGGCAGGCACGATGGCCGGGAACGGTGTTCCCAACCCATCAGCCAAAACTTCCCTGTCACCCTCCGGCCTTTCGGCTTCGCGGGGCCGCTAGTCCTCCTTTTATGCCCGTCTTCGCATACAAGGCGCTCGCCGCGGGAGGCGCGACCACCCAGGGACGGGTAGAAGCGGGCGGCCGCGCCGAGGCGCTGAGCCTGATCGAGGACAAGGGCCTGACCCCGTTGCGTCTCAGCGAAGTCGGCGGCAATGCAAACGCCGTCGCCGCGCGCAATGCAAAGTCAGCCGTGGCAACATCTGCCGGCAAGGACGGCGCGAAAAACCCCACCTTCGGCTTCCAGTCCAAACGCGTGCCCTTTGCGGCGTTGGAGGATTTCACCCGTTCGTTATCCAGCCTGTTGACCGCTGGTGTGCCGCTCTCCCGTGCGCTGACCATTCTCTACAAGGAAACCTCCAACCCAGCCGCCGCCGCCAAGTGGCGCGAACTCCACGACGCCGTCATCGACGGCGCGCCGCTCGCCGTCGCCATGGCGAAGTCGCCCGACGTGTTCCCGCGCATCTACGTGGCGATGGTGGAAGCGGGCGAGGCGGGCGGGTTCCTCGACGTGGTGCTCGCGCAGATCGCCGAGTTCCAGGCGCGCGAGAAGGAACTGCGCGCCAAGGTTTCCGCCGCGATGATGTATCCCGCCGTGTTGATGACGCTCGCGACAGGCGTGGTGATCTTTTTGCTTGTGTTCTTCATCCCGCGCTTCCAGACGCTCTTCGCGGGCTTCAACGCCACGCTGCCGCTGATCACGCGCATCATCGTCGGCGCGAGCGACCTCCTGCGGCACAACGGGCTTTTTCTCCTCGCCGGCGTGGCGGCCGCGGTGTACTTCGGCCGGACGTGGTGGCGCGACGATAAGACCCGCCGCTCGGTCGAAGGCATCCTTCTCAATACGCCCGTCATCGGCCCACTGATGTCACAGATCGCCATGGCGCGTTTTTGCCGGATGCTCGGCACGCTGCTCAACGCCGGCGTGACGCTGGTCAACGGCCTCAACGTCGCCCGGCGTTCGCTCGGTTACCAGACGCTCATCGACCTCGTGGCCGATTCCACCGAGCGCGTCAAAAAGGGCGAAACCCTCGCCGGCAGCCTCGCCGAGAATCGCGCGTTGTTCGGTGGTTCGACGCTGGAGATGATTTCCGTCGCCGAGGAGACCGGCCGCCTGGACACCGAACTCGTCCGTCTAGCGGGCGTCACCGAAGTGACCTTGGACCGGCAGTTGAAAACTGCCGTCTCGCTCGCCGAACCGCTGATGCTCTTCGCCATCGCTGCGGTCATCGGCGTCATCTTCATCGGCATGGTCATTCCTATCTTCGCCATTCAAGACCAAATTAAATAACGAACAACCCAAGCATGAAACCCTGTTTGCATCCCGCGTCCCACACCCCACATCGCACATCGTTCCGCCGCTCCGCCGGCTTCACGCTCGTCGAAATGCTCCTGGTCCTCGTGATCCTGGCCACGCTGGCGGCCATCGTCATCCCGAAGATGGCCGGCCGCAGCCAGCAGGCGAAGGTCACCGCCGCGCAGACGCAGATTTCGTCGTTCAAGACGGCGCTGGAATCCTACGAGGTCGACACCGGCGCGTTCCCGAAAAGCGGCAACCTGGGCGAACTCGTCAACTCCAGCGTGCAGGGCTGGCGCGGACCGTATCTCGACCGCATCCCCCCCGATCCTTGGGGCGGCAATTACGAGTACGACTATCCCGGTAAGCACGGCACCTTCGACCTGATCTCGGTCGGACCGGACGGCCGCAGCGGCACCGACGACGACATCAACAACTGGAGTGGGAAATAGCCTGATGCGCAGGAGGGTCACCGCGTTCACGCTCGTCGAGTTGGTGCTCGTCATGGCGCTGCTGGTGACGCTCGCCGCCATCGCCGTGCCATCACTCGCGCGCTCGCTGCGCGGGCACAACCTAGACCAGCAGGCCGACCGCCTGCTGGCGCTCACCGAGTACGGACGCGACGAGGCGGCTTCCCAGGGGCTGCCCATGGTGCTGTGGATCGACGTGGACGGTGGCCGGTTTGGCGTGGACACCAAACCCGGCTACGGGTCCAGCAGAGAGAATGCCCGTGCGCGTGAGTACACGCTGGCCGACGATGCGCATTTCAACCCGGTCGGACAAGGGATGGTGTCTTCCGTCCCGGCGGAGGGCACGGGGGCGCAAGGGCAAACGGCCGGCGTCTCCGCTCAGGGTACCCATAGCGGGGTTATTGCGGCGGAGTTCGAGCCGGACGGCACGCTAGACCCCGGCAGTTTGCCCAGCTTCCACCTCGTGGACCGCGCGGGTGAAACGCTGGCCGTTTCGCAAACTCTCGACGCCTACGGCTACGAGATCGTGAGGAGTCATCAATGAAACTCACACCTTTTCGGAAGGGGCCTCTGCTTTGTGGTCACGGCGCTGTGTCGCCGTGTCTGCGAGAGAATGCGCATCGAGCGCAGAGCCCGGCGACACAGCGCCGTGACCACATAAGAAAAGGTTTCACCCTCGTGGAAGTCCTCGCCTCATTGTTGTTCCTCGCCATCGCGGTGCCGGCCATCGTCGGGGCCTTGGGCATCGCCAGTCGCACGTCCGAGGTGGCCGAACGCAGTTCCATCGCGGGCGGACTCGCCGAAAACAAGCTCAACGAAATGCTCGTGGACAACGCGTGGCAGAGCGCCGCGCAAAGCAACGGCGACTTCGGCGCGGATTTTCCCTCCTGCCACTGGCGGATGAGCACGCAAACCTGGGCCGGCGGTGTCAACACTCCGGGCATGGGCACCACGACGGCGAGCAACGTGACCACCGGCGCCAACAGCCTGACCGAACTGTCCATCGAGGTATTTTACCCGGTGCAGGGCAGCGAGCACAGCGTCCGGTTGACGACGCTCGTCAACCTGTCGTCCACGGCCACCGGCAGCACCAACACGACGAGCGGCACCTCGACCACGAAATGAAACGTCGTGGCGGCTTTACGTTGATCGAAATCCTGCTCGCGGCGCTGGCCGCGTCACTGATCCTGACGGCGGTGTACGCCATTTTCCACCAAGCGGTGCGCGTCCGCGACAACGCGACGCGGCGAGTGCGGGATTCACGCGTGCGGTTGCGCGCGGAAAAAATCATCCGGGCGGACCTGCGCAACGCGCTCGTTTCCGGCGGGCTGCTCGCCAACGTGCTTCAGGGCGACAGCGCCAACCCCGACAATGCGTCGGCCAACAACACCGCCGCCGCTTCCCACGCCGACGCCAGCAACATCCCAGGTTATCTGCGGTTCACCACGACCACCGGCCGCAACGACGCCAGCACCGGGCTCTACGGCGACGTGCAGCAGGTGGAATACTACGTCGCGCGCGAACCCAATGCCGCCGATCAGAACGGCAGCGGGGTGCTGATGCGTTCGGTCACGCGCGACCTGCTCAATGCGAGCGGGTTGTCTTCGTCCTCCTCGTCAACGGCGAACACGACCAACGCGCCAAGCGAGACGGCTGTACTGTCGGGCGTGCAGTCGTTCCAGGTGTCGTTCTACGACGGCGCGAACTGGCAGATGAGCTGGTATTTCTCGGACCTCGCCGCGAGGATCAGCCCTGCCGCCAGTGCCGCGACGACGAGCACCGGCACGAGCGCGCAGATCGTCTCTGGACAAACGAGCTTGCCGGACGCGGTCCGCCTTGATATTCAGCAAGCGCCCGCTACCCCGAACGGCCCGCTTCCCCCGCCGCTAGAAATTCTCGTGCCCTGGACCACGCAGCCCTTCGTCGCTGCGACCCCCGCCACATCCGGCCGCGCATCGCAATGAACCCATGAACCGCGCGAACACGGAACTTCTTAGCCGCAAAAAGGCGCAAAAGACGCAAAAAGAAAGAGAAGAGATGCTCGGTACTTTTCTCCTCTTTCCCCTTTTGCGATTTTCGCGCCTTTTTGCGGCTAAAAAATTTGCGGTTCCCTTTCGCAGTACGGCGGCGGCCGGTGCCGTGCTCGTCGTCGTGCTCGTCGTGTGCCTCGGACTCGTGAGTCTCTCTCTCCTGCTGGGTCATTCCATGCTCATGGCCTATCGCGGTGCGGACAACGAACTCGCCGGCCGCCAAGCCGACGCCGCCACCCTCGGCGCGGTGCAGTACGCCGAATCGCTCATGGCCAACGTCACCAACCCCGGCGACGTGCCCGACCCGACGACGTACCAGAGCGCGGCGGTGCCGGTCGGGGACGGGGCGTTCTGGTTCATCGGCGAGACGGTCGACGGCGGCACGGCGGGCACGACCAGCACCAACAATTCCGGTGACCAACCCACCTTCGGCCTGGTAGACGAGGCTTCTAAGCTCAACCTCAACCGCGCGACCTTCGACATGATCCGCCTGTTGCCCAATATGACCGACGACCTCGCGCAGATCGCGGTGATCGGTTCGACGTACGGGGAGTTCAGCGTCGAGAAGCTCGCGACCGTCGCCCCCGAACTGCTCGTCGACATGTCGTTCGACG
>CAXTOX010000165.1:0-7808 GCA_964245885.1 uncultured Chthoniobacterales bacterium | reverse complement strand
ATCAACAGCTCGACGATGACCCAAAGCAGATAAAGCCGCGCCTCGCGCAACCGGGCCAGCCGGACTTTTTCCCGGACGACGGCTGCCATCACCAACGCCGCGGCCGCACCTCCCGCGAACCACAGCGGGAAATTTGCGGTCATCAGGTCGCGGTCGGTCACCTGCACGAGAGTGGCCGGATCGAAGCTGCGGGACAGGGTCACCGCGACCAGCGAGAACCAGAACACGAGAAAGTAGGTGATGGCCCAGAGGAACGCGGAAGCTCCCAGCGAGAGGAACGCGAAGGTCAAGGCCTGTCGATTGTGGACCGCGAAGTACCGCTGCAAGGCACGCGGTGCCGCGTCCCCGTTGGCACTATCCTCCGTCGCGCCGTGGAAAACTTCGTCCTCGGGAAAAGGATGGCTCATCGCTTCTTGAGAGAATCCTATCGTCATCCATCCCGGGCGAAATCACCAGTGATCCCGTCCCGCGCCGGAGTCTTTTTGACCCGTGCTGGTCCCGTAGGTTTGACAGATTCGCGCGGCGGTCCCGGCGATGTTCTGGCGCAACGCGGCCGGCTCGATGACCTCGACGTGGTCGCCCCAGCCTAGGACCCAGCGTTCGACCTCGGGCGAGACCCCGACGTGCATCGTCAACTCCAGCCCGCCGTCGGGTTGTTCCTCGATGTTCTGCGACGCGTGCCAGGTGCGTTCTTGGATCAATCGGCCGGCGAAGGCATCGAAGCGCAGCCGCACGCGGATGGGTTCAGGCGAGGAAAAGACCCCGAAGCTGTCGGCGAGGTGTTCGTCCAGGGAGAAGTGCTTGGGACGCACGAAGGTCCGCCCGGTGTTGCGTAGCTGCCGCATGCGCGTCAGCGCGAACGTGCGCACGCTGCCGGAACGATTCAGGTCGAAGCCGAAAAGATACCACTGGTTGTCGACACAGGCGAGGTGCAGCGGTTGCACGCATCGTTCCTCCTCGCGCTCGCTCGCCAGCTTGCGGTAGGCGAAGGCCAGTTCCTCGCGCCGCAGAACCGCTTCGCTGGCGACCTCGAAGATGCTCAGGTCTCCGATGCCTTGGCCCACGGCCCGGAAACTGATGGACTCGCTCAAATTACTCCCCCAGGCAAACTGGATCTGGTCGCGCAGCCCGGTGGTCAGTTTCTCGAACGCGTCGCGCAATGGTCGCTCGAAGGGGGTTCCGCGATATTGCGTCAACGCCTGGCGCGCCACGGAAAGGGCCACGAGTTCGCCCTCGGAAATTTTCATCGTGGGGAATTGCACGACCTCTCGCGTGTAGCGGAAGACATGGTTCGCCGGGTCGTACTCGATGGGCAGCCCGAGTTGGTCGCGCATGAAGTCGATGTCCCGCTGCACGGTGCGCGCCGACACTTCCAGTTGCCGCGAGAGCTTCTTGCAGTTGGTGGGCTCGCCGGTTTGCAGCTCCTCGTGGATCTGGAGCATCCGGGCCAAAGGCGGGCGCGCGCTGCCGCTGGAAACTTTCATGAAAAATATTCAAAAAACTTCGTGGCTATGACAATGTTTGTCATACCCTGGCGACTACGTTGGGAGCAAGTCAAACGCAAAGCCATGAAAATATTCCATTTCCGCCGCACGCCCGAAATCTCCGAGGCCTACACGTACCGGAACCTCGCGGTCTACCTGCTGAGTCAGCCTAAATTGGCCTCCAGGCGGACGTTTCTGACGCTCGACGAAGCACTCCAGGCGGGTTGCGCGCGACTCCACGAGACCGGCCGCGTGGGCGAACTGGAGATCGAAAACCTCACGCACGCCGATCTTTACATCCAGGCGGGCGACGTGGTGAAGGGCGGCTGGCAGGATCGTGCGCTGGGGTTGGACTTCATCGTTCCGCACGGCAGCCGCCGCCCCCGCCGCATGAAGGTGCGTACCTTCTGCGTCGAGCGCGGCCGCTGGAATCGCCGTGCCGGGGAGGAGCCGACCAACAGCTTCAGATCCGCGCCCTGCGTCGCCGCCACCCGTGAGCTGAAGCTTTCGATCCGCGAGGCCGCTGACCAGACGGCAGTCTGGACCTCGGTCGATGCTGCCCAGCTCAAGCTGAGCCGCTCGGTCGGAACTGATGTGCGTTCTGCGGCGTCTCCGACCAGCCTGCCGCTGACGCTGGAGAACGAGGTCGTCCGCCGCCGCCTGGACGGCTACACGCACGCTTTCCACAACGTGCTTGCCGTGCATCCCGACGCCGCCGGTTTCGCCTTCGCGATCAACGGACGCATCAACAGCGCCGACGTGTACGCGTCGCCCGATCTCTTCCGCAAACTGTGGCCCAAACTGCTCGAAGCCGCCGCGCTCGAAGCCTTGAGCGAGGCGGGTTCCACGGGCATGACCTGCTCGACGCCGACGGCCAGGGAAGTCGCCGAGTGGCTGCGGCAGGCCGACCGCGGGCGGAAGACGAAGCATGCCGTCACCCCGCGCGTGACGCTTGTGGTCCGCGAGGGCGAAGGGCAGATTTCGTTCGAGACGATGGATGCCGAGCAGCCGGATGTCTGTGTGCATCAGAACATCCTGGCGCACTAAGTTTTTCGCGGCGGCGTCGCCGTTCAGATGCTGCTGCCGCTCCAGCGCAGCTTCCGCCGGGCCAGCTCGAAAAACGGCAGGTCCGGCAGCATGGCCAGCGAGAGCGTTTCCCTCGAGCGCCGGATCCACACCGAATCGCACGCCTTCATGGGGACGGCGCGCTGACCGTCCACGGTCAGGAAGATCTCGTCGCGCGCGTTGCAAAGCCGCACCTCCACCGCCGCCTTGTCGCCGATGATGACCGAGCGGTTGGTCAAGGTGTGCGGACAGATCGGTGTGATGGCGAATACGCAAGACTCCGGGGTCAGGAGCGGTCCCCCCGCCGACAGGGAGTAGGCCGTGGAACCGGTCGGCGTGGCGACGATCAGGCCGTCAGCGTTGTATTCGGTCAGCAGCGCGCCGTCGACGCGGGTTTCCAGCCGGATCAGCCTCGACAACGCGCCGCGGCTGATGACCGCGTCGTTCAATCCGTGGTGGCGGTCGATGGTCGCGCCGTCCCGGACCACCGTCACATCGAGCATCGAGCGCTCGCTCAGGAGGTATTCCCGATGGATGATGCTGCGCACCGCCTGGCGGTAGTCCGACGACGGCAGACAGGTCAGAAAACCCAGCGTGCCCAGGTTGATGCCGAAGATCGGGCGCAGGTTTTCGCCCAGCGCGTGAACCGTGCTCAGGATCGTGCCGTCTCCGCCCAGGACGATGAGTTGCTCGCAGTCGCGTCCGAGATCCGCCACCGGGTGGCCGTCGCGGGCGTCGCCGAGCAGTTCAGCGGTCGCGGTATCAACCCGCAACGTGTACCCCTCGCGGGCGAACTCCTCGCGCAGCGTTTTGGCGAGGGCGGCCGTGCCCCGCTTCTTGGGGTGTCCGACGAGGCCGATCAATTTTGCAGACATGCGAGGAATTCCTTGTTGCCTTCGGTGCCTAGAATCGGTGAATCCATGACGCCCGTCCAGCGCCAACCGGGCAGCGAACCTTCGACGAAATGTCTGACCTTCTCCACGGCGCGGAGGTGGGCCTCCGCGTCGCGCACGATGCCGCCGCGCCCGACCGCCGCGCGTTCGAGTTCGAACTGGGGTTTGATCAGGGCGACGATAGCCCTCGGCGACCGCGCATCGTTGCCGCCGAGCACCCCGGCGACCGGCGGCAGGATCAGCGTGAGAGAGATAAAGGAAACATCGATCACGCAGAGCGAAACCGGCTCCGGAACATCCTCCGGCCGCAGGTAGCGGACGTTCAGTTTCTCGCGAACCACCACCCGCGGGTCGCTGCGAATTTTCCAGTCCAACTGCCCGTGTCCCACGTCGTAAGCGTAAACCCGGCTGGCCCCATGCTGGAGGAGGCAATCGGTGAACCCGCCCGTGGACGCGCCCACGTCGAGGCAGACCGCGCCGGCGAGTTCGAGCTGGAAATGAGCGAGCGCGCCCTCCAGCTTGGTACCTCCGCGGCTCACGTAACGTTCCTTCGCTCGCGTCTCCAAGGTGCTGTCGTCAGGCACCTTGGTGCCAGGTTTACCGACCGGCTGGCCTCCCACCCGAACCGAACCCGCCAGAACCGCGCGTTGCGCCTTCTCTCGCGAATCGAACATGCCGCGATCAACCAGGAGCATGTCCAAGCGGACCTTTGGGCGTCGTTGCTCTCGCATCACCGGCACCATCTTTCCACCTCGGCGGCTGTAGCGCCAGAGTTCAGATGCGTTCTTTTCTTCGGTTAGACCAAGCTTAACTTACGCCGCCGGAGCGTGATCAACCAGGCGTTCGCGGAGCAGCAGGCGAAGTTCTTCAACGCCGGTTCCCTGCGCGGCGCTGATCGCCGCCGTGACGATCTTGGGGTAACTTTCGCGCAGCAGCCGGAGGTTTTCGTCCGCGTCGGGTAGATCCATCTTGTTGGCGACGACCATCCATGGGCGTTCTGAAAGCTGCGGGTTGTAAAGGGACAACTCGCGCCTCAGATTTGCCAAATCTTCCAAGGGATGACGCCCTTCGCTGCCGGCCATGTCGAGGACGAACATCAGCAGGCGGCAACGCATGATGTGTCGCAAAAATTCATGACCCAGGCCGACGTTGCGGTGCGCCCCGTCGATCAAACCCGGGATGTCCGCCAGCGTCGTCCGCTCGTAGGTGCCCGGGAACTCCACCACGCCGACCATCGGGGTCAGCGTGGTGAACGGGTAGGCCGCGACCTTCGGTTTGGCGGCGGACAGCTTGCCCAGCAGCGTTGACTTGCCCGCGTTTGGGTATCCCACAAAACCGGCGTCGGCGATCTTGCGCAGTTCAAAATAAAAGTACCCTTCCCCGCCTGGGTACCCCGGGTCGGCGCGGGTCGGCGCCTGGTTCCGCGCGCTTTTGAAGTGCACGTTGCCCCGCCCTCCGTCGCCGCCGCGGCAAAGCACGAACTCCTGGCCGGATTGCGCCAGGTCGGCGACGAGATCGAGTCCCTCGGTGTCCACCGGCGGGACGTTGCTGCGCGGTGCCGCCGCCGTGGCTTCGGCATCTTCGGGGGAACGCGTCGAGATCGTTTCGCCGGGCGGCAGCCGGAACACCATCGTGCCGATGGGGATCGGGACGACCTTGGAAAGCGCCGATTTCCCGGACATCTGCTTGCCCTTGCCCCGCCCGCCGTCCTGCGCCCGGATCTGCGGTTCGTAGAAGAGGGCCACCAGACTGTCCGTGTGGGGGTCGGCGCGCAGGATGACGCTGCCGCCGTTGCCGCCGTCGCCGCCGTCCGGGCCGCCGCGAGGAACAAACGACTCCCGGCGAAAGCTGGACGAGCCCGGTCCGCCGTCGCCGGCCTTTGCGAAGATACGAACGTGGTCGACAAACACAGGGCGGGAAGGTTGCAGTGAAAAAATCGTGCCGGGCGTAAGCTGCGCCGGACGCAGGGAAACTCCGCAAGTCGTCGCTTACGAACGCTTCGGAGTCAACGACTCGTAGAGTGCACGCGTCTGCTCGGCGATGGAAGCCCAGCTAAACCGGGCGACGGCCCGCGCGCGGCCGGCCTTCGCAAAGCGGGCGCGGAGCTCGGGTTGGTTCATCAGTTCGTTGATCCGCGCCGCCAAGTCGCGGGCGAACTGGTCAGGGTTCACCGGTTCGAAGGGGCTTTCGCGCATTTGTTCGAGCGGCACGAGAAAGCCCGTTTCCCCGTGGACGACGACTTCCTTGATCCCGCCCACCGCGCTGGCGACCACGGCGGTCTCGCACGCCATCGCTTCCAGGTTGATGATGCCAAACGGCTCGTAGATCGAAGGGCAGCAGAACACCGCCGCCTTCCCGTACAGGTCGATGACGCTCGGCCTGGCGAGCATCTTCTCGATCCAGATCACGCCGCCGTGTTCCTGCTTGGCCGCGGCCACCGCCGCCTGCATCTCCGCCGCGATTTCCGGCGTGTCCGGCGCGCCTGCGCACAGGACGACCTGGATGCCGGCCTCCAAGTACTTGATGGCATTGACGAGGTGAATGATCCCCTTTTGCCGCGCGATCCGCCCGACGAAAAGCACGAACGGCTTAGCGGGATCAATCCCGTGCGCCGTGAGCACCTCGTCGGACGATCCCGCGACGCGGTACTCGTCCGGGTCGATCCCGTTGTAGATGATGTGGACGCGCTTCTCGTCCACGTCGAAGAGACGCAGCACGTCGGCCTTCGTCTCCTGCGAAACGGCGACCACGGCGTCGGCCATTTCCATCGCGGTTTTCTCGATCCAGCAGGTGAAATCGTAGCCGCCGCCGAGCTGTTCGCGCTTCCACGGGCGGAGCGGTTCGAGCGAGTGCACGGTTACGACGAGGGGTACGCCGTAGTTGAGCTTCGCCATGATCCCGCCGAACTGCGCGTACCACGTGTGGCAGTGCACCACGTCGGCGTCGATGTTCGTGGTGTTGAAATCCACGCACCGGCTCACCGCGGCGAACGCCGAGCGCAACGGTTTGGGGCAGGTGTAGTTGTCCATGCTCTTCGGGAACCCGCGTACCTTGAGATGCTCGTCGTTCGCGTGCTGATCCGAAAACGCCCTAACCTCCACGTCGATCAACCTTGCCAGTTCCCGGCTGAGGTATTCGACGTGCACCCCCGCGCCACCGTAAGTGTGCGGCGGATATTCGTTGGTGAGAAACAGGGCTTTCATAGGAGGGGAACGGCCGGAGCGAGATTGCATCGACGCAAGCGGCCAAGGGAGCTTCCGACACCCCCCGGAGGCCGCAAGTAATAAATGACGCAGGCAAAAGCGTTTGTTCCAGGGCGCGCCTATCAACACCGGCGAATGCCGCAATGGTGATCATCCCGCCTCGGTAGTCCCCTCTTTCCTGGTGGCCTCCCCCTCCAATGGGCCATCCTCGCGCGACGGCGGCACGAGCAAAATCGTCCTCTGACGGAATGGGAAACCCGAACCGCAGGAGATCCCCGTGGAAACCTTGGATCAAGCCACGGCCTATCTCGGCACCAAGGAGGCCGCCCACGTCGCCGCCCACCTCGAAGCGCGGCCATCGGGTTGACTTACCCGTTGGACCGATCCGCCAACGGCTAAGCGCGGTTCACGGAACGATCTCCGTACCGATCCCGGAGTCGGTGAAAATCTCCAGCAGCAGCGAGTGCGCCACCCGCCCGTCGATGAGATGGACCTTGCCGACGCCCTTGCCGAGCGCTTCGGCGGCGCTCTCGACCTTCGGGATCATGCCGCCCTCGATGATCTCGTCCTTGATGAGGCGGCCGATCAGGTCGCGGTTGACCGACGGGATCAACGAATCCATCTCCGCCGGGTTGCGCATGATGCCGCGCACGTCACTGATGTAGATGAGCTTGGTCGCGCCGAGACCGGCGGCAATGGCCCCTGCCGCCACGTCGGCATTGATGTTCAGCACGAGGCCGTCAGGGTCCACGCCGAGGGGCGAGATCACCGGCACGATCCCCTGCGCGATGGCAGCGCGGACCGCGGCGAGATCCACCGCGGTCACCTCCCCGACGAAGCCGAGGTCCGTCTTTTTCCCCCTCGCGCCAGATTGTGTCGGCACTTTCCGGGCGCGGATGACGTGGCGGCCCGACACCGCCTGCGCGTTGCCGCCGAGGTCGTTGATCTTGCCGACGATCATTGGGTTGATCACGTTCTCCAGCGTATCGTCCACGATGGCCATGGAAGCGGCGTCGGTCACGCGTAATCCGTTGACGAACTGTGCCTTGATCCCCGCCTCCCGCATCCGGGTGGTGATCGCCTTGCCGCCGCCGTGCACGATCACGGGATTCACCCCGACCGCTTCCAGGAAAACCACGTCGCGCAGGGTGCGTTCGACGAGG
>CAXTOX010000164.1:3224-8003 GCA_964245885.1 uncultured Chthoniobacterales bacterium | reverse complement strand
TTTCAGCCCCGGCAGGGGCGCAAGAGTTTAGCCCACGGCGTGAGCCGTGGGAAAGCATCGTAAAACGACAAAGCCCCGGCAGGAGCGTCAGAAAATTTGCTCGGTGGTCCGCCACGGCCAGTATCTTTTCTTACGCCCCTGCCGGGGCTTGGCTGGTTCTTGGTTGTTCCCCACGGCTTACGCCGTGGGCTAAACTCTTGCGCCCCTGCCGGGGCTGGGAGAACTCCACACGCAAACGAAAAACGCTGTAGGATTGCCTCGGAGAGGCAACCCTACCTTGTATGTGGTGCCGCTGGTGCGGTGGCTTTCACCGGAGGATCGGCCGTCAACCGACCGAACTTGTCCCAGTCGCGTACGGTGAAGTGCCACCATTCGGTCGAAAGCCCTTGGAAACCCGATCCGAACATGGCGCGCTGAAGCAGGTGCAGGTTGTCGTGGACAGTGTCGCTCTTGCCACGGTAGATGCCGCTGGCGTCTGCGGTGAACACATCGAAGTCGCTCGGCATCTCCACGTCGTTGCCGAACCGATCCACCAGCGTCACGTCCACGGCCAACCCCCAGGTGTGCAAGGAACCACGCCCGTCGTCCGGGTCAGCCACATAGCCGCGTTTGGCCCAGCGTTTCCACAGCGCGTGCTGTGCTTCCGGCGTGCGGTACGCGTCCCAGACCTTCAGACCGTAGTTCCAGCCGCGGAGATACTGTTGGGCCGCCTTGAGCCGCAGCCCGACTTCGGGCCGGATCAGGCAGGGCATCCCTTCGGGATAGATCACTGCACCCACACAGTTATGGGTCGTCGAGTAGCGCATCTCGATTTGGATCGTGGGATCGACCTTGGTCATTTCCACCAATTGCCCCGTGTTGACGAGGGTGCGCCAGTCGGGATCAGCAGAAAAAGCAGAAGGCAGAAGGCAGAAGGCAGAAGTAAAAATCCAAAAGAAGATGGAGTGTAGAATCGCAGGGCCAGCGCTTGGTCTCTGCTTCCCCCCTTCTAACTTCTGTGTTATCGCCCTTGCAGGGCGATGTCTCGCGGACTCGGCTCTACCTTCTGCCTTCTCTTTCATCCGACCGTCTGAGGCTCGCTGCGGAGTTCTTCGTTGAGCACCTCGATCATGCTCCCGGGCGCTTCCAGCGGCGCGTACGGACCCGCGCCCGGCACGACCCGCAGAGCGCACAACGGGTTGGAACCCGCCAACCGCTCCGCCGCCGCGAACGCTTGGCCACCCGCCAATCGCGACGGCCACAGCAGCGTCGTGGGCACGGACAACTCACGGAAACGCGCGTCGAGATCGAAGCTCATTTTCCCTTGGAACAACCGGTAGATCGCGTAGTCCGCCTGGAACTGTTGCGCGCAGATCGCGTGCATGTCCACGCTCTCCTGGGAGACCGCGCCGGGATCGACGAAGGCTCCCGTCGCCTCGAAACGCGCGCGGATCGTCGCCCGGCGCGCGAGCTTGTTGCGGTAGACGAAGCGGTTGAGGTTCGGCACCCGGCTGGCGAGATTGAGCCACAGCGGCACGTTCGCCTGCCCGGACGGCATCCACAGCATCAGCCGCGCAACCAGGTCCGCCTGTCGGGCCGCCATCAACGCCGCAAAACCTGCCCCCAACCCGCGCGCGATGATCACCGGCCGCCGGGCATCGTCGCCGCACACGCCGCCGATGAACTCCGCCAGGCTCTCCGCGTAGTCGAGAGCCGTGAGTTTCGCCAGGGGGCGTTCGGATTCGCCGAAACCGAGCAGATCGACGGCGATCACCCGGTGGTTTTCGGCGAACGCCGGATACACTTTCGACCACTGGTAGGCCGACGCGCCGACGCCGACGTTATGGATGAAAACCAACGTCGGCCCCGCCCCCGCACCGCCTTCGTGGTAGAACATCTGCCCCCGGCTGGTCTGGAACGCGCGGGTCGTAAACCGTTGCGGCGAGATCGTTTCTGGAATGCGCTCCTTCGTCGGGGGCCGCACGAACCAGCGCAGCGCCAGCACCGTGCCGACGGCTGCCAGAGCGCCGAGGGCTGCGCCGAGACCCACTCCCCAGATCCCGGCCTTGCCTTGGCCGGAGAGGTTGCCGAGCCTCGCCGCGCCGGCGTCCAGATGTGTGATGATCTCTTTCATTCCGGCGGTCGGTCAACCGCGCCAGTATAGCAGAATCCGCCCGGTGCGCGTGCGCCTCATTGCAACCGGGTGCAGCCCGTGCCGCGTTCAATCCGTCCGATGCGGAAAGCGCCTTTGCCCAAGACGGAGAGGGTGGAAACGGCGTCTTTCTCGGCCACGACGAGCGCCATGCCGACGCCCATGTTGAAAACCTGGAACATCTCCTCCTTGGGCACCGCGCCGCCTTCCTGCAAAATCTGGCACAGCCGTGGCGTCTTCCAGGCCGCGGTGTCGATGACCGCGTCGCAGGTTTCGGGCAGCACGCGGGGCAGGTTGTCGATCAGCCCACCGCCGGTGATGTGCGCCGCTCCTTTCAACGTGCCCTCGGGCAACGCCGCCATGCGCCCCTGGTAGTTCGGATGCACGCGCAGGAGTTCCTCGCCGAGCGTCTTGCGCAAGCCGGGCAGCCGCGCGTCGGTGGTGAGGCCCATCCGGTTGAAGAGGATGTCGCGCGCGAGCGAATAACCGTTGGTGTGCAGGCCATCCGCGGCGAGGCCCAGCACGGCGTCGCCCGGACGAATGCGGCGGCCGTCGATGATCTTCTTTTTGTCCACGACGCCGACGACCGTGCCTGCCAGGTCGTAGTCCGCGCCCTGGTAGATGCCGGGCATCTGCGCCGTCTCGCCGCCGATCAGCGCGCAGCCCGCCGCCGCGCAGGCCTTGGCCAATCCGGCGAGGAGTTGCTTGAAGACGGCCGGCTCCAACTTGCCGGTGCCGATGTAGTCAAGAAAAAACAGCGGGCGCGCCCCGAGGACCGCGATGTCGTTGACGCAATGGTTCACTAGATCCTGACCGACGGTGCCGTGCCGGTTCAGGGCGACGGCGAGCTTGAGCTTGGTGCCCACGCCGTCGATGGAGCCGACGAGCACCGGCTCGCGCATCCCTCGGAAATCTGGCCGGAACAACCCACCGAAGCCACCCGCCTTGCCGAGCACCTCCGGCCCGTGGGTCGAGGCAAGCGCGCGTCCGAGTCCGCCCTTGAGACGGTTGCCGAGGTCGATGTCCACACCCGCGCGGGCGTAGGCTTTGGATGGGACGGCGGCAGGCATCAGGCCGGAAAGATAAAGCTCCGTCCGGAGGCGGCAAGCTTCAAAAGTACCTTGCGGCAGCGAGGCGAAGAAAGTGCAAACGGCGATGGCTCCTGCGCGCACCCGGGGGATTTCACGCACACCAAAATCAACTTTCCTTGCAATTTGCCAGGTTCCTGGCGTCCCTCCTGCTCTGATCACCTGCCCTATGACACCTGATAAATCCCTGTTCAAAACGATCCGCCGCACCCTGGCCTGTTCCTGCGCGGCGCTGTCTCTCGCCACCTTTGCTCCCCGTGCGCATGCGGCGGACCTGCCCAAGTTCAGCGACCCGGCCGTCAACGACTTCGTCAAGAAATACGACGAACTCATCACCACCATGGTCAAGGACATGAAGGCCAACGACGAAGCCAAGATGACCGAGGACGGCAAAAAGCAAGACGCCTTGATGACCGGCACCGAGAACATACAAAACAAGCTCAAACCCGAGGAGGCCGATGCGTGGGCGAAGTTCCTGAACTCGGAGGTCGAGCGCCTGAGCCAGGCCGCTCAGTAGCACGGAGGGACCACGCTGTTTTCCAGTGAGGGTTTGCGCGTGGGCAGGAGCCTCCCGGGTTCCTGCCTGTTTCGTTTCGGCAGACAGATTCTTTTTGCAGGCCGCACGGTTTGAGGCGTTCCTCTGTCTTCCGCGAACCCGTTTCTCTTTTATGACCATCCCGTTCCTGCCCAAGCTCAGCCGCCGCGCCGTCCTTTGCCTGTGTTTGGTGCTTTCTCTCGCTACTTTCACCCTGCCGGTGCGCGCCGACGATCCGCCCAAATTCAGCGCTCCGGAGGTCAATGATTTCGTCAAGAAGTTCGGCGAATTTGTGGACGCGTACGCGAAAGCCGTCAAAGCCAAAGACGAAGCGAAGATGAAGGAACTCGACGCCAAAGGCAAAGAACTCGACACCCTGTGGAACTGCGTTGAAACGAAGATGAAGCCGGAGGAGGCGGAGTCTTTCGGCAAGTACATGACCGCGCAGAGCAAGAAGCTGCTGGACGCCGCGCAGGAAGCCGCCAAGTGATCTGTCCCGGGAGCGCACACGGTTCCAGCAGGCAGGTGCCCGGACGCGGGTTCCTGCCTGTTTTGTTTTCGACGTAAATGTCACGCGCGCGGAGGGCAAACCCATGAGAGACTACGGGTCCTCATGTTTCGTAAATTGCTCAATCGCTTCCGGTCCGAGCCGGAATCCGCCGGCAAGGCCGCCGCGCCTGCCCGTTCCCACGCCCCTCGCACCAAGTCCCGCCGTCCGGATGCAAACGCGGCCCCGCACGCTCCCAACGGCGCGCACCCGGCTCCGCGCCAGCCGCAGGAACCCCGCACGCCCCGTGCCCCCCGCCCCGAACCCGCCGCCGCGTCCGCCCCGGCGACTTCCACGCGCTTCGCCGACCTCGGCCTGGCGGAAGCCGTCCTGCGCGGCGCGGAAGCCACCGGCTACACCGCCCCGACGCCGATCCAGGAACGCGCCGTCCCCATCGTGCTGACGGGCAAGGACCTCATCGGCTCCGCGCAGACCGGCACGGGCAAGACGGCCGCTTTCGCGCTGCCCATCCTCTCGC